>BEHY01000026.1 GCA_002898735.1 Candidatus Thermoflexus japonica
GGGATCGGGAAATCCAGCAGGCGCTGCATCAGTTCCAGGGGAAGCTTTCCCACCGGGAAGATCCTGGACATCGGGATTTATCCTCCTTTACAGGTGGAGGTTGCGCGGTTGGGTTGTCCTTCCAGGATGCGTTCGTCCGGGATAGGGGAGATGGCCTCATCCTCTTTCCCCTCATCTCGCTCCTGGCCGAGGGCCGTAGGGAAGGGAAGGGCCGCGATGATTTTTCGCGGCAGCGGGAAATGTCTTCAGGCCCCAAAGGCCTCGTAACGTCGGATCCCCAGCCGCCAGAGCATGGCGACCAGGGTGACGGCGAAGGTCAGCCACAGCCCCTGGGCGATAAAGCCCTGGGCGATCCGATCGGGCGGGAGGCGCCCCAGCAGCATCTCCAGCGGAAAGGACAGCACCAGAGGGAATGGGGTCCAGCGCAACAGTTGCTGGATGCCCTCCGGCATCAGCGCCAGGGGGATCACATATCCGGACCCCAGCGCTTTGATGAAGAACCAGACCTCGTGAAAGGCCACCGCCTGGGAGGTCCAGAAGGCGGTGAGGCCGATCGCATATTGAAAGAAGAATTCCAGCAACAGGGCCATGAACGTGGCAGCGGACACCCGGAGCAGGTTGAGGGGCGTGAGATCGAGCTGAGGGCCTGGATACAGATAGAGGGCGAGAGCGATTGGGGGGCCGACCAGCAAAGCCTGGAGGGGGCGGGAGGCCAGCGTCCGGGCCAGGTCGTAATGCAGGGGGTGAAGGGGCCGCAGCAGCCGGGCGCTCAGCCCTCCGGTCCGGATATCCCGGTTCAGTTCCCAGATGATCCACACCCCGGTCATCCGGCGGAGGAAAATGGCGGCCAGGTAATATCCCACGAAGGTCCCGGCATCGAAGGAACCGATGGGCCCTTCCCGGGCCATGGAGAGCCAGACGGCGAGCATCACCAGCGGCACGGCCCCCGAGAGGATCCAGATGAGGATCTGGACCCGATATTCCAGGGTCCGGGCCCAGTAAATCCGAAGCAGCGTGGGATAAGCCCGGAGGGTCGCACGGATCGCGGCGACACCCTCCGACATCCGGGTCGGATACGGTGGGATCTCCATGGTGCGGAACGCTCCCGTCTGAGAAGGGTGGGGATCGAACGATCGCAGATATGGCACGGCCGCTCCCCGGCGTTGGCGTGATGAGCGTGGAAGGGCTGTGTCCTGTATCCCATCAACCCCCGGCATAGGCAGCGGGTCCTTCCCCTTCTTCCTCCTCTTCCTCCAGCTCCGGCCAGCGGGCCGCCTGCTCGGGATCCCATTCTGCCGCCTCGGCGAAAACCCTTCGGATGACTTCCTCCACAGGAGGCTCCTCGATGGCCAGATCGGTCACCGGCAGCGCCGTGAGCAGCGCCGCGGCGATCTCCGCGGTTCGGGCTCGGGGAACCCGGAGTTCGGCCCGGTGGGAGTTCAGGCTCAGCACCTCGCCGAACGGGGAGAGGGCGCTGAGGGGGAGAGGCTGCGCCATGGTCACCCGCACGATACGGTAGGGTGTCACCCGCTCCGCCAGCGCTTCCAGATCCCCATCGTAGAGCAGGTGGCCCCGATGGATCACCAGCACCCGCCGGCACAGGGCGGCCACATCGGCCATATAGTGGCTGGTGAGCAGAACCGTGGCCCCGGTCCGGCGGTTATATTCCCGGATGAAGTCCCGGATCCGGGCCTGCATGGTCACATCGAGGCCGATGGTGGGCTCGTCCAGGAACAGCACCCGGGGTCGATGGAGGAGGGCCGCGGCCAGCTCGCACTTCATGCGCTCCCCCAGGCTGAGCTTGCGCACCTGCTTGGTGAGCAGCCCCTCCAGATCCAGCAGCTCCACCAGCTCCTCCAGGGTGCGCTGGAATTCCGCCTTCGGGATTCCATACACCGCCTGGTTCAGCAGGAACGTCTCGATGGCGGGGAGATCCCATAGCAGCTGCTGCTTCTGGCCCATCACCAGCGTGATCTGCCGCAGGAAAGCCCGTTCCCGGCGCTGGGGGATGAATCCCAGCACCCGGACCTCGCCGGCGGTGGGGTGGAGGAGGCCGGCCAGGATCTTCAGGGTGGTGGTTTTGCCCGCGCCGTTCGGGCCGAGAAAGCCCACGATCTCCCCGGGCTCGATGGCGAACGAGACATCTTCCACCGCGCGGATCACCCGGTAACGTCGGCGGAAGAACGCCCGCAGGGATCCCATCAGCCCCGGCGCCTTGTGGTGCACGGTGTAGTATTTGTGGAGATGGTGGACTTCGACCGCACGCATCCCGGTTGCTCGGAGGAAGATGTGGATCTCTGGCTCGCTCGACCGGAGAACTTCTGGCCCTGATCCTCCGCTCCCCGGGCGATGGGGCGCGGATGATCCATCATCCGGATTTCTGCCGGGGATCATCGGAGGAGGAGGAAACCGGCGGATGGGGCTGGGCCCGTTCCTCGACGCCCATGAAGGCCAGCAGCAACAGCATCCCCACCACGATCGCGCTGTCCGCCAGATTGAAGACCGGCCAGAACTTGAAATCCAGGAAATCGGTGACCGATCCGAAGCGGATCCGGTCGATCAGGTTTCCGAAAGCCCCCCCCAGCTGAAGGCCCATCGCGATCTGAACAGGCCACCGCGCCGTCGCCAGCTGCTGGGTGTAAAGGAGCAGGAAAGCGATCACCACGACCGCAACCGCGATGAGGACGGATCCCCATTCACGGAACAGGCCGAAGGCGATTCCGGTGTTCGTGACGTGGGTGAAGGTGAAATAGCGGGCCAGGGCGGGGATGGGAGCCCAGGATTCATACAGGGCCAGGTTCTCCCGCACCCAGGCCTTGCTCAGCTGATCGGCAGCCAGTGTGAGGAGGGCGATCGCGCCCATGATCCACCGGCGTCCCATAGCCAGCGCCTCCATCGATCGAGATCCCATATGGCTTTCAGGCTCCATCCGATGATCTCACTCAGCCTGTTCCCGATCATCCGCGTTCCCGTTTGGACTGGCATTCCAGGCAGAGCGCAGCGAAAGGGATCGCCTTCAAGCGGGCGATATCAATGGGCCGGCCACATGCCTGGCAGATCCCATAGGTGCCCTCCTCCATCCGCTGGATCGCCGCTTCCACCTCCTGAAGGCGGATTTCCAGATGCCGGCGCAGCGCGGCCCGCGTCGTCTGATCCAGCACATCCGTGGCATCATCGGCCATATGATCATGGTAACCGATCCCCTCCGGCGCCCGGGCGTCCAGCCGGGCCAGCTCTTCCTTCAGCCGGGCGCGCTCCTCTTCAAGCGCCTGGCGTAAGCGATCAAATGGGATCGCCATGGCCTGCCTCCTCACGGACAGAGCTTCTTGCCCCCTCTTCCTCGGTGGGGCGAAGGGGACATGGGGATGAGGAGGCCCACGGACCTCCTGACCCGGGAGGGCCGGTCGTTACCCCCTTGAATTGTAAAACGGGGCGAAGGTCCTGTCATCCGGGCCGGAGGATCGAAACCGCGCCCGATGGATCCGAACAGGACCTGCAAGACTGGAGGGCCTCCGGGGAAAGGGAAGAAAGCTTTCGAAAGCAGCGGGGGCCGAAGGGCCAGCAGCGCCCGGCCTGTTGTGAAAAAGATTTAACATTCCCTTCGGGAAACGCGAAAGAACGCTTCACCTTTATCCTGTTGTGTTCCGTTAAGATGAAGATGAGCCGGAGATGAAGGAGGTCCGTATGGAGACCATCATGCAGGTGGACGAGCGGCTTCGGCGGCTCCGGGAGGAGCTCACCCGTCTGGTCCGGGAAGGGGAGGACGAGGAGGGGATCCGTCTGCGGAGCCTGCTGGCGGAGATGGAGCGCCTGGAGGCGTTGCGCCGGGAATTGCGGGCCTGGCGCATAGCGGCCTGATGCCAGGCCCCGCCGCCCGGGCACTCCGGAGGGATTCTCAGAACGCGTGGATGATGGCCCTTTGAAAATCCGTGCGACGAATTCAAGGAGAAGCAGGGATCCCGGATGGGGACGGACGATCAGGGGAGGAGCGCCATGCATGCCCAGATCCCGGAGGAGGGTTCGGAGGGCCTGCGCTTCTGGAGCGCTCTCCGGCGTTCCGCGGAGGGCCTGTATCCCGGTTATGCGGAGCTGGCGGATCTGCGGTTTGCCCTGGATGAGGGCTGGACTATCGAGCCGCCTGTTTACGTTGATCGGGAGGCGGGGTGGCGGCCCTACTACCATATCCTCCTGCGGCGGGAGGGGCGCCAGGTGTTGCTCAGCCTTCCGGAGAGCGATGCCCTTCATCGGTTCCTGGAGGAACAGCGCGTTCCCATGGAGCTTCGTTCGACCCGCGCCCGGGCCAGGCGGTCGGCGCGGGCCCGAAGCGCCGGGTAGCGGCCCTCCCATCGTTTTCCCGCCTCAGGCCATCCCCGGGTGGTCTGGGGCGGGGAAACGAAGGGGGAACCTCTTCGTTTTCCGCAAACCTCAGACAGGAGGAGAAGGATCATGAACCTGCGTTCTGCCTTCGCTGCGTGGATGTTTGGGCTCGCGCTGGTTGCGGCGGCATGCCAGCCCGCCGCCACGCCCACGGCGGCTCCGCCCGCCTCACAGCCGGGTGGGGAGAGCAAGGCCACGGCCACCCCGGCTCCGCAACTCAGTGGGGAGATCAAAATCGATGGCTCCTCGACCGTCTACCCGATCTCCGAAGCGGTCGCCGAGGAGTTCGGGAAGGCCTATCCGAACGTGAAGGTGGTCGTGGGGATCAGCGGCACCGGCGGGGGCTTCAAGAAGTTCTGCGCCGGGGAGACGGACATCTCGGATGCCTCCCGTCCCATCAAGACCACGGAGATGGAGACCTGCCAGAAGAACGGTATCGAATTCATCGAGCTCCCGGTCGCCTACGATGCCCTTTCGGTGGTGGTGAACCCCCAGAACGATTGGGTGGCCTGCATAACGGTCGCCGAGCTGAAGAAGATCTGGGAGCCGGAGGCTCAAGGGAAGATCACCCGGTGGAACCAGGTGAACCCTCAGTGGCCGGATGCGCCGCTCACCCTCTTCGGCCCCGGGACGGACAGTGGGACCTTTGACTACTTCACGGAGGCGATTGTCGGTAAGGAGGACGCCAGCCGGGGTGACTACACCGCCAGCGAAGACGATAACGTGCTGGTCCAGGGGGTCGCCAACGACAGGTATGCACTGGGCTACTTCGGCCTCGCTTATTACCTCGAGAATCAGGATAAGCTGAAGGCGCTGGCGATCGACAACGGAAAGGGTTGTGTTGCGCCATCCGAGCAGACGGTCCGGGATGGCACTTACCAGCCCCTCTCCCGCCCTCTGTTTATTTACGTGAACCGGAAGGCGGCGGATCGGCCCGAAGTGGAGGCCTTCGTTCGATTCTATCTCACCCGGGGACCGGCTCTGGCGAAGCAGGTGGGTTACATCCCGCTTCCGGAGACCGTTTATCAGCTGGCGCTCCAGCGCTTTGAGGCCCGCAAAGTGGGCACCGTCTTCAAGGGAGGGCCTCAGGTGGGCGTGAGCATTGAGGATCTTCTGAAAGCGGAGCAGTGATCCTCCGGATGGGATCTTCCAGGAGATCTGGGGGTTGGGGGCTTTCTCCAGCGGCCCCAATCCCCAGATCGTTTTTCTTCTCCTGGCCGCCTTCAGCGGCCGGCCCGATCTCTCAAGCCCTGGAGCGGTCAGCGGGATAGTTCCTGTAAAATAAGCACCGGAAGCGACAACGTCGACCGGAGCCAGGGGACCTATGGGGCTGACCAGTCGCTCAGCCGCTGAGATTTATACCGTGCGTCTCCAGAGGGGGGTAGCTGCCCGCTGGCGGGAGTGGGGGGAGCTGGCGATCCAGGGCCTTCTCCTCTTCGCCGCGATGGTCTCTGTGTTCACCACCCTCGGCATCGTGGCGGTTCTGGTGGTGGAAGCCATCCCTTTCTTCCAGCAGGTTTCCCTCGTGGAATTCCTCACCGATCCCCAGTGGACGCCTCTGTTCGCCCAGAAACACTTCGGGATCCTCCCTCTGGTGGCCGGGACATTCCTTACCTCCGCGGTCGCCCTGGCCCTGGCGATGCCGGTGGGTTTGCTCAGCGCTATCTATCTGAGCGAATACGCCCCGGTGCGAGTGCGCGCGATCCTGAAGCCAGCCCTGGAGGTTCTGGCCGGGATCCCCACCGTGGTCTACGGTTACTTCGCCCTGTTGTTCGTCACCCCCTTGCTGAAGCGCGTTGTTCCCGACCTGGAGACTTTCAATGCGCTGAGCGCAGGCCTGACGATGGGGGTGATGATCATCCCTCTGATCTCCTCCCTGAGCGAAGACGCGCTCTATGCGGTGCCCAGCTCGCTTCGGGAGGCCGCTTACGCCCTGGGGGCCACCCGTCTGGAGGTCGCGCTGCGCGTGGTGATCCCGGCGGCGCTCTCCGGGATCGTGGCCTCGTTTATCCTGGCCGCTTCCCGCGCGGTTGGGGAGACGATGATCGTGGCCATCGCTGCCGGTCAGCGGCCCATCCTGACGCTCGATCCGCGGCGGGCCATCGAAACCATGACGGCTTACATCGTCCAGGTTAGCCTGGGCGATACGCCCCATGGGACCCTGGAGTTCCGCACCATTTTCGCCGTGGGCCTGGTGCTGTTTTTGCTCACCCTGGTGTTCAACCTGATCGCCCTGCGCATCATCGAGCGCTACCGGGAGGTCTATCGCTGATCGTCCGCCCGGGGTCACGGCGGATCCCATATCCGTCGGGGCGAAGGATCGATTTCCTGAAAGGGGAGCGAGTGCGAATGGAGCGGCGACAGCGGCGGGAGATCGCGGGGAAGGTGTTTGAGGCTGTGGCGCTGACGGCCACGGTCTTTGGCTTGGTGGTTCTGGCCATGTTGCTGTTCGATGTGGCCCGGCGTGGCCTGGGCGTTTTATCCTGGTCCTTTTTCACCCGCTATCCCTCCCGTTTCCCGGAGCAGGCGGGGATCCGGTCTGCCCTGCTGGGGACGGTCTGGGTGATGGCCCTGACGGCCCTGTTCTCCGTGCCGGTGGGGGTCGCCGCGGCGATCTACCTGGAGGAATACGCTCCCCGCAATCGTCTGACCCGCTTCATCGAGCTGAACATCAACAACCTGGCCGGGGTCCCATCGATCATCTACGGCCTTCTGGGGCTGGAGCTCTTCGTTCGAGGCCTGAAGCTGGAGCGGAGCGTTCTGGCCGGGGCGCTCACCCTGAGTTTGCTGATCCTGCCCATTCTGATCGCCGCCTCGCGGGAGGCCCTGCGAGCGGTGCCGATGAGCCTGCGGGAGGCGGCCTTCGCCCTGGGGGCGACCCGATGGCAGGTGATCCGGCACCAGGTGCTGCCCCTGGCCCTACCGGGGATCCTCACCGGGATGATCCTGGCGCTCTCCCGGGCCATCGGGGAAACCGCCCCCCTGATCACCATTGGGGCGCTGACCTTTATCGCTTTCGATCCGAAAGGCCCCCTGGATAAATTCACGGTGCTCCCTATTCAGATCTTCAACTGGGTCTCCCGCCCTCAGGCGGGCTTCCACGCCCGGGCAGCGGGGGCCATCCTGGTGTTGCTGGCGGTGTTGCTGTCGATGAATGGGCTGGCCATCTACCTCCGCTATCGCCTGCAGCGGCGCTATCAGTGGTAGGGGGGAGCGTATGGAGGAGATCGTCCTGGAGACGCAGAACCTCACGGTCTACTACAACGGCCGCCCGGCCATCGAGGGGATCTCCCTGCGGATCCCTCGCCGGCGGATCACCGCCATCATCGGTCCCTCCGGATGCGGCAAAAGCACCCTGTTGCGCTGCTTCAACCGGATGAACGACCTGATCCCTTCCGCCCGGGTGACCGGGCGGGTGCTCTTCGAAGGGGTGGATCTCTACGGCCCCGACGTGGATGTGGTGGAGGTCCGGCGGCGGATCGGCATGGTCTTCCAGAAGCCCAATCCGTTCCCCAAAAGCATTTATGAAAACGTCGCCTTCGGCCCGCGCATCCAGGGGATCCGGGATCGGCGGAAGCTGGATGAGATCGTGGAGCGCTGCCTGCGGGCGGCGGCCCTGTGGGATGAGGTGAAGGATAAACTGCATCAGAACGCGCTGACCCTCTCCGGCGGGCAACAGCAGCGCCTGTGCATCGCCCGGGCCCTGGCCACGGAGCCCGAGGTTTTGCTCATGGATGAGCCCGCCTCGGCCCTCGATCCGATCGCCACCATGAAGATTGAGGACCTGATGCGGGAGCTGGCCCGGGAATACACAATCGTGATCGTCACCCACAACATGCAGCAGGCCGCGCGAGTGAGCGACTATACCGCCTTCATGCTGGCCGGGGAGGATCGGGTAGGCCGCCTGATTGAATTCGGCCCCACCCAGCAGATCTTCACCCGTCCCCGGGACCGGCGGACGGAGGATTACATCACCGGCCGATTCGGGTGAAGAACCATGAGCCGGCGGAAATGGCGGGTTCTGGTCCTGTGCACAGGGAACGCGGCCCGAAGCCAGATGGCGGAGGGGTTGATCCGGTCGGCTTTTGGGGATCGGGTAGAGGTGTTCTCGGCGGGCACGCGCCCGGCCGGCTATGTTCACCCCTTCGCGATTCAGGCCATGCGGGAGATCGGGATCGACATCTCCGGCCATCGCAGCAAATCCCTGGCCGAGTTCCTGGGCCAGCCCTTCGATCTGGTCCTGACTGTATGCGATGATGCCGCGGAGGAATGCCCCGTCTGGCCCGGGCAGGGCGAGCGGATGCATATCGGCTATCCAGACCCCGGGAGGCGGGCCTGGGACGAGGAGGGGATGCTGGAGGAGTTCCGTGAGGTTCGGGATCGGATGCAGGCGGAGCTGTTGCCGATCCTCCGGCGCTGGATCGAACGACGGGAGGAAGAGGATGTTTGACCCTGGGGTGCGCCCGAATTACCATGCAGAAGCCAGGATCGGAAGCGGGGAGGAGGGGCCTATGCAAGCTCGTGTGACGCTGGAGCGCGATCTGAGCGCCATCCGGCAGGACGTGTTGCGGTTGGGCGGGATGGTGGAGCAGGCGATCGATCGCTGCATCGAGGCCCTCAAGCGGCTGGACGTGGGGATGGCTCGGGAGATCATCGCCTTCGATGAGGAGATCAACCGCATGCGCTATCAGATTGAAGAAGCGTGCCTGGAGACCATCGCCACCCAGCAGCCCATGGCCAGCGATCTGCGGGCGATCATCGCGGCGATGTTCTGCGCCACCAACCTGGAACGCATGGGCGATCACGCCAAAAGCATCGCCAAGCTGACGATTGAGATGGCGGATGAGCCCCTGCTCAAGCCGCTCATTGACATCCCCCGCATGGCCCAGATCGCCAAGGAGATGCTGCGGCAGGTCCTGGAAGCCTATGTGGAGCACGACCCGGAGAAAGCTCGCGCGGCGGTCGCCCGGGATGACGAGGTGGATGCCCTGGATGAGCAGGTTTATCGGGAGCTGATCACGTATATGATGCAGGATCCCCGCACCATCTTCCGGGCCACCCGGCTGCTCTGGATCTCTCACAACCTGGAGCGTATCGCCGACCGGGTGACCAACATCGCCGAGCGGGTGATCTTTATGGTCACAGGGGAGCTGCAGGAGCTCAATTAGCTTTTCCTGAGGGTCCTGCACCCATGTCCCTGCGTGGCCTGCGGGAGGCGATCCGGCCATCCGTCGAAGGGCCGGGGCGGAAGGCGATCCGCCCTCGTCGGTTTCCTTTTCTGCTGTATCGGCGGCTGGCCCGTATGTATCGCGGGCCTGCCCTGCTCACCGCGCTCCTGACGCTGGCCCTGTATTATCTCCCCCTGTTCGGATCGGTGGAGTATCCCTGGCCGCCGGAGCAGGACGTCCTCCTCCTGGTTCTGGCCGGAGCGGTCCTGGGCGTCTGGCTGGTTCCTGAAATCGGAAGCCGGCTCTCCGGGGTGGAGCCGAGACCCGAGGCGCTCGTTTTCAGAGCCCCTTTCTTTGCCCTTCGGGTCTCTTATCGACGGATCCGCAATACCCGGCCCACCGTTTTCTCTGAACTTTTCCCCCGGATCCCTCCTCGTCACCGCCGATGGGTGGAGCCTTTTTATGATCACACGGTTCTGGTCATCGAGACGGCAGGTTATCCGTTGCCCCCCCGCTGGATCCGCTGGTTGTTCGGCCCCTACATCTGCCTGCCCCAGGGGACCGGTTTCGTCTGTCTGGTCTCCGACTGGATGGCCCTGAGCCGCATGATCGATCATTACCGGGAAGCCGCTCGTGGATCCTCCTCCTGAGATTCCCACCCGCTGGCGATTCCATCCTCTTTCCGCCTTCCCGGGCTGAGCATAAGCCGGGATCTTCCGCGCGGTTGTGAGAAGAAGGGCGGGAATGGCCCGCCGGGCAAAGGGGATTCTATCCATGCGCCCGATGCGTTTTTTCCGTGCTCGAAGGAGGTGAAAATAATTATGGGGTAAGCGCGACGCCACGGATTTTCCCCGAAGGGCCGGGCGGGTTGCTGGAAGCATCCCGCGTGGCCTCTCGATCGATTTTCGCCGGGAAGAGGGACACCGGCGGGAGGGGCAAGGTCATCCTGGCGCAACGGATCGCCGGCAATTTCCTTAAAGGAGAGGGCTACCATGCCGGAGGAAAGCCTGAACCGGGATCTCCGGGGGGATGTGATGCGGATCCTCCACGCCGCGCTGGGGGCGGTGGATCCCAGCGCGGCCGTGCGACGCCACGCCCGTCGGGAGGGAACGCATCTGATCATCGGGGAGCAGCGCCTGGATCTCAATCAGTATCGCCATGTGTATGTGCTGGCGCTCGGCAAAGCCGCCTATCCCATGGCCTACGCCCTCCAGGTGTTGCTGGGCAGCCGGCTGGATCGGGGTGTGCTGGTGACCAAGTATGGGCATCTGGCGGCGGCCCTGGATGAGCGCTGGGCGGTGATCGAAGCGGGGCATCCCGTTCCCGATGAGAACAGCGTCCGGGGGGCCCAGGCCCTGGCCGCTCTGGCGGAGCAGGCCGGTCCCGAGGATCTGATCCTCTGCGCCCTCAGCGGCGGAGGCTCCGCGCTGGCCACCTGGCCGGTGGAGGGGATCAGCCTGAGCGATCTCCAGGCGGTGACGGACCTCCTGTTGCGCGCGGGCGCGACGATCCACGAGCTCAACGCGGTTCGCAAGCACCTGGATCGGATCAAGGGCGGAGGGCTGGCCCGCTTCGCTTTCCCGGCCACCGTGGTGACCCTGGTCCTTTCCGATGTGGTGGGGGACGATCTGTCCGTGATCGCCTCGGGGCCCATGGCGCCGGATCCTTCCACCTTTTATGACGCATGGCGGGTGCTGAACCGTTATGGCCTGCTGGAGCGGGTCCCCCTCCCGGTGCGCACACGCCTGGAGGCCGGGCTTCACGGGAGGATCCCGGAAACCCCCAAGCCGGGGGATGAGATCTTCCATCGGGTCTCCCATGTGATTGTGGCCAGCAATCGCCTGGCCGCTCAGGCCGCCCTGGAGGAGGCGGCGCGCCTGGGGTACCACCCCTTCCTGCTCTCCACCTTTGTGGAAGGGGAAGCCCGGGAGGTCGCCCGGGTGATCGCGGCGATCGCGAAGGAGATCGCGACCACCGGCCGGCCGGTCCCCCGCCCTGCGTGTGTGGTGTGGGGTGGGGAAACTACCGTGACCGTGCGGGGGAACGGGCGCGGCGGGCGAAACCAGGAACTGGTGCTGTCGGCCGCCATCGCCCTGCAGGGCTGGTCCGGGGTGGTGGTGGCCTCCATCGGAACGGATGGCATCGATGGCCCAACGGATGCCGCGGGTGCCATCGCCGATGGCGAGAGCATCCATCGGGCCTACCTCCTGGGCCTGGATGCGCTGGCTCATCTGAGCGCGAACGATGCATACGCGTTCTTCGATGCCCTGGGCGATCTCATCCGCACAGGCCCCACGGGAACCAACGTCAATGACATCGGTGTGATGCTGGTGGGCCTCCCGTAAAGCTCTGAGAGAGGAAGGTATTCCGATGTCTTCAGCGCTTCCTCCTGTGGTTTGCATGGTCGGGCGGTCAGGATCCGGGAAGACCACCGTGCTGGAAGGCCTGGTGCGGATCTTCCGGGGATGGGGGCTGCGGGTAGGCACGATCAAGCACGATCCCCATGGGGAGATGCAGTGGGATCAGCCCGGGAAGGATACCTGGCGCCATCGGGAGGCGGGCGCCGAGCTCGTTCTGGGGATCACCCCTCGCTGGCTCTGGCTGTCCCGACGGCTGGACCGCCCGCTGACATTGCCGGACCTTTTAAGGGAATGTGAGGGGCTGGATCTGGTGCTGGCGGAGGGATTTAAAACCGCAGCGGCACCGAAGGTCGAGGTCATCCGCCAGGAAACCGGCCTGAACCCCCTGGAAGGATTGGAGGAGCGCTGGGCGGTGGTCTCCGACTCTCCCATCGATCTGGGCGTCCCGTGTTTCCGGTTTGAGGAGCTCGAGGCGCTGGCCGCCTTTCTGGCGCAACGTCTCCGTCTCCCGCGGGTGCGCTAAGGGATTTCACGACCGAATGGAATGCTCACCGGAACCTGTTTCGGTTTTAAAACCCATTATAATCAGGGTAACGATCGGCACGAGGAGTTGCGCGGCTGACCTTTCCTGGGGGCTTTCACGGCCAGGGCGTCGCTCCGGCCCCCGCGCTTCCAAGCGACGCAGGTGTAATCCCGGACAGGAGGTCCTTCTCGATGAACGTGACCATTGCGCAATCGACTTTCGAGCGAGCCCTTTCGGTGGCCAGTCGGGCGGTCCCTTCGCGGGCGACCCTCCCCACATTGACCCATGTATTGCTCCAGGCGGAGCCTGGACGCCTGAAGGTGGCGGGGACGGATCTGAATCTGGCTATCATTACATGGGAAGAAGCGCTCGTCTCGGAGCCCGGTGGCATCACGGTTCCAGCGAAGCCCCTGGCCGAGTTCATCGGCGCCCTTCCGGACGAGCCGGTCCATCTCCGGGTCCACCGGGAAACCTGGACCCTCCAGATCGTTTGTGGGTCCTACGAAACGGCGATGAAAGGGCTGGACCCGGAGGAATATCCGATCCTGCCAGACATCGAGGGGGATGGCTTCGCGCTGGATCCGGAGGACTTCCGGCAGGCGATCGATCAGGTGACCTTCGCGGCCGCCACCGATGAGACCCGTCCCATCTTAACCGGTGTGCTGATCCGCCGGGAAGAGGGACAACCGGGAGGCGCAACGGTTCTGACGATGGCGGCTGCGGATGGCTATCGCCTTTCGGTGAAGACCCTGCCGGCCCTGCGCGCTCCGGAGGGTGCCTTCTCGGTGATCGTTCCGGCGAGCACCCTGGAGGAGGTGGGCCGCCTGCTGAAGGGCGAGACCGATCCGGTGTCCATGATGGCGCTCCGGGGGCGGAATCAGGTGGGCTTTCGCCTCAGCCGGGCGGCCGTGCTTTCCCAGCTGATCGAAGGCCAGTTTCCGGATTTCCAGGCCATCATCCCGAAGCGCTGGGAGACCCGTGTCGAGATCTCCCGGGAAGCCCTGTTGAAGGCATGCAAGGCGCTCAGCGTGTTTGCGCGGGAGACTTCGAACGCGGTCCGGCTGGTGATCACCCCCGGAGAGGGAGATCAGCCGGGTCAGGTCCTCCTGCAATCCCGATCCCCGGAAAAAGGGGAGACCCGCGTGGCGATCGATGCGCTGGTGGAGGGGAACCGCCTGGAGATTGCGTTCAATGTGCGGTTCCTGATGGATGTGCTGGAGGCCATCGAGGGGGATCGGGTGGCATTCGAGATGACCACCTCGCAGTCGCCCGTCAAGGTCCTGCCCGTTGGGGATCCGTCCTTTGTGCATGTGGTGATGCCGATGTTCCTGTAGTGACGGGAGAGCCTGAGGGGGATCTCGGGGGACACCGCCCCCGGGGTTCACCCCTGCCCGCGGCCCACGGATGCCGCAGGAAGAAGGATAGGGGCGAGCTCCAGGTTCCCATTCAGCAGGAGTTACGCGGCGGGCCTCCTCCTGGGGCCAGTGGTGAGGCGAAAGCACCCATATCAAAGATGATAAAACCTGAAGGAGGGAGGAGAGACAATGTATCACAAACTGATCATCGCGGGCCATCTGGGGACGGATCCCGAGATGCGCTATACGCCGGAGGGGACGCCGGTGACGTCGTTCCGGATGGCCAGCAATATCCGGTATCGGGATGCCAGCGGCGAGCAGCGGGAGGAGACCATCTGGTTCCGGGTCTCCGTCTTCGGGCGGCAGGCGGAGATCGCCAATCAGTATCTGCAGAAGGGGCGCCCGGTGCTGGTGGAGGGTCGGCTGCGGCCCGATCCACAAACGGGCAACCCCCGGATCTTCCGTCGCTCCGACGGGACGGCGGGGGCTGTCTATGAGGTGCGGGCGGATCGCATCGTGTTCATCGGGCCGCGGCCCGCGGAGGCGCCGCCGGCGGTAGAGGCGGAGGAGCCTGTGCTGGAGGAGCCCGGATCGATCGAGGAGGAGGAGATCCCGTTCTGAGATCGGGGGAGGGGGCAGGGCCGGGTAGGGATCAGGGGCGCCTGTCCGGCCCGGTATACGAGGGCCCTTCTTCCTTCCAGGATCCAGGGTCTGTATCCTGACCGGACAAAGCCCGATGCGCCTGAAGGAGCTGGAAGGGATCGCCCGCGAAATCCATGCCGCGCTGGAGGCGAAGAACGCGGCCCGGGAGACCGCGCTGGCGCGCTGCCGGGAGCTAACTCGCCTGTGCGCCCTGTGCATCCGGGCGGTCCATCGGGAGGAATACGCCGAGGGCCAGCGTCTGCTCCATGAGGCCCAACAGGCCGCTTTTATCCTGCAGACGGATCTGGCCCCTTTCCCGGATCTGCTTTACGCCGGATATACGCAGGATGCCCTGAAGGAGTGGGTGGAGGCCACCGCTGTCTACGCCATCATCACCGGTCAACCACTCTCCGGCCCGCAGGAATTAAGGGTCCCGGAGGCCGCTTATCTGAACGGCCTGGCGGAGGCCGCTACGGAGCTCCGCCGGCGCATCCTGGATCTGATCCGCGCCGATCGCTTCGAAGAAGCGGAGCGCCTGCTTCAGGCGATGGATGAGATCTATGAGATGCTCATCACGATGGATTACCCGGACGCTCTGACGGGCAACCTGCGCCGGGCGACCGATGTGGTGCGGGGAACGCTGGAGCGGACCCGCGGGGAGCTGACGCTCAGCCTGCGGGAGCATCTTCTGCAGCAAGCGCTGCATCGCTTCGAATCCCGGCTCGGCGAGCGGGCTGTGCCCTCATCAGGGTCCGAACCGCCCGATTGATGCCTGTTGACCGCCCTCTGAACGATGGCTCGAAGCGGTGAGCAGGTGTCCGTGATTTCCATTGAGGAACAGGGTATCAAATGGCTTTCACCGTAAAGGACTTTGAGGATCTCTTGCGAATCCTGGACCGCTATCCCAACTGGCGGGAGGAGCTGCGCCGGCGTATCCTCCTGGAGGAGCTGGAGCAGCTTCCCCGGGCGCATCGGCGGCTCTCCGTCCGGTTGGGGCGGATCGAGAAGTCCATAGCGGCGCTGGCGGAGACGGTCCGGAAGCTGGCCCAGGACCAGCGACGGCATGCGACGGCTTTAACGAAATTGCGCAGGGAAGTCGCTGAAGCCCGTGCAGAAGCAGACCGTCGTTTTGCGGAGCTGGTGGAGGCGCAGCGGCGCACGGAGGAGAGCCTTCAGCGTCTGAGCGATGCTTTTGCGACGCATCGGGAGGAGTTTCTGTCCTATCGGGTGGAGGCGGACCGCCGTTTTGCGGAGCTGGTGGAGGCGCAGCGGCGCACGGAGGAGAGCCTTCAGCGTCTGAGCGATGCTTTTGCGGCGCATCGGGAGGAGTTCCTGGCCTATCGGGCGGAGGCGGACCGCCGTTTTGCGGAGCTGGCGGAGGCACAGCGGCGCACCGAAGAGAGCCTGGCTGCTCATCGGGCGGAGACGGACCGTCGTTTTGCGGAGCTGGCGGAGGCGCAGCGGCGCACGGAGGAGAGCCTGGCTGCTCATCGGGCGGAGACGGACCGTCGTTTTGCGGAGCTGGCGGAGGCGCAACGGCGCACCGAGGAGAACCTGGCGGCGCTGCACGCCGAGATGGACCGTCGCTTTGCGGAGCTCGCCACGACGGTGCGCATCCTGGTGGAGCGGGTGGACCGGATCGAGCAGGATGTGGGGGTGCTGAAAGACCACGACCTGCGCCGGCGTTATGTAGAACTGGCCCCCGCTTATTTCGGCCGGCCGAACTTCCGTAAGATCCGGGTTCTGAGCGCCTCCGAGCTGGCTGACCTGTTGTGGGCTGCCCTGGATGAGGGGAGGATCCAGCTGGAGGACTTTGAGGAAGCCCGGCGTGTCGATCTGGTGCTTCGCGGCGAGTGGGAGGGCCGGACGCTTCACCTGGCCCTGGAGACCTCCTGGAGGATCGATCGGGGGGATGTGGAGCGGGCGGTGCGGCGCGCCCGGATCCTGGCGGCGATCCTGGGGGAAACCTGGCCCGCGGTGGCCGGCAACCGCCTGACGGAAGGGGCCCGCGAACTTCTTCAGACGATCCGTGAGGAAGGCCAGCCCATCGTGGTCGCCCTGGATGGGGGCATCGAGTGGCCGTCCTGAATCCTGTGCTCTTTATGGCCAGGGAACGGTTGACGGGTGATCTCTCGCTTTTCCTCATCACGGGGCAATCATCGAACCTCAATGCGTAAAGGGGGAGCCTCGACGGTCTCCCCTTCCCCAAGCCAGGCGATGGCTTGAAAAACATGGGGTCCGGGGGCAAGGGGCCACCAGGCCCGATACGGAGGCTCTGTCCACTCCATCCACGGCTGCCCATCGACCTGCACCCGCACGAATTGGGGGAGCCCCCTCCCCACCCAATGGATCTCCACCAGGAGCCGCTGGGCCTCTGAGGGAAGAGAGGGGATTCGTCGATAGATGGCCCCTGCCGGCGGGGAGACCCAGCGCAGGATGCCCGATCCATCCGCCGCCTCATGCTCCCATAAGGGAGGCAACGGGAGGCCGTTCTCCTGCGCCCACTTCCACGCCGAGGGCGGCCACATGATGAACACCCGCTCCTCCACCTCCTCGGGCGGCGTCTCCGGCCCCGCCAGCCCACCGGTCCGCCGGTCGAGCCGCAGCCGCCGATAAAGGTCATCGGGCTCCTTCGGTTCTGTTCCCTCAATGAACCATTCCTCCCGGGTCTGCGGGCAATCCGGGGTAGGCCGCTTCCCCGATAGCGCGCAGACGCTCACCCGATGCACACCCTCCGGGATCGGGAAATCCCGAACCGGCTGATCCCGATGGAGAAGCTCCATCACTGTATGCCAGATGGGCGCGGCGCCGGTTACCCCTGAGACCTCCCGCAAGGGCGTCTGATCCACGTTCCCGATCCATACCCCTACCACCCAATCCGGGGTGTAGCCGATGGTCCAG
The DNA here is from genome assembly GCA_002898735.1 of Candidatus Thermoflexus japonica. GTDB lineage: Bacteria > Chloroflexota > Anaerolineae > Thermoflexales > Thermoflexaceae > Thermoflexus > Thermoflexus japonica. The sequence continues at coordinate 17,327 of BEHY01000026.1, forward strand.
TTGTCCCGCCAGTCGCTGCTGGTCCCGGTCTTCACCGCGGCCGGACGGGAGAGGTTCAGCGGGGTCCAGGATCCGAACCCCATGGCCCGCGCGCCGGGATCTTTCAGGATATCGGTGATGAGGAAAACCACCCGCGGATCCAGGACCTGGGGGCCGGGCTCCGGCGACGCGGCATACCGGAGCCGCCCGTGGCGGTCCCGGATCTCGCGGATCAGGAGGGGAGTGATGCGATGGCCACCGTTCGCCAGGGCGGCGTAAGCCGCGGTGAGATCCACCAGCCGCACCTCGCCACCCCCCAGGGTCAGAGCCAGCCCATACCGGGTGGGGGGTCCCGGGAGCTGAACCCCCAGCTGCCCCAGCAGCTCCACGAGGCGAGGGACCCCCACCTGCTCCAGCACGGCGACCGCTGGCACGTTGAGCGACGAGGCCAGCGCCACACGGGCGGAAACCGGCCCGTGGTAGCGCCGATCATAATTGATGGGCTGATAACCCTCCCCCTCCGCGGTGATAAAAGCCTGAGGAAGGTCCCAGAGGAGCGAGGCCGGGGTAAGGAGCGGGCCGCTGCGGGGATCGAAGGCGAGGGCGTAGGTGAAGGGCTTGAGGGCGGAGCCGGGCTGGCGGGGGATGCGGACCCCATCCACCGCACCCTGGATGGCGGCGTTGAAGTAATCGGGGCTTCCCACCCACGCCAGGACCTCTCCGGTGCGGGGCTGGATCACCACCACGGCGCCGTTACGCGCACCCGCGCCCGGGTGGTCGGGTCGGGGGCGGTTGATCTCCTCCAGATGGGCGCGCAGGATCTCCGTGATGGCCTCGTTCCAGCTCAGATCCAGGGTGGTGGTGACCACCAGGCCTTCTTCAAACATCGCTTCTTCTCCGAACTGAGCGACCAGCGCCTCGCGGACGGCCATCACGAAATGGGGGGCGTGAATGGGAAACGGCGCGCTGGCGAAACGCAACCGTTCGGCAGCGGCTGTCGCAGCTTCTTCAGGGGAAAGGAAGCCGTGTCGGACCATCAGGCGGAGGACCTGCTGGCGGCGCTCCTCTGCGGCCTGCGGGTTCGTAAGAGGGTCATAGCGGCCCGGCGATTGGGGAAGGCCTGCCAGAAGGGCACATTCCGCTGGATCCAGCTCCGCGGCGTGCTTGCCGAAATAGGTCATGGCGGCGGCTTCCAGCCCGTAGGCGAAGTGCCCGTAAAAAACCGTGTTGAGATAGATCTCCAGGAGCTTGTCTTTCCCATAGCGCTGGTTCAGCATCAGCGCCAGGATGGCCTCCCGTGCCTTCCGGCGAAGGGTGCGCGCGGTCCGCTCGTCCGGGCTCAGGAGCAACGATCGGGCGATCTGCTGGGGGATGGTGCTGGCTCCGGATATCCCCTCTTCTCCCTTCAGATTCGTCCACAGGGCCCGCAGGATCGCGATCGGATCCACGCCGGGGTGCTCATAGAAACGGGCGTCCTCGGTGGCCAGGGTGGCGGCGATGCAGGAGCGGGGGATCTGATGAAGAGGGAGCCAGATGTGGCGTCCCTGGTGGGGAGGGGCGATCTCATAGAGGAGCTGGCCGTGGCGATCCAGGATACGAACACTGGAGCGAGGGGCCTGCGGCCTCAGATCCGCGGGATCCGGGAGCGGTCCGATCCAGCGCGCAAGGGCCCCCGCACCCAGCCCGCCTCCCAGCAAACCGACCAGCAGGACCCTTCTTAGCCACCGCCGGATTCCGGTCACAGGAGCGCTCCTGCTTCCCGGGGCTATCTTCCGGATTCGCCCCGGCCTGTGTCTCTCTCGGAGGATCTCCGGGGGGTTGGGAGGCGTTTTCAGGCCTCCCAACCCCCGGGTAGGGATGCGCTTTCCGGTGAGCTTTCGCGGGGGCAGGGCCATCTTCCCCATCCCGGGCAAAAGCATTGCCGCCCCTCCTCGGAGGGACGGCCGGGAAGCGCCGACCCTATGGGAATTCCACCAGCGAGAAGGGAACGGGGACGAAGATCAACAGAAACAGAACCCAGGTCAGCCACCCGATGGCCTGGCGCACGGGATCCAGGGGCGTGATGTCGTTCAGCGGCGGTGGGTGGCGCAGGCCGGTGAGCATCGGCATGAAGGCCCAGAGGAACCATCCGGGCCAACGCAGGCCCAGCAGGAGCAGGGCGAACACGCCGATCTCGGAGATCCGCCACGCGGTGCGGCCGAGCATGGCATACATGATGTGCCCGCCGTCCAGCTGGCCCAGAGGGAGCAGGTTGAAGGCGGTCACCAGCAATCCGATCCACCCCGCCCATGCCAGGACGTTCAGCTGCACATCGTAGCCATCCCCGGGCAGGGGGCGGCCGAAGATCAGAACCTTCAGGCTCCAGTAGAGGAGGGAATTCCCTTCGAGGGCGACGGTGCCCCGAAGGGGGACGACCGGGGAGGTCATGAGCCCGTAGATCAGGATCGGCAGGGCGATGGCCATCCCGGCGAGGGGGCCCGCCACGCCGATATCGAAAAGGGCCTTCCGATTGCGGATCGGAGATCGGATCTGAATGAAAGCCCCGAAGGTGCCGAGCATCCCGATCAGGGGGGGCACCGGAATGAAGTAGGGAAGTGTCACCTCGCTGCGATGCAGGCGGGCGGCGACATAATGCCCCATTTCGTGAACACCCAGGATGAGCAGCAGTGCAGCGGCGAAGGTGATGCCCCGCCTCAGATCGAGGGGGCCCTCGCTGCCGTAGAGAGCCCCGGCCCATACCGTGGTGGCCACCGTGGCCAGGAAGAGGAGGAGATTCACCCAGGGCTGGGTGCGGGCTGGCCGGGCGACTCCGGCCTGGGCGATGATCTGGTCGATCTTCCCGTGACGTCGCAGGATGGGCGTATATCCCAGCGCCTCGAAGCGGGGGCGCAGGAGCTCGAAGGCCGATTCGGGATCGGTTTGCAGATAGCCATCGAACGCGATCACCTGAGCCGGCGGATACAGCACGCGGGCTTCGGTGATCACGAAAAGCCCCTGCAGCGCCGCCGCCAGGCGATCCAGCGTGGAGGGCGTCCATTCCGTCTCATACCAGGCAGTTTCCATCGAGCGTAACGCCTCATAGAGAAAGATAGGGGGGCTCCTCGCCCTTCTCTCAGTCTAAGACGGAGGCGGAAAGCCCGCAACGATCCGATGAGATCCCGCCCTGAGGGATCTCAGGGGGAGGAGCTATAACGGCCTCCCGGATGAGGGCGGAGCGCCGCAAGTCCCGGGAGCGGAGTTCGGTGGATCGGGGTATGATATCTTTCAGAGGGGACGCGGAGATCCTGAAGATTCCTGCCTACACCTAGCCGGACCGTGTGAGGTGCTCTGGATCGCAGGGGAGAGGGAAATGATTCAAAGAAGCAAATCCTGCCTGACCTGGGAATCCGCCATACGGTCCTTACGTTACTGGTTAACCCCCGGGTTGGGGGTCAAGCGATGGCTGATCCTGCTGCTGCTGGGGGTCACTGAGCTGGCCCTGGCGCTGGCCTACGTGCTGGTGACGATCTATCGGGAGCAACCGCTGCCCCCCATTTTCTATTACCTGACCCTGCAGTTCATCCCCCGCCTGGGCCGGGCGGCGCTCTTCGGGCTCCTGGGCATCGCAACCACCGGGTTCGCCTTAGTGCGGTTGAACCGCACGTTGCTTTCCCCCTTTGTGCAGCCCGGTCGGGATGTGGCGGAGATCCTGCACCGTCACCGGCAGCGGGAGCGCGGGCCGCGTATCGTCGTCATCGGGGGCGGCACCGGCCAGTCGACGCTGTTGCGCGGATTGAAGGGGATGAGCGCGCGGCTGACAGCCGTGGTGACGGTGGCGGATGACGGAGGCAGCTCCGGCCGCCTGCGGCGCGAGATGGGGCTGTTGCCGCCAGGGGATTTTCGTAACTGCCTCGCCGCCCTGGCGGAGGCGGAACCCCTGATGACCGCCCTCTTCCAGTATCGGTTCGGACGGGGAACGGGCCTGAACGGCCATGCCTTCGGCAACCTGTTCATCGCCGCGATGGCGGAGATCACCGGAAGCTTCGAGCAGGCTGTGGCGGAATCCAGCCGCGTCCTGGCCGTCCGCGGCCGGGTGTTGCCGTGCACCGTGGAGCACGTCGTGCTGGCCGCCGAGATCCGGGATGCCGAGGGGCGGGTCCATCGGGTCGATGGGGAATCGGCGATCCCGGAGGTCCGGGGTCGCATCGAGCGGGTATGGCTGATCCCGGAGCATGCCCGCGCTTACCCGGAGACCATCCGGGCGATCCTGGAGGCCGATCTGATCGTCCTGGGCCCGGGAAGCCTTTACACCAGCGTGCTGCCGAACCTGCTGGTCGAGGGGATCGTCCCGGCGATCCGGGCCAGCCGGGCCCTGAAAGTGTATGTGTGCAATGTGGCGACCCAGATTGGGGAGACCGAAGGCTACGGCGTGGCGGAGCATGTGCAGGCCATTGAACGCCATGTGGGACCCGGCCTGTTCCACCTCGTGCTGGTCAACAGCCGGACGGATGTCGCATGGAAGGAAGTCCCGGGGGAGGTCGGCGAGCTGGTGCGCTGGGATGGGCAGCCGATCCTTCCCTACACGGTGGTGGCGATGGACGTCATCGACGAGCGAACGCCCTGGCGCCATGATCCAGAGAAACTCGCCCGGGCGCTGATGATGCTCTACGAGCGATATCGCCGCTGAGATCCAGCTGGATGGCCTCTCTGAGACGTGGAGGTCCTGGGGTGAAGCGGTCGATTCGGTCCTGGATATGGGGGATCCTCGTGCTGTCGCTCCTCGCCGGGAGCGCCTGCCTGCGGGGGCCTTCCCCTCCAGGGCCTCTGGTGTATGAAGGGCCTTACCGGGTGGATCTGGCGGTGGGAGAGGGATTGCCCGGGACAGACGTCCGTTACCTGGGGGTGGGACCACAGGGAGCTCGTGTGCGCCTGGAAGGGCAGGAGGCGATCCGGCTGGCCGGCGACTCCCTGGAGGCGGAGGCGCGGCCCCATTCCACGCTGACAGTGCGCTATCGTCTTCGAATCTACGCCTATGATGAGCGCGCTCTCCACGCGATCGGCACAGCCCGGGTGGAGATCCGGGAGGCGCAGCCCCGGATGGGGCCGCTGCCGGAGAAGGCGGCGGTGCGCTTCACCGCCCCGGCCACCTATCGCGTGCCCCGAGGCGGAGTGATCCCCGGGACCTCCATCATTTATCAGGGGAAGGAAGGCGATCGGGCGCGCCTGGAAGGCCTTCCGGGCTATCCCTATCGAAAAGTGGGCGATTCCGTTCTCTGGACGGGACAGGTGCACCCGATGGTCCATCTGAGCGCGACCTTTCGAGTCCTCTGGATTGAGGATGCCTGGCTGACGGTGGCGGGGACGATCGAAGTGTGGGTCTCGGGGCTGTAAGAGGACGCCGGCATTTCCAGAGGCGAGGAGGTTCCCATGGTGCAGGCTTATGTGTTCATCCAGGCGGCGATGGGCAAGCCCAGCGCCGTCGCGGAAGCGCTGCGCAAGCTCCCCGAGGTCCGGTCCGCGGTGGTGGTCACCGGCCCCTATGATGTGATCGCCCTCGTGGAAGCCGACGATCTCCAGGTTCTGGGTCGGGTGATCACCGAGAAGATCCAGACCATCGAGGGGGTCGAGCGCACCCTCACCTCGCTGGTCACCGGGATCTAAACGCCGCCCCGCTCGAACAGGCGATCCACAGCTTCCGCCAGTTCGGCCAGGTTCTGAACCTGGTGGACAGCAGCGCAGAGGGGAGCATAGAGGGGCATGTCGCTGTCACCGGTGCCCCAGAGCGGCCGGGGCTCCGGATTGAGCCAGAGGATGCGCTTCGCCCGGCGGCGGATGGCCTCGAAGCAATCCAGCCGTGGATCGTTGTAGTTGTTCCGCCCATCCCCCACGATGATCACAGTGGTCCGCCGGTCGATGGCCTCCAGGTAATCCCGGCAGAAGGTGGCCAGGCTGTTCCCCAGATCCGTGTTGTAATACCCCGGCGGGTTTTCCATCAGCACCCGGCGAACGGCTTCCTCCGGCCGATGCTCCGCGAAGATCGGGGTGATCTCCACCAGATCATCGATGAAGACGAAGCTTCGGGTGCGGCTGATCTGATCCTGGAGCAGGTAGATCAGGTGCAGGAAGAATTCGGAGCAGTGCCGCACGGAGGTGCTGAGGTCACACAGAACGACCAGGCGGGGCTTGAGATGGCGCCGACGGAAACGCAGATCGAAGGGGACGCCGGCGTGGCGCAGGTTGACCCGGAGGGTGGTTTTGGCGTCCAGGCGGCGGCCGTCGCCGCGCTTGAGGCGCAGGGCGGCCCGGGTGCGCAGGCGGGCCGCCAGGCGGGCGACCATCTGGCGCATGCGCTGGAGGTCGGTTGGGGTGAGCTCCTGGAAGGGCCGCTCCATCAGCTCCGCCTCGCTGGGCTCCGGGGGGCGATCGGCCAGTCGCTCCAGGGTTGCCATCCCCGCTGCCTGCTGGATCTGGCGGGCCATCGCAGCCCGATTGGCCCGGATCTGCGCTTCCAGCTGCTGGAGGGTTTTCGCCTCCATTCCCATCTCCGCCAGCATCCGCAGCAGCGCGCGGATCATCTGCTCCAGGCGATCGTCCAGCCCGGCGCTTCGCTGCATCCAGCGCGCGAGGGCCTGGCGATCCGCCCATTCCTGCACCCGTCGGCTTCCGGCGTATCGGGCCAGCGCCTCCAGTTCCTCTCGGGTCAGGGGACGGCCTTCCAGCAGCCGGCGCATCAGGGCGGCGAGCTGCGGGCCGAATTGCTGGGCCAGGGCCTGGAGGGCCGCATGGAGGCGGCGCTGGTCCTCCGGCGAGAGGCCGTTCGTGGCGGGCATCATGGGGGGCTCGCCGAGGCCGAAAAAGAGGGGGAAGAGCTCCTCGAAGATGGGAATCGCCCGGGCCTCCTTCACCAGGGCCGTGCGAAGGGCGGCTTTGAAGGTCTCGCGGTCCACCACGCCCACCTGCTCCACCGCCCGCAGCGCATCGGCCGACTCCGCCACGGAGACTCGAACGCCGGTGGCCCGGAGAGCGCGGACAAACTGAAGGATGCGCTCGTCCATGGTCAGGCTCCTTTCCCCAGGGGCCCTTTCGAACGGATCGTATTTCGCCCCGGCAGAGGATGGGAACGGACGGAATCCCCTTCCTTCGGCGAATCGAGCGCTTGGCGGAACCTGGCCCTCTCCGAACGACGCCGATGAGCCGTCCGGAGGCCGCGCGGTTCCGGCCGGGGAAGGTGTTGCCATTCTGGCTCTGGAGCCTCCGCCTGTCAAAAAACGCTGGCGGGCGTCCGCCATGCACAGCCCTCCAGAGAGGGATCATACTGCCTCTCGGATGGAGACTGAGCGGCGTGAGTTCTATCTGGGTTCGACGGGTCAAGGGCTACACGATCCACAAGGCAGGCATATCCAGAAGAAAAGCATTCCCGACCCGGATACGTGTGAGGCCCGCGGCGCGGGCCGCTTCCACCGCTTCCCTGGCCTGAGCGGAGGACGTGCATGGAAGGTCTGACATCAGGAAATGCGGGGCGAAGGCCAGCAGGGTATAAGGGATCTCCGGATCTATCGCGGCGATGAAGCGAGCGATGCGAGAAACCTCTTCCGCGTCGACATATCCCGGGATCAAAAGGGTGCTGGCTACGACCAGAGGCGGGTGAGGACGTTCGGAGATGCGTCCGGCGGCCCGCTGGAAGTTCTCCAGGGTGCGACGATTGCTCATGCCGGTGAGCGCGATGTGCAGGTTTTCATCGAAAGCTTTGAGATCGAATTTGATGCACCCGCCGGTCTCCAGAGAAAGCTGGACCGCCTGGTCCAGCAGTTTTGGATGCATGGTTCCATTGGTTTCCCAGCATATCCGGACGCCTTTCCGGGCCAGGAGACGGCCTGCGGCGAGGGCATGGGGCATCTGAGAGGACGGATCGCCACCGAAGAAGCATACGCAAAACGTTCGCTGGTTCGCTGCATCGGCCAGCGCTTGCGCGGAGATCAGCGGATTCCGCTGGGGGGAAAGCTCGCGGTAGTGCCAGTTCTGACAAAACAGGCAATTGAAGGTGCAGGAGCCGTAGAACACGGCCAGATTATGATCGCCCCGCCGATGATGTCCTTCACAGACCCAGTCGGCCACGCAGTTGGTTGGCAGGGGATCCCGATACCAGTGGAGCAGGCCCTTCTCTGGTGTCCCGGCCAGGTGAACAAGACGGCCGTTCTGCACCATCCGAAGGCCACAATACCCGCGCTCCCCTTCTCCCAGGGTGCAATCCCAGGCGCACAGCCCACAGCGGATCCCCCCTGGGGTATGGGGGGCGTCTGCAGGCAGGCCGAAAGCCTGCCGGGCCCGGCTATGCGCCTCACGAGCGCGAGGGAGGGCCTCCTGGGGGCGCTCACGAATACAGCGCAGGCACACCCCAATGACTTCGCTCACCGGCAAGGCCGATGATCCGCACAGCGAACAGGCCAACTTTTGTGGATCCCGTTGAATCTTCGAGAAACGCTTCTGGACCATATTCATTCATCACCACACGTTTTCATATATTATGATAGCGAATGCAGACAAAAGACAAAAGAAATAAACGGAGCCGCCTTCAACACCTCGCTGCGGAACTATCTCTTCCGCTGGGTGGCGGCTGGAGTGACAAAGAGATCGCCAAGAGATCGCCCGGGCCCTCCGCCGGCGCCCCACCTCCATCCGCACCCATCTCCGCCAGATCCTGCGCCGCCTGGACCTCCCCGCGGGCTCGCGATGCGGGCGCGCCTGGTGGAGCTCCTGGGCCCGGCGCGGGCCCTGCAGGTGGCCCAGGCCGTGGCCCGCTTCGGCGGGCCCGTGCTGGGGGTGGATTGGGGACGGCGGGAGATGCTCCGGAAGCTCGGAGGCGGGATCCTGGTTGCCTTCCTGGCTTCACCCTTCCAGCTTTTATCCAAATCAAAGGCCCATGCCTCCACAATGCCCCCTCAACCCACTGCGGTTTGCGATTGCGCAATCTACCAGGGCAACGCATGCTCAGAATGCCGACCGGATCCCAGCGGTGGGCAGGTGCTGTGGATTGGGGATCTTCTTCGTCAGTGGTGCTGTAGCGGGAACAACTGCTGGTGGGGAAATATCTGCGGGTGTGGAAACTGGCGTCGAACGGGTATCCCCTGTTGACGATCCATCCTGGGGAGATGGGGGGCTGTGGGGGCTTCCGGGAGGAAAGGGCGCATGGGATGGCTCTGGATTCGCTTCCGGCGGTGGGGGACCCCTCGGGGTTCGAGCGTTCTGGGACTGCTGGCGATCGCTGCTGGCCTGGTTCTCTTTCTCTCCGCCTCCAACACCTTGCAGGTCACCAGCGATCGCATCCTGGCTTACTACTGGCGGTCCTCTTATGATATCCTGGTTCACCCCCGGGGATCCCGTTCGATTTTCGAAGAGAAATACAACCTCGTGCATGCCAACTTCCTCAGCGGAGCGGTGGGGGGCATTACCCGGGCTCAGCTGGAGGCCATCCGCTCGATCCCCGGTGTGGTCCTCGCAGCGCCGGTGGCCATGGTAGGTTATCGGGCCACCACCCCGCTGGTCATCGACATGCTCTATATGAGCCAGCCGCGCTACCACCCGGAGCAATACCTGGGGCGATATCGCATTGAGCGAACCCAGCGCCTGTTCAATGGGATTCAAGAGCACGTTTATACCGATACCCTGGTTGGGGAAGTCCGTCCGGATCCACAGATGTGGGCGGATTTCCGACTGGCGTATTCATTTTCCTTTCCTGTTGCTCCCAGGGAAACCTGGATTCTTTTCCTGGCGGGGATAGATCCAGAGGCGGAAGCAAGCCTGACCGGCCTTGATGTGGCGCTGAGGCGAGGTAGCAGCTATCTGGAGAACACGGCGGCCATCTCAAAGCTCCTCTCGCATGTTCCCCAGCGACGGGAGTATTACTCCGAAGGTCTCCAGAAGGGCACCGTGATCGCTTTCCCAATGCTGCTTAACCGTCATTCTGCCTTCGTCATCACCCATACCGTTGAGATCTACCGGGAGGGGACAAACGAGCGGGTGTGGGCGCGCATCTTCCGGGCCCAGGATCCGGAACTGCTTCCCAATCACTTTCTGGAGGTGATCAGCCCGGGTGGGGCCACGCAACTTGTGTATGCGCCCAACCCGGAACCATGTTCCCTTGACCTGCCAGCTCCGATTCGTTATCGAGAGGTTCCGCCCCCTCCTTTCCTGCCTGAAGAGGCCATCGCCGTCGAGGCTGTTCCGATCGGGACCCAGGGAGGGGAGCTGGTCTTCCGGGATTCTCTGAAGCACACCACGCCATACTGCACGCGGCCGGAGTTCAATGAAATGTATCTGGTCCCCGTAGGGGAATTCAACAGCGAGGAGCTCTTCTACGCAACGCCCTGTATCCTCCGGAACATCCCTATCGGCACCACTTATCCCCTTTCCCCGCAGGAGCTGGAGGAACATGTTCGCTCCACCCTGAACCGTCTTCCTTTCGAGACCTATTTTTTGCCTCCTGTGATCCTGAGGTATCGGGAGGATGGGGTTCCAGTCCATCCCCCCCAAATGCTTCGGCCGACCTTCAACTGGCGGGGCTATCTCACCACCCCACCCACGGCTCTGACCACCCTGGAGGGGGCCTGCTTTCTGCTCGGACGAGAGGATTGCATCAGCGCCATTCGAGTGGTGGTGGACGTGCAGGGGCTGGATCCTCAGGCCCAGGCTCGCATCCAGCAGGTGGCGGAGGAGATCGTGCGGCGCACCGGTCTGGAGGTGGATATTATGGTGGGGGCCTCACCTCGCCGAGTGTTTGTGCATCTCCCCGGGATCGGATGGGCGGAGGAGCTCTGGGTGCAGAAGGGCGTCACCACGAGGGTCTCCCGGGGATTCCGTCGAGCGGATCTGATCCTGTCGGGGGTCGTGTTCCTGGTGGCCTGGCTGTTCCTCCTGAACAGCCAGATGCTTGCAGTCCTGGGACGCACGCGGGAGCTGGGGATCCTGAAGGCGGTGGGCTGGCGGACCCGCACCGTGTTCCGGGTGATGCTGGGAACCGCTATCCTGCAGGGCATGCTGGCGGGGGTGCTGGGGTTGGGGCTTACAGCGCTGGCTGTGAAGGCCATGCGAATGGACGTGCCTGTAGAGCGCAGTGGGCTGGCGCTGTTGCTGGGCCTTGTGCTTTATCTGAGCGGGGGACTGTATCCCGCCTGGCGGGCCGCCCGTCTGCCTCCTGTTACCGTGATGCAGCTGGGGGAGATCAGCGGCCGGGGGCTGGCCCTCGGTTCACTGTCCCTCTGGAGCTATGGGTTGCGCCACCTGCTGCGGCGGCCGGCGCGAACCGCCATGGTTCTGACGGCGCTGGCGGTATCAGCGGCTCTGGCTGCGCTTCTCCTGGCTGTTCGCTCCGCGACCCGGGGAGAGCTCTACGGAATCCTGCTCGGGGAATATGTATACACTCGCATACGTGGGTTCCACTACGGAATGGTTGGGATCGGCTTCCTGCTCAGTGGGCTCTTGATCGCAGAGGTCATGCGAGCGGGGGTGGTGGAGCGTCGTCGGGAGATCGGACTGCTGAAGGCCGTTGGCTGGCGTGATGGAACCGTGTTCCAGGCGATCCTGCGGGAAGCCCTTCTCGTGGGAGGGGTAGGGGGGCACTGGGCGTTCTGGGGGGCGCTCTGGCGTTCTGGGCCCTCTATCGCGCTTTGCCTTCCATCTGGCTTGCGGTGGGACCTGCGGTGGCCTTGCTGGCGATCGGGATCGGTGTCTTCGCAGCCGTGCACCCGGCTATCCAGGCCGCTCGGATACCACCGGCGGAAGTGATGCGCGGGGAGTGAAAAGCCATGGCGGAACTGCTTGTGCAGATAGAGGACGTCTCCAAGGAGTATATCGCTGGCGCGGTCCGGGTGATCGCCCTCCAGGAGATCTCTCTCACTGTGGAGCGGGGGGAGTTCCTGGCCATCGTAGGCCCTTCCGGGTCAGGCAAGACGACTCTGCTCAACCTGATCGGGGCGCTCGATCGCCCGACCCGGGGGCGGGTGGTGGTGGACGGGATCGATCTGGGGGCGCTCAGGGGAGACCGGCTGGCGGATTTCCGGCGGGAGCGAATTGGATTTGTCTTTCAGCTGTTCCATCTGGTCCCGGACCTGACCGCGCTGGAGAACGTGATGTTGCCGCTGATCCCCTACCGGCGTCAGTTGAAGTTCAATCTGGAGCAGCGTGCCCGGGCGCTGCTGGAGGCGGTCGGATTGGGGAATCGGATGCGCCACCTGCCCGGACAGCTGTCGGGTGGGGAGCAACAGCGGGTGGCGATCGCCCGGGCTTTGATCGGGAACCCGAGGCTGTTGCTGGCGGATGAGCCGACAGGCAACCTTGATTCGCAGACCGGGAAAGAGATCGTAGAGTTGTTGCGGCGCTTGAACCGGGAGCAGGGGCTGACCGTGATCGTGACCACGCATAACCCGGAGATCGTTGCCTGGTCGGACCGCGTGGTGCGGCTGCGGGACGGCCGTATTGTAACGGCATAATCCCCTTCATCCGCCCGGAAGACGCCGGCGGAGCGTATCCGCCGTGAAGCGGGCCAGATCCCGGAACAGCGCCTCGGCCTGGGCCTCCTGCTCTTCGGGGGGCTGGCGCAGATGGGCCTCCACTCGCTCGAACATCTCCTCCAGCGCTTGGGGATCCGCCTCGGCGGCCAGCATCTCCATCAGCGCGCGATGGGCCCCCTTGCGGGCCATGACCTCCAGGCCATCCAGGATCTGCCGGTGGGGCGTCCCCTCCCAGATGGGTAAAATCATGGCCTCCCGCAGCCAGCGCTCTACCGGATACTCCCCCAGCACGCCCATCCCGCCGTGGACCTCCATCGCCCATTTCGCCGTCTGCACCGCCTGCTCTGCGGTCCAGTATTTGGCCAGATGGGTGAGCAGGCGGAAGAGGTGATAACGTTCCGAGTAAGGGGGATGTTCCGGCCAGACTTCCTCCAGCAGGCGGACCGTCGTCCAGGCCAGGGCGAAGGCGGCCTGGAGGTCGCGGATGCGCTCGGCGAACTGGCGGCGCATCAGCGGGTGCTGGAGGATGGGGCGGCCGAAGGCGATGCGGCGCTCCGCAAAGGCCAGCGCCTCAGCGATGGCCCGCTGCATCAGGGCGACGCTGCCGATGCTGTTGGCGACGCGGGAGACGTTGAGGACCTCCAGGATGTGATAGATGCCGGTCTCCAACCGGCCCAGGAGGTAGGCCTCGCTGTCCCGCAGCTCCACCTCGCCGGTGGGCACGGAGCGGGTGCCGATTTTATCCTTCAGACGCCGGATGAGATAGTTCAGGCTGCCGTCCTCCCGGTAGCGGGGGAGCAGGAAGAGGGCCAGTCCGCGGACGGTGCGGGGGGCCCCCTCGGGCCGGGCGGCGACGACCGCCAGCTCCGCTCCGGCGTTGCTGGCGAAATATTTCTCCCCCGTCAGCCGCCATGATCCTCCGTCGGGTCGGGCCAGGGTTTCCACCGTCGCTCCCAGATCCGAACCCCCGCCGGCCTCCGTCATCCAGGTGGCACCCTGCCAGACCTCGCCATCCCGTCGCAGGAGCGGGGGAAGAAAGCGGGCTTGAAGATCCGGATCGCCGTATTTGTGCAGGGCGAGGGCGGTGGCCAGGGAGACCGTATAGGGGCAGTAAAGGCCGGCGTCGTAGAAGGCGGTGAGGTAGCCGATCACGAAGGTCGCGGACAGGCCCGCGCCTTCAAAGGCATGCCAGACCGCACCCGCGCGATAACCCTGGAGGAGCATCCGGCGGTAATCGGGGGGATAGAGGATCTCATCGATGCGGCGGCCGAAGCGGTCGTAGGCGCGCAGCCACGGCGTGCCCATGCGATCGATCATCATCGAGATCGCCTTTCCCTCCGCCTCCCACCAGCTCTCCAGCTCCTGAAGGTCCAGTTCCGGGGGGAAGGAAAGGCCCATCGATTGAAGGAAGCGGGTCGGCGTGCGCAGCGCATCCAGATCCATGGGAGGCCTCCTGAAGGATCAGCGGTTCGCATGGATCTTTTCGAAGCAGAGAAGCCACCGTCGGGCTCCAATTGCGCCAGAGCCAGGCGAATCCCATGATAGGGTTTTCCGGCCCCGATTCAAAGAATGGGGAGGAGGCTCGATGGGCCTGCTCGATTCCGATTATCAGGAGATCGATCGTTGAGACGGATCGCTGAGCCCGGCGGTTCACGACGCGATCCGGGGCCCGGAGGGTGGAATCCCTGGCTGCGCGGGGGAGGAGGGACCGTCCGCCCGGGGTCTGGCTTTGAAGGTTACCCGCATGGGTTTGCTGATCCCCATGATTCTGCAGGCGGGGGAGACCGAGGTGTGTTTGGAGTTGACAGGTTGCTGGAGACGGATAGAATCATGAGCAATCATCGCGACGTCCCATCCGGCTTTCGTCAGAGGTATGGTGCGGATGCGCCGGGATATTTGCGAGATGGCGGCGACGACAACCGGGATGATGACCACCGGCTGGGCGAACGGCCGGGGGGAGGCCCGGGTTGTTGTCTGATGGAAAGCCGCCGTTGCTCGAAGCGAAACGAACAGACCCCCCGGCCGGAAACGGTCGGGGGGTCGTTTTTTTATCCCTGGAGGCATGGCTCACGCTGTTGAACGCAGCAGGATCCGTGCCGTTCCGGGTGGTCGGCCCGGCCTCAAAAATCTCCAGAACTCCGATCTCTGGACCAGGAGGCGGCGATGCGGGTGATGAAGTTCGGAGGAACCTCGGTGGGAAATGCGGCCCGGTTTCAGCAGGTGGCGGATCTGATCGCGCTACATCGCGCCGCGGATCCACGGCTCGTGGTGGTGGTCTCCGCGATGGCCGGTGTGACCGACGCGCTGATCCAGATGAGCCACCAGGCCGCCCGGGGGGAGCCGGATTGGTTCCCGGCCCTGGTCGCCGTTCGGGACCGACATCAGGGCACGGTTCAGGCGCTGGGGTTGCCGGAGGAGGAAGCGCGAGTCCTGGAGGCGGAGCTCCGGGAAGGGTTTGAGCGGGTGGAGACCGTGCTCCGGGCGGTGGAGGCGCTGAGGGAGCTGTCTCCATCCACCGCAGACCTGCTCGCCGGGATGGGAGAGCGCTGGAGCGCCCGTATCCTGGCTGTGGTTCTGCGGGCCCGGGGCATCCCGGCGCGGGCCATCGATGCAGATACGTTCCTGGTCACCGATGATCGCTTCGGAGAGGCTTCCCCGGATCTGGAGCAGACCCGGGCGCGGGCGCGGGCCCTCCTGTTGCCGCTCCTGGAGCAGGGGATCCTCCCGGTGGTGACGGGGTTCATCGGTGCCACCCCCGAAGGTCGGCCGACCACCCTGGGGCGTGGCGGGTCCGATTTCTCCGCCACCATCCTGGGCTACGCGCTGGACGCGGAGGCGGTGTGGATCTGGACCGATGTAGATGGCGTGATGAGCGCGGATCCGAAGATCGTGCCGAACGCCCGCACCATCCCGGAGCTCTCTTACATTGAGGCGGCCGAGATGGCTTACTTTGGAGCGAAAGTCCTCCATCCGCGCACATTGCTTCCATGTATGGACCGGCGGATTCCCGTGCGCATCCTGAACACCATGAACCCGCACCATCCGGGCACGTGGATCGTCCCGGAGCCCCGGGGCAACGGTCGGGTCAAGGCGGTGACCCTGATCAAGAACCTGAGCCTGGTCACCGTAGAAGGGCGGGGGATGCTCGGGGTGCCCGGGGTGGCGGCGCGGACCTTCGCCACGGTGGCCGAACTGGGGGTCAGCATCCTGATGATCTCTCAATCCTCTTCGGAACAAAACATATGTTTCGTCATCCCTTCCTCAGCGGCCCCCCAGGTGGTTCGAGCGTTGCGGAAGGCGTTCGAGCGGGAGATCGCCCGGCGGGATATTGAGGACATCTGGGCGATGGATCGGGTGGCGGTGATCGCCGTGGTCGGGGCAGGGCTGCGAGCGACGCCCGGGATCGCGGCCCGGGTCTTCAACGCCCTGGGGAACGGCCGCATCAACGTCCTTTCCATCGCCCAGGGGTCTTCGGAATACAATCTGTCCCTCGTGGTTACGGAGAGCGAGGCAGAGGAAGCCGTCCGCCGTATCCATGCGGCATTCTATGAAAGCTAACAGGGACAAGGGGGCAGATCCGACGAGTGGGGCCCTGAAGGCCCCCGCTCGCCTCGAAACGGCCCGTGTTCTCAGCCCATCACCCACCGGGCAAGGAGGGCGATCAGAAAGCCGAGGCTTCCGAACTCCACGGCCACGCGGGGGGAAATGGCCTTCCCCTGGAGATACCAGAGGCTCATCTCCACCAGCTCATAGAGCAGGATCATCCACCACAGCCCCAGGGTGACCGGGGAGAGGGCCCAGTAGCGGAAAGCGGCCGCGACCGTGGCCATGCTCCATCCGATCAGGGCCGTATATAACCATCGCCGGCGCTCCGGGATCTCCGCTTCGACCAGACGGGCCAGCGCGAGGCCGGCGGCCAGGATCCCGCTGATCAGCATCAATCCCAGGGTCCGAAGATCACTCTGGAGAACCCACACGATGGCCGCCAGAGTGACCAGGTAGACCAGCGCCTGGGTCAGGAGCGGGGTCACCAGCTTCGAGATCCCTGCGGCTTCCAGGCGATAGTATTCGCCCAGCATGGCCAGGGTCAGCGCAGCCCCACCAAGCCCCAGGCTGATCAGCCAGAGGGGGCTGGGCGGAAGTTGCAGGGTGAATACCAGTCCGCCCACCGCCACCCACATCGCAGGGATCAGACGGCCGATTTGACGCCAGGGCGCTTCCTCCCGGAAACGCGGGTGAAGCTGGAGCAGTGACTCTGTTCCGGTGGCCGCCAGGGCGGCGCTGAAGATCCCGATCCAGAAGGTCGGGGTCAGTCGAAACCCCAGCGGAGAGCCCAGGACCTGGAGGGCGATCTCCGGACCTTCCGGAGGGATGAGCCGGACGATCACCCATCCCAGGGTGATGAGGCTCACGGTAATCGGAATGGGAAGCCAGGAATGTTCGTGGGTTTCCATCGTCCGCCCTCCTAACCTGGGGCACCCACAAGGGGTACCCCTACGAATGGTGTGGATATCCATCGTAGGGGCAGGCCTTGTGCCTGCCCCGGGGCTATGGGGCACCCACAAGGGGTGCCCCTACGAGAGGCACCTAATACCAATTGCTCATGGTAGAGCCATGTTTAGGGAGAGCTTCTGAAATGCATCCAGTATCCATTGCCAGCCGGTCAACCGTCTTACCCTCTCCGGATCG
>BEHY01000027.1 GCA_002898735.1 Candidatus Thermoflexus japonica
CCTCTTCCAGTTCCCCTTCGATTATGACCAGGGAGAGGGGTTTGAGCTGCTCGATGCGATTTACTTCGCCCGGGGGGAATGGCCGTATCGGGACATCGAACAGTATCCCTTCTACGCCTCCAATTATCCCCCCCTCTTTCATCTCCTCGCGGTCCCCCTGGTCTGGATCTTCGGCCCCCGCCTGATCGCGGGCCGGCTGCTCTCCGCGGCCGCGACGATCGCGCTGGCCGGGGCGGTGGGCTTCGCCGTGGGGCGCTGGACCCGGAGGTGGATGATCGGCGCCTGGGCGGGGGGGATGGTCCTGGCCTCGAATTATGTTTACCACATCGGCCCCCTTTCCCGCAGCCATATGATGATGGTCCTCTTCGAGGCCCTGGCGGTGCTGGCGTTGACCCGGGAGGAGGAGTTCCCTTCCCGACGGTCCCTGCTGCTGGGGTCGCTGGCGCTGGCGGCCGCGGGCTGGACCAAACAGCATGCCATCGTCACCGCGCTGGCGGTTTTCGCGTATCTCTTCCTGCGCCGTCCCCGGGCGGCGCTGGCCTGGGGGGTGTGCTTCGCGGCGGCGAATCTGGCGCTGTTCGCCATGCTGGATCTCGCCACCGGCGGCTACTGGTTCCTGCACATCATCGAGGCCAACATCAACGAGTATGACTACCGCCAGGCGTTCTTCCTTTACAGCCAGTGGTTCCGCCTCCACGCGGTCGTTCTCCTCCTGGCGGCGGCCCTGGTCCTGTATGAGCTGTATGGGGATCGCCTTTCCCTGTTCAGCGTCTGGGCCGTCTTCGCCGCGGCCGGCGGAGCGCTGGCGGGCAAATGGGGGGCCGGGGAATCGTATTTCATCACCGCGGTGGTGGCGGCGATCCTGGCCGCCGGTCGGCTCCTCGCGCGCATCGAGGGATGGACCGCCGGGCGGCCTGTGGGGCGGGCCGTGGCGGCGGTGGTGATCCCCCTGGCCATGCTGTATCAGGCCGGACGGGTCTTCCATCTGCCCACCGATCATCCATGGACAGCGCCGGTGGCGCGCTGGCTGGGGCTGGAAGGGACACGATATGTGGATACGGTGGAATACACCCAGCTGGGCCATCTGCCCACCGCGGAGGATGTCCGCAACGGATGGCGGATTGTGGAGATGGTGCGGGAGGCGCCGGGCCCGGCCTTCACGGAAGAAGCCTCGTGGGCGCTCTGGGCGGGGAAGGAGCCCGTGACGAACTCGACGCAGCTGCTGAACCTTTACAAAAACCGGAAGTTGAACCCGGAGCCGCTGATCCGGATGATCCGGGCGCAGGCGTTCGGGATCGTGGTGCTGCGGGCCCAGTTCTACCCCCAGCCCGTGCTGGATGCCATCGGTCAGGCCTATCAGCCCATCGCCGACATCCCGGTGAACGGATTTCTCTATCGCATCCTGATCCCCCGACGTTCCCCATAATGCCCGGTTCAGCCCTGAAGCCCTCCCGGGAGCACCTGACGCCGATTTGACGGACCGGCCCGGCTGGGATACAATGTCCCTGACCCCTCCCCCGGGGGGAGGGGATTCCTCCAGGAGGGGACATGGAGGCCCGAACGAAGGCGGAGGTCCTGCGGCGGCTGCGCAGCATCGCCGGGCACGTGGAGGGGATCGCCCGGATGGTGGAGGAGGACGCCTACTGTATCGATATCATCCGGCAGGTGCAGGCGGTGCAGCGGGCCCTGGCGAAGGTCAACGATATGGTCCTGGCCCAGCACCTGCGCACATGCGTGACCACCGCCATTCGGGGCGAGGACCCGAATGAACGGGAGCGGGTGCTGGAGGAGATCGTGGAGGTTTTTGAGGCCGCGCAGAAGCTCTAACCCATCGGGGAGCGTTCCCTGGATCCATCAGACCGGAGCGGGATCTCGGGTTCCCGGAGAATCCTGCGACAGGAGGGAGGCAAGGATGGAGACCCGAACGTTCGTTGCGCCGAACATCTCCTGCCATCATTGCATCCACACCATCACCCGCGAGCTGAAGGCGCTGGAAGGGGTGAAGGAGGTGCGCGGGGATGTGGCCACGAAGCAGGTGACGGTGGCCTTTGAGCCCCCCGCCACCTGGGAGCGGATCGTCGCGGTGCTCCACGAAATCGGCTACCCGCCCGCCTCCGCGTAAGGCCGCGCCCGTGTCGCCGGGGGATCTCCACCCGCCTTCCGGCTCCAGGGGCGATCTGGAAAGGGGGCCAGGATGCGATGGATATGGATGGGGACGCTGGGGCTGGTATGGATCGCTCGGATCGGATGCCTGGGCCAGGGCGCGGGATCGCCAGGGCCTGTCCCCACACGCCCGACGGAGACGCCGGCCGCTTCGCCGGCGGCGATCGGAACGCCGGTCCCCACGCCGACAGGGACCCCCACGCCCCTCCCCACCCCGACGGCGACGGGGACGCCGACGCCGCGCCCGCGAGCGGCGCTCTATCACTTCGTCCTGCCGGGCTGACCGGTGTGCGCCCGGAACACGCGCCTCGTGCAGGCGCTGCGACCGCGGTTTGAGGGGGATGTGGAGTTCTTCGAGGTGCGGGCGGACACGCGGGAGGGGCAGGCCCTCCTGGCCCGGTTCGGGATGCCCGGCACCCATGGCCTGGTGGTCCTGGACCGCCAGGGACGGGTGATCTGGCGCAGCTTCGGCCACGATACGACGCCGGAGAAGGTGGAGGCCGTTCTGCAACAGGCGATCCGGTGAGGCGCGGGGATCGGGCGGTCTGACTACCTGTCCAGCGCGCTGAGGCGGTGCGGAGGAGGTGAGCGTTCTATGACGACTTCGGCGCGGGAAGTGGTGCTTCCCATCATCGGCATGACCTGCGTCAACTGCGCCCGGACGGTGGAGCGGGCCCTGAAGCGCACGCCCGGGGTGCTGGAGGCCTCCGTGAATTTCGCCGCCGAGCAGGCGGTGGTGCTGCTCGATCCCTCGGCGGCGGATATCCGCCAGGCTGTCCAGCAGGTCCGGGCGGCTGGCTACAATGTGGCCACCGCCACGGTGGAGCTGCCCATCCTGGGGATGACCTGCGCGAACTGCGCCCGCACCATCGAGCGGGCCCTCAACCGGGTTCCGGGGGTGCTGGAGGCCACGGTCAACCTGGCGGCGGAGCGGGCCCACGTCACCTATGTGGTGGGCGTGGCCTCGATCCGCGATCTGATCCAGGCGGTCCGGGAGGCCGGCTACGAGGTCGTGGAGGCGGCCGGCGGGCTGGAAGAGGCCGGGATGGATGCGGAGCAGGCGGCCCGCGAGGCGGAGCTGGCCCGTCAGCGCCGCCGCTTCCTGTGGGGGCTGATCTTCACGCTCCCCACGTTCTGGCTGAGCATGCAATTCGACCTGCTCCACAACGTGATGCCCGGGATGACGCGGCCGCTGCTTCTGGACTGGCTGCTTCTCCTCCTCAGCACGCCGGTGCAGTTCGGGGTGGGATGGGATTTCTATCGGGGGGCCTATCGGGCCCTGCGGCTGGGGACCGCCAACATGGACGTGCTGGTCGCCCTGGGCACCTCCGCCGCCTATTTCTACAGCCTGGCGGTCACCCTTGCCCTCACGCTGGGCAGCGCCGCGCTGGGCCGTTACACCTATTTCGAAACCGCCGCGGTCATTATCACCCTGATCGTCCTGGGGAAGTATCTGGAGGCGCGGGCCAAAGGACGGGCGGGCGAGGCGATCCGCGCCCTGATGGCGCTGCAGCCGGAGCGGGCGCGCGTGCTTCGGGATGGCCAGGAGATCGAGATCCCGGCCGCTGAGGTCCGCGTGGGCGATCTCCTCATCGTCCGACCCGGGGAGCGCATCCCGGCGGATGGCGTTGTCCTGGAGGGGCGCTCCGCGGTCGATGAGTCCATGATGACCGGGGAATCGCTCCCGGTGGAGAAGGGCCCGGGCGACCGGGTGCTGGGAGGGACGGTGAACCAGCACGGTCTGCTGAAGATCGAGGCCACCCATGTGGGACGGGATACGGTGCTGGCCGGGATCATCCGGCTGGTCCGGGAGGCGCAGGGGAGCAAAGCGCCCATCCAGCGGCTGGCGGATCAGATCTCGGCGGTCTTCGTCCCCCTGGTGATCGCCATCGCCGCCCTGACCTTCCTGGGCTGGCTGGTCATCGGCGGGGCCGGCTTCACCCGGGCGATGGTGAACGCCATCGCGGTCCTGGTGGTGGCCTGCCCGTGCGCGATGGGGCTGGCCACGCCCACCGCCATTATGGTCGGGACGGGTCGGGGGGCGACGATGGGGATCCTCTTCCGCAGCGCCCAGGCCCTGGAGCAGCTGGGGAAGGTCACCATGGTGGCGCTGGATAAGACCGGCACCCTCACCCAGGGCCGGCCGGTGGTGACCGAAGTGATCCCGCGCGCGGGCTGGGCCCCGGAGGACGTCCTGGCGCTGGCCGCCAGCGCGGAGCAGGGGAGCGAGCACCCGCTGGCCCTGGCGGTGGTGGAAGCCGCCCGAACCCGCGGGCTCCCGCTGGAGAAGCTGGCGGGCTTCTCGGCGTTGCCCGGCCGGGGGGTGGTGGCCCACCGGAATGGGAACGTGGTCCGGGTGGGTAAGGTCTCGTGGCTCCAGGCGGAAGGGGTGGCGCTGGCGGAATTGGGCGAAGCGGCGCGCGCCCTTCAGGAGCGGGGGCGGACGACCATGCTGGTCGCCCAGGATGGGGAGGCGATCGGGCTGATCGCCCTGGCGGACACCCTGAAGCCGGAGGCGATGGAAGCCGTCGCGGCGCTGCATCGGCTGGGCGTGCAAACCGCGATGATCACCGGGGATAACCGGCGCACCGCTGAGGCGATCGCCCAGCAGGTCGGCATCGACCGGGTCTTCGCGGAGGTCCTGCCTGCCGACAAAGCGGAGATCGTTCGTCAGTTGCAGGGGGAAGGTTACCGGGTGGCGATGGTCGGGGATGGGATCAATGATGCCCCCGCCCTGGCCCAGGCGGATGTGGGGATCGCCATGGGGACCGGGACGGCGGTGGCGATGGAGACGGCGGATGTCACGCTGATGCGGGGGGATCTGCGCCTGCTGCCCCAGGCGATCCGGCTCTCGCGTGGGACGATGCGGACGATCCGCCAGAATCTGTTCTGGGCGTTCTTCTACAATGTGATCCTGATCCCGGTGGCGGCCCTGGGCCTGCTGCATCCGATGATGGCGGCCGGGGCCATGGCGTTCTCGTCCATCTTCGTCGTGACCAACTCGTTGCGCCTGCGCGGGTTCCGGGCGTAGCGCGACATGGGCGTTGCGCAGTGGGTCTTCCCCTGAGCCCTGGGTGGCCGGGGGCGCTCTGGATGCCGGCAGGGTGGTCACCTATCCGGATCCTTCCACGGTGGACGCCTGGTGCGGTAGCGCCCATGAAGGCCGGTTTCCCATCGGCGCGCAAGGCAGCGGAGGAAAGCGCCGCTTCGGTGAGCGCATGGGGGAAAGGGCAGGCACCTCTTCGGCACCCATGACATATCTCTGAACCATGCTTCCCTGGAGGCGGAGATGAGACTCGGGCGGAAAGTGTCCCTGGGGATCCTGGGGATTCTGTTCCTGATAGGCTGCCAGGGTTCCTCCCCATCGGCCCAGCAGGGCAGCCCCCTGGCGAAGGAGGTGGTGACGGTTTATCGCACCCCCCGCTGTGGATGCTGCGGGGAATATATCCGCTATCTCCGAGATCACGACGTGGCCGTCCACGTGATCGAACAGGATGACCTGACGCCGCTGAAGCAGCAGTGGGGAATCCCGGAGTCGATGAGGAGCTGCCATACATCCCGGGTGGGCCCTTACGTGGTGGAAGGCCACGTCCCGCTGGAGGCCATCGCCCGTCTGTTAAAGGAGCGCCCGAATGCCCGGGGGATCGCCCTCCCGGGTATGCCTCCAGGATCCCCCGGGATGGGGGGCAGCCGGGCCGGCCCGCTGACGATCTACCTCCTCACCGCGGATGGCCAGGCCCGCCCGTGGATGGAGTGGTGAGGTGCTGGTTCCGTAGAAGGTTACCCGGTGGGCTTCCCCGCGGCCTTTCGGGCCGCGGGGAAGGGCCATCTTGCCTTCCGGATGGGGGCCGAACGGCATCTGGCCTCGGGATGTGGAAAACCCCGGCGTCGCCTCCTGTCTTTTCCCCTCTCCCCGGGGAAGCCGGTTAAAATGGATAGATGGATCCGGTGGATGCTCGGATCCCCAGTTGTTTCTGCGCGCCTCTCTTTTCCTGGCCCGCCACACCGGGAAGAATCCGAGCGGCGAGGGCATTCTTTCCTTACCATCTATGCCACCATCTATGCCGCCTCGCGGCATCCGGGAGGGGACGGGAAACCCGTCCTCGATCCGGGGATTTTCGGAGGCTGAGGGGACGTCTTCGGCGCCCCCCGCTCCTCGTCTCTCTGTGTGGCCTGAAGCGCTGCAGGGGGAGGGGCGATCTGGCTCCACGAGGATCCCGGTGGTCCGTATCCTGAACGCCTGAGCGGGCTCATGCACGGCCGGCCTGGTTTTGGGGAAAGGGGGAATGGCGATGGCGGAGGTTCGAACGCTGGCGGATGTGCTGGATGCGCTGACACGGCCGGGCGAGCTCTACGAACGGCTTCCGGACGGATCGGTGCGCTGTTACGCCTGCGGTCACCGCTGTCTGATCCGCCCGGGCCGTCGGGGGATCTGCCAGGTGCGCTTCAACCGGGATGGCACCCTCTACGTCCCGTGGGGGTATGTGGCCGCCCTCCAGGTGGACCCCACGGAGAAGAAGCCGTTCTTCCACATCCTCCCCGGCTCCTATACCCTGACTTTCGGGATGCTGGGCTGCGACCTGCATTGCAGCTACTGTTTCACCGGCGAAACCTTTGTGATCACCCAGCGGGGGATCTTCTCCCTCGAAGAGCTCTTCCAGAAAGCCTCCCGAGTTCAGGTCAATCCGGACGGCGAGATCGGGTTTGTGGAGGGGTTATACACCCCTTCCCATCGCGGACGTTTGCGAAAAATCCGGGCCGTCTTCCGCCACAGGTATGAAGGGGACCTGATCCGCATTGTCCCGGCGTTTCTCCCTCCCATCGAGTGCACGCCCGATCATCGGTTCCTGGCTACCCTGCGGCCACGTAAGGGGAAGAGGCCGGAGAATCCCCAGTGGGTCCGGGCCGATCAGCTGTCTCCGAATCATTGCCTGGTGATCCCTCGCTTCATCGAGCTGGGTCCTGAGAGCTCGGTCCAGGAGCTGGATGGGAAGGCGTGGCTGGAAGCGGCTGTGGATATTTCCCGGATGCATCGGGGGCTGTTGCCATCCAGGGCTGCTCCTGCGCTCGTTCCCGCAGGCGATCGGAGGTCCGAGCTCATCCGTGTGGAAGGAGATCGGGTTCGGGTTTTCGATGAACATGCTCCTGGCATCCCGGCCCGCATGCCCCTGGATGAAAGGCTGGCGGAATTCCATGGAGCGATTTCCACAAATGGCCGTGGGGATGCGGCCTCCGTTTCGCCTTATCTTTCTTATGGAATTGCATGGCTGCTTCTGCATTGTGGCCGTTTGCCGTCGTTGCGGGCTTACTCCACCCCGAAGGCCCCGATGGAGGGACGCCATGTCCAGAGGGCGAGGCAGCTGTATCGGGTGCGCTGGCCTCTGAATGGCCAGATCCGGGGATTCTGGGCGGATGAGCAATATTATTATCTTCCTATACGGGAGGTCCAGAGGCGAGCTTTCTCCGGATATGTTTTTAATCTCGAGGTCGAGGGCGATCATACCTATCTTCCGAATTTTGTCGCTGCCTCGAACTGTCAGAACTGGCAGGTTTCCCAGGCGCTGCGGGATGAGGAGGCAGGGGTTCGTCCTGTTCCGGTCACGCCTTCCCAGCTGGTCGCGCTGGCGAAGCGGTATGGGGCGCAGCTGATCGGGAGCTCCTATAACGAGCCGCTGATCACCTCGGAATGGGCGGTGGCGATCTTCAAGGAGGCCATCGCCCAGGGCCTGCGCTGTGTCTATGTTTCGAACGGCAACCTCACCCGCGAGGTCCTGGAGTATCTGCGCCCCTACCTGGTGGGCTACAAGATCGATCTCAAGAGCATGCGCGATAAGAACTATCGGGCCCTCGGGATGCCTCTCAAGAACGTCCTGGAGGGCATCCGCATGGTTTACGAGAGCGGCCTGTGGCTGGAGGTGGTCACCCTGGTGGTGCCGGGCTTCAACGATTCCGATGAGGAGCTGCGGGACGCGGCGGAGTTCCTGGCTTCCATCTCCCCGGATATCCCCTGGCACGTGACGGCCTTCCATCCGGATTATAAGATGACGGATCGGGACTGGACGCCGGCGAAAACGCTGATCCGGGCGGCGGAGATCGGGAAGGCCGCCGGCCTGCGTTACGTTTACGCGGGCAATCTCCCGGGCCGGGTGGGGCCCTTCGAGAACACCTACTGCCCGAATTGTGATGCGCTCCTCATCGCCCGCCACGGTTTCCGGATCCTGGTGGATCACCTCAGCGGGCGGGGGGCCTGCTACCGGTGTGGGACGACGATCCCGGGGATCTGGCAGTGAGAACTCCCTGCCGGCGGAGCCGTCTCCTGGCGCCCGACGCGCGAGGAGATCCTTCCGCATCTCTGAGGACCGGCCTTCCTCTCCCCCGCTTGCGGGGGAGAAGGCGAGAGGAGAGGGGTCTGTGGAGCCGCCGGCCCGGGGGGCCGGCCGTCAGGAAATCAGGGAGGCGGTGACAGTGGGCCGTCCGAAAAAGCGTGCCGTCGCGGAGCGTCGGCGAACCAAAGGGGGGACCCGGGAGAGAACGTCCGGTGCCCGCCGGACGACTTCCCCAAAAGGTCATCCTCGCTGGAGGCCTTCCCTCACGCGGGATCAGCAGCTGGATCTGCTGGGCCTGATCCTGTTTGTGGCCGGGATCCTGGTGGCCCTGGGTTTGCTCGCTCCCCATCGAATGCCGGCGCTGGGCCCTCTCCTTTTGGGTCTGATCCACGGGTTAGGAGGTGGGGCCTTCGCGTTCCCTCTGGGGCTGATCGCGGGCGGGGCCTGGCTGCTGGTCCGGCGATCTGCGCAGGTTCCCCGGCCCCGCCCCTCGTTCCTTCTCGGGCTCCTCCTGCTCTACGGATCGCTGTTGATGGCCCTGGATCGGCTGGGGGGGCTCGGGGGGGCGATCGGCGCCGCGCTGGTTCAGGGCCTGACGGAGAACCTGGGCCCGATCGGGGCATGGCTGGTCCTGCTGGGGATGGTCTGGGCGGGCCTGATGGGGACCTTCCGGCTTTCGCCGGAACGTCCTCTGGAGTGGGCGATCCGAGGGCTTCGCCGGCTTCGGAGCCTCCTGCCGGACCGTTCCGCTGGGGAAGGCTTTTCGATCCGCCCTCCCCGGCAGGCAGAGCCGGTCGCTTCCCCCTCTCCCCCGGATCGATCCCCGCGGATCCTCGGGGAAGCGGAGATCCAGGAAGCTCCGGAGGCGGCGGGGATCGCGGAGCCCCTGGAGGATCGGGAGGAGAGCGAGGCTCCTTTGCAGATCGCCCCCGAGGGGCCGAAATGGACGCTTCCCCGCCTGGAGGAGATCCTGGATCCCGAAGAGGAGGTGGAGATCGACGAGGCGGATCTTCGGGAGAAGGCGCATATCATCGAAGAAACGTTGCGCAGCCTGGGGGTCGAAGCCCGGGTGGTGGAGGTCCAGCGCGGGCCCACGGTGACCCTCTTCGGCCTGGAACCCGGGCAGATCTCCCGGGGCGGCCGTTCCACCCGGGTGAAGGTGGGGCAGATCGCGGCCCTGGCGGATGACCTGGCCCTGGCCCTCTCCGCCCGCACGGTCCGGGTTCTGGCCCCCATCCCAGGCCGGGGCCTGGTGGGGATCGAGGTTCCCAACGAGCGGGCCGCTCGGGTTCGGTTGCGGGAGGTGATGGAGAGCGAGGCCTATCGCTCGATGGCCTCCCCCCTGCGGCTGCCCCTCGGGCAGACCGTCTCCGGCGAGCCCCTGGTGGCCGATCTCACGGCCATGCCGCACCTCCTGATCGCGGGGGCGACCGGATCCGGGAAATCGGTGGCCCTGAACGCGATCCTGGTGTCGCTGCTGTGCACGTGCACGCCGGATGATTTGCGGCTGATCCTGATCGATCCCAAGCGGGTGGAGCTGACGCCCTATAACGGCATCCCGCATCTCTGGACCCCAGTGGTGGTGGAGATCGAGAAGGTCCCCCGGGTGCTTCAGGAGGCCATGCGGGAGATGGAGCGCCGATATCGCCTCTTCGCCGCCGTTGGTGTGCGCCATATCGCGGATTACAACCGGCGGGCGGAGGAGCGGGGCGAGCCCCGCATGCCGTATCTGGTGATCGTGGTGGATGAGCTGGCGGATCTGATGATCACCGCCCCGGAGGAAACCGAGCGGCGGATCACCCGGCTGGCGCAGATGGCGCGGGCGACGGGGATCCATCTGGTGATCGCCACGCAGCGCCCCAGCGTGGATGTGGTGACGGGGCTGATCAAGGCCAACTTCCCGGCCCGCATCGCCTTTGCGGTGGCCTCCTCGGTGGACTCCCGGGTGATCCTGGATATGCCGGGGGCGGAGACCCTGCTGGGGCGCGGGGATATGCTCTTCCTTGCCCCGGACCAGGGCCAGCCCATCCGGGCTCAGGGTTGTTTTGTCTCCGATGAGGAGATCCGGCGTATCGTCACCTACTGGAAAGGCATCCGGGGTCTCCCCCGCCCGGCCCCGGGGCGCGAGCGCCAGGGGGCGCTCCCCACGCCTCCTTCCGCTCGATCGAAGCCCGAAGAGGCGACGGCATCCCGGGCACCGGTCCCGGCTGGGGAGCGGACAGGGGAGGTTGAGGAGGAGCCCGACGAGGTTCTGTTGCAGCGGGCGATCGAGGTCGTGCGCCTGCACCGACGGGCTTCGATCTCGCTGCTGCAGCGGAAGCTCCGCATCGGTTACAACCGGGCGGCTCGCCTGATCGATCTCATGGAGGCCCGAGGGCTGATCGGCCCGCCGGAGGAGGGCAGCCGGTGGCGGGGCCTGGAAGGTCTCAACTCCTCCTCAGGCGCTCCATCGGATTGATGGACCGCCCGGATGAAGCTTGTGCGGGATGGGGGCGGTCTTCGGCGGCCCGCACCCCGCGCTCCATCCCCCGTCCGTCCGGATTCCGAATGAAACGATGGGTGAAGATCGGGTCCCTCCAAGCTGGCGTCCAGCGCGGAGTATGGGGAGCGGGGGGGCTGGCGCTCTTCCTGTTCGCGTTGTTGCTGATGCGGGCGGGGGCTGCCCATCTGACCCCCACGCTGGCGGAGGCGGGGAAGCTTCCCTCCCCATGGCGGAGCCTGGGGCTGGGCTGGCTGATGGCCTGTCTGGCGCTCAGCGGCTCCCCGGTGGCGGCAGCCGCGGTCAGCCTCCAGGATGCGCACGTCCTCTCCCCGGCCGCCACCCTCACCATGCTCACCGGATCCCGCCTGGGCGCTTCGTTCGTCCTGTTCGTCATCGGGTTGAGCTATGCCTGGCGCCGGGGACATCCCTGGCACAGCCTGACCGCGGGATTTGTCACCTTCTGGGTGACGGCCACGACCTATTTCCCGGCCACGGCCCTGGGCCTCTTCCTGCTGCCCCATATGCCTGTCCCGTGGATAGCCCGGTGGCGGCCCCCTTTCCTCCCCGCCCTTCTGGAGCCCTTCCGGGCGCCTGTCCAGGTTGTGGAAGGGATCCTGCGCAGCGGGATGAGCCGGGGGCTTGGGAAGCCCCCGCCCGAGAGCGCGATCGGGGTCTCCCTGTTCCTCCTGGGGTTTTTCCTGATCGGCATCGCGCTTCAGGCCCTCGACCGGGCGATCCCTCTTCCCCGCCTGACCCCCCCGGAGGCGGATCCTGCACCGGATTCCCCCTGGCCGACCTTTGGCCTCGGGTTGGCCGTGACGGCCCTCACCATGTCGGTGTCCGTCTCCATCGGATTGCTCGTGCCTTCGGTGACGCGGGGGTGGATCCGCCGGGAGCAACTGATCCCTTATGTGATGGGAGCCAACATCAGCACCTTCATCGATACGTTGCTGGCCGCACTGGCCCTGGGGAACCCGGCCGCCGTCGGGGTGGTGCTGACCGAGATGATCAGCGTCACCGTGATCTCCGCCGGGATCCTGTTTGCAGGCTACCGGTGGTATCGGGGTCTGCTGATCCGGGTTTTCGAAATCATGGTCGAGCACCGTGTGCTCGCGGGCTTCTTTCCGATCGCGTTCCTGGGCTTGCCGCTGATCCTTCTGTGGCGGGGATAGTGCCTGTGAAGGGGGGCGTCCCCGGACCCTTTCCTGAGCCCCCGTTTGCTCCTCTTCCGCCTCTGGCTATAATGGCAGGCGGCGATGGGACCCGCCGTCACGGCCTGAATCGGTCAAGGACCATCCCGTCTCTCGAATGGAAGCCCAGCCGCAGAATGAGGATTGCTTCTGGAATCCAGGCGGAGACGATTCAAGGAGGGATCACAGGATGCGCGTCACGGAGCCCGGCTATGTGCCTCCTTCGGAGGATTACTGGATGGCCCTGATGAACCAGGGCGAGTTCGCCGCTTTCCCGGCCCCGGAAGCCGAGCCGGAGGAGATCTGGGAGGGTCTGGGGATGGGCCGCGGCCATCCGATCCCCATGCCCGGCCTGTGGGATCTGGAGGGTGGAGAGCCAGATTGGCGACGGGCGCGGGCATTGCTGGAATCCGGCCAGCCCCTCACCGTCACTGTGGTCGGCTACAACCGGGGCGGGTTGATCGTGCAGGCCGAACGGTTGCCCAGAGGGTTCATCCCCGCTTCCCATCTCCTCCAGTTCCCGAACGCGCTGAACGGCCCCTCCCGGAAGTCCGCGCTGGCCCGCTATGTGGGCCAGACCCTTCAGGTCCGGGTGATCGAAGTGGATGAGGTGGGCGGGCGTTTTGTGCTCTCCGAGCGGCTGGCCCATCAGGACGAGGCGCGCATCGAAGCGCTGCTCGCCGAGCTGCGGCCTGGGGAGGTCCGCCGGGGGACGGTAACAAAGGTGGCCGCGTTTGGCGCGTTCGTCGACCTGGGCGGCTTCGAGGGTCTGCTTCATATTTCCGAGATGTCATGGGGCCGCGTGACCGATCCCGGGGCCATCGTCCAGGTCGGCCAGGAGCTGGAGGTTCTGGTCCTGGATGTCCTCCCCGAGGAGCGTCGGGTCCAGCTCTCTCTCAAGCGGCTGAAACCGGATCCATGGGAGACCGTGGCCCAGCGCTACCAGGTGGGTCAGGTGGTGGAGGGGGTGGTGACCACGGTGACCCACTTCGGGGCCTTCGTCCGGCTGGAGGAGGGTGTGGAGGGGCTATTGCATGTTTCCGAGTTCGGCGATGCGGGAGGGGATCACCCCCGCGAAAGCGTGCGCGAGGGGCAGTGTCTGCGGGTTCGCATCGTGAGCATCGATCCGGCGGCTCGACGGATTGGGCTCAGCCGGCGAGGGCTCCATTAATTGGAGTTTCCCCCGGATTGCTCCAGCGCTCTGATCCGATGAGGAAAGATGAAGCGGCGCGTTCGAACGGTCCATGCCCGCCCGGCTCGCAGCGAGCCCGCCCGCGCCGGGCCCAGCAGGCCTCCCGCTGCCTCCGGCCTCCCGGAGTGGATCCGGCGGCTGGGTCCACCCCGCTGGTATGGCACGCCGGCTTTCGGGCGGCGGGAGCGCCAGGTCGTCGCCCTGGGGCTGACGGGCCTGGGGCTGTTCTCCGGCCTGGTGTTGCTGGGCCTCAGCCCGGGGCGATGGAGCGACGCATGGGCCGGGTTGCTGCGAAGCCTCTTCGGATGGGGGAGCCTGCTGATCGCCGCGGGCTGGGCGGGGCTCGGCATGTGGATGTTGTTGCGGACGATGGGCCGGGCCCCGGCGCTGAACGGCTGGCGGCTCCTGGCCTTCGAGGGAGCCCTGCTGGGGCTTTTCGGCCTGGCCCACGGGCTGGCCATGCTCACCGCTGAGGCCCCCTGGGAGATCATCGAACGCGGGGAGGGGGGTGGGACGCTGGGCTGGCTGATCTGGACCGCCGTGTCCGCCCCGCTGGGGCCGGGCGTGGGGGTGGTCCTGCTGATGCTGATCACGGGGATCGGGGGATGGTTCGCCCTGGCCCGCTGGGCTCCGCCATCTTCCGCCTCGAAGGTGACCGCCCCGGCCCCCGCCCTAGCTCCGCCGGCCCGCCCGCCGCAGCCCCCGAAGCCCGCCCGGCCATCTCCACGACCAGCCCCTGGGGACCTGAAGATCGTGACGGCGTCGCCTCCGCGTTCCGTCCGGGTCAAGCGGGATCGCCGTCTGCCGCCGCTGGATCTCTTAGAAGAAGAAGAGCCTCCGGCGGTCTCGCCGGAGGAGATCCGCCAGAAGGCGGCAATCATTGAGGAAACCCTCCGGCAGTTCGGGCTGGAGGCTCGGGTGGTGGAAGCCACCCAGGGCCCGGCGGTGACCCAGTTCGGATTGCTGCCGGGTTACATCGAGCGCCCGGGGCCGGAAGGGGAGGTGCGCCGCCAGAAGGTCCGGGTGGCTCAGATCGCCGCCCTGGCCAACGATCTGGCGCTGGCCCTGGCGGCCCCCTCGCTCCGGATTGAAGCCCCAGTCCCCGGCCGTGGCCTCATCGGCATCGAGGTCCCCAACCAGCGGATCCACATGGTCCGCCTGCGGGGTCTGCTGGCCTCCCCGGAGTTTCGGAAGATCGGGTCGCCCCTGGCCATCGCCCTGGGCCGGGATGTGGCGGGCCGGCCGGTGGTGGCCGATCTGGCGGCGATGCCCCATCTGTTGATCGCCGGGACCACGGGCTCGGGGAAGTCCGTATGCATCCATGCGCTGATCACATGCCTGGTTTATAACAACACCCCCGAGGAGCTCCGCCTGGTGCTGATCGATCCCAAGATGGTGGAGCTGGTGCGGTGGAACGGACTGCCCCACCTGTATGGGAAGGTGGAATTCGAGATCGAGCGCGTCGTGGGGGTTCTGCGCTGGCTCACCCGTCAGATGGAGGAGCGCTACCGGCAGTTTGCGGCGGTGGGGGCACGGAACCTCGCGGATTTCAACGCCCGGGCCGAGGAGGCCGGGGAAACCCGGTTGCCTTACATCGTGCTGTTCATCGATGAGCTGGCGGACCTGATGATGGCTGCGCCGGTGGATGTGGAGCGGACCATCACCCGGCTGGCGCAGATGGCGCGGGCGACGGGGATCCATCTGGTGATCGCCACGCAGCGCCCCAGCGTGGATGTGGTGACGGGGCTGATCAAGGCCAACTTCCCGGCCCGCATCGCCTTTGCGGTGGCCTCCTCGGTGGACTCCCGGGTGATCCTGGATATGCCGGGGGCGGAGACCCTGCTGGGGCGCGGGGATATGCTCTTCCTGCCGCCGGATCTGGGGAAACCCGTCCGGGTTCAGGGCGCATACGTCTCGGATGAGGAAGTGGAGCGGGTGGTGCGGTTCTGGCAGGAGCGTTACGCCGACGAGCGACCGGAGCCGGCCCCCTGGGAGGGGATGGTGACCCCTCTGGAAGTGGGGAGCGGCCGTTCGGTGAGCCGCGGGGAGTTCGAGGAAGAGGATGAGGAGACCCTTCTGCGGGAAGCGATCGAGATCATCAAGCGCCATCGCGGGGCGTCGACTTCCCTGCTTCAACGGAAGCTGCGCATTGGCTACCCCAAGGCGGCTCGCCTGATCGACCGTCTGGAGGAACTGGGGATCATCGGCCCGCCGGAGCCCAGCGGCCGCCTGCGCCCGCTTCTTATCCCGGACAACTGGGAACCGCCGCCGGACTGGTTCCGGCGATAGGGAGCGGGCCCCGGAAGCCGGGGGGGTCCTGGCATGATCTCCCGGCTTTTTCTTTCGTCAACCATGGGGGAGGGACCATCCCGCCACCCGGACAGGGGCCGGACGACGGAGGTCCTGGGCGCATGGAGATCGAAAAGCCCGGGCAGGGGCCTTGCTTTCCTTGACGTTTCGGAAGGCTATGTTTAAAATGTAAAAACGGAAACAGCGCGGTGGGTCTTTGTGTGGAGTTCCGGAGGACGGGCGGGCTCTCAGGGGGGGCCTGCCGGCCTCGTGTGGGAGTTTCATCATCGGAAGATCCCTCGGGTTGAACAGGGGCGCGGTCCGGCGCCCCTGTGTTGTTCCTATTGGGATGTGATGTTGCGGAGCAGGTTGCCCTCGGCAGCCTGTCGAGCGCCCAGAACCCGGGCAGGATCCCCCGCGCCCTCCTAAGGCGAATATGCAGGAAGAGGAGCGATCGAATGGCGAAGAGCGAGCTCCTGCTGGCCGTGAATCAGATCGCCGCCGAGCGGAACCTTCCCCGGGAGGTGGTCCTGGAGGTCCTGAAAGGGGCCATGGCCACCGTATTCCGCCGGATGACGGATGTGGGGAGCACCCAGGCCGTCGATGTGGAGATCGACCTCGAAAACGGCCAGGTCCGGATCTTCCTTCAGAAGACCGTGGTGGAAACCGTTGAGGACCCCCGCCGTGAGATCTCGCTGGAGGAAGCTCGACGGATCCGCCCCGACGTCCGGGTGGGGGAGACGATCCGCGTGGATGTGACGCCGGCGAACTTCGCGCAGCGGATCGCGGCGCAGAACGTGCGGCAGATCATCCTGCAACGCATCCGCGAGGCGGAGCGGGAGTTTCTTTATCGTTACTTCTCCGAACAGGAAGGTGAGATCGTCCACGGAGTGGTTCAGGCCGTCACCCCTCAGGGGGCGACGGTGCTGCTGGCCCAGGGGCGGGCGGAGGCCATTCTGCCCCGCAACCAGATGGTGCCGGGGGAGCGGCTCCAGCCTCACCAGCGGATCCGCGCCTATCTGGCGGAGGTCCGGCAAACGCCCCGGGGGCCACAGCTGATCCTCTCCCGGACCCATAAGAACCTGATCCGGCGGTTGCTGGAGACGGAAGTGCCGGAGATCTACAACGGCCTGGTGGAGATCAAGGCTATCGCCCGCGAGCCGGGCCAGCGCACCAAAGTGGCCGTGGCCGCCACCCAGCCCAACATCGACGCGGTGGGGGCGTGCATCGGCCAGCGCGGCATGCGGATTCAGAGCCTGGTCCACGAGCTGGGCGGCGAGAAAATCGATGTGATCGAGTGGCATCCGGATCCTGCGATCTTCATCGCGAAAGCCCTGAGCCCGGCCCGGGTGCTGACGGTGCATTTGTTCGAGGAGAAGCGCTCGGAGCGGACCGCCCAGGTGGTGGTGCCGGACGATCAGCTCTCCCTGGCCATCGGACGGGAGGGCCTGAACGCCCGGCTGGCGGCGCGCCTGACAGGATGGCGGATCGACATCCACAGCCTGACGGAGGCGCTGGAGCAGTGGCTCCCCCGCGTGGAAGATGCCGAATTGCGGGAGCGAATGGGGGAGGCCGCCCGTCTGATCCCGGCCATGCAGGAGGCGCTGGCGCGTCACAAGAGCCAGCCGGGCCTGCCCTGGAGCGCGGATGAGCTCCGGGATGCCCGGACTTTCCTGGAGGCCGCTTATCAGGCCTATATGGCGCGGCGGGAGGCCGAGCGCGCCCGACGCAAGGCCCAGAAGGCCGCGCGGGTGGAGGCTCCGGAGATCCCGGTGGAGAAGCCGGAACCCGTTCTGTCGGAGGCGGAGCCGGCCGAAGGGGCGACCCGCCGGGTCGCCCTTCCCGAGCCGGTGGCGGCCGCGGAGCCAGCCCCATCGCTTTCGGAGGCTGTGCAGGAGCCGGTCGCGCCGGAGGACGTGGAGGTGGAGAGCTCCCTGGGCGGGGAAGCCCCGCAGGAGGCTCCGGCTCCGGTGGAGGCCCCCCTCCCGGAGCCGACGCTGGAGCCTGTGGAGGTTCCCCTTCCGATCCCGGAGCCGGAACCCGTGGGGATCGGGGAAACCGAGGACGAAGGAGATGAGGACGAGGAAGAGGAGGAGCTCCGACGGCGTAAGAAGGCGGGCAAGGGGAAGGAGCGCCGGCGGGTCCGCTATGAGGTCGATTACGAGGATGAGACCTGGCTGCGGCGGATGCGTGGCGGCCGGGTGCGCGACTGGCTGGAGGAGTGAGGGCCATGCCCGTGCGGGTGGTGGATGAGCGAAAGGAGCCGATCGCCGGTCCCTATGTGGTGCGGATGGGGGGCTGGACGTTGGAGCGCTACCTGGCGGAGGCTCCCGAGGATCAGATCTGGGAGTTCGTGCGCGGAGAGGTCGTGATGCACTCGCCGGCTACCGCAGAGCATCAGGACGTCGTGATCTTCCTCCTGCGGCTTCTGGCCGGATATTGCGAAGCCAGGGGATGGGGGAAAGTCCTGGCGGGCCCAGCAGCCCTTCAGGTGCTCCCGGACGTGGTGCGGGAGCCGGATCTCTTTGTGCTGCCCCCGGAGGAGATCTCCCGGGCCCGGGGAGTGCCCCTGACCGTGCGGCCCGTTCTGGTGGTGGAGGTCGCCAGCCCCGCCACCCGGGGGATGGATCTGGGGGAGAAGGCGCTGGAGTATCGGGAGGCGGGGATCCCGGAGTATTGGGTGGTGGATCGGGAGCGGCAGGAGGTGGTGGTGCAGCGGGTGCGCGGGGAGTCGGTGGAGGTGACGCGGGTGCGGGAGGGGCGGCTGGTCAGCGAGGCAGTGCCCGGCTTTTGGCTGGCCGTGGAGTGGCTGTTCCAGGAGCCCCTGCCTCCAGCGGAACCATGCCTGCGCCGCATCCTGGGATCGGGGGAGGAGATCGGAGGGCGCCTGGATGAGGCATGACCGGTGGGGGGAGGAGCCCATGGGAGCTCGGACCCGGGGAGGACGAACGGTGGAGGTGGCGGAACTTTACCCTCCTCAGGGACAGTGGACGGAGGAGGACTTCTTCGCCCTGCCGGATCGGAACCGAATCGTGGAGCTCTCGGAGGGGAGGCTGCTGGTGCCGCCGCATCCCACCTACACGCATCAGACAGCCCTTCAAAACCTGTTTCTGGCGCTTCACGAGTTTGTAGAGCGGCATAAGCTGGGGGTGGTTCGCTTTGCTCCTCTCCCCGTCCGCCTGTGGGCGGGCAAGATCCGCGAGCCGGATATTTTCTTTATTGCCCGCGAGCATCTGGATCGCATCGGCGAGCAGGTATGCGGTGTTCCGGACCTCGTCGTTGAGGTCACCTCGTCGGCTACCCGGAGGACAGATCGGGTGGAGAAGTTTGCGGAATATGCGCAGGCCGGCGTGCTGGAATACTGGATCGTTGATCCGGAAGCGCAAACGGTTGAGGTGTATGAGCTGAAGGGCGGAGCCTATGAGCTGGTCGGCAAGTGGGGCGTGGGCCAGACGGCCCATTCCGCGCTCCTCGTCGGTTTCACCGTGGAGGTGGATCGGATCTTCGGATGAAGGCTCGTCGTCCGATCCGGTGCGGGGCGCGGGCGGCGCAGCGGGCTTCCTGCGGGGGACGCCGGGACCGGACCGGTCCCTCCAGGATCCCGGGTGAATCGGACCATCCAGTCTGAGAGATCCGTCTTGCGGGTGTGGAACGCGGATGGCGCGCAGGCATATCCCTCAACGCACGTGCGTGGGCTGCCGGCAGGTGCAGGCGAAGCGGGAGATGATCCGCATCGTCCGCACGCCGGAGGGCCGGGTGGAGATCGATCCGACAGGAAAGAAATCGGGTCGGGGAGCTTACCTGCACCCCCGACGTTCATGCTGGGAGCGGGCCCTGAAGGATGGGCGCCTGGAATATGCCCTGCGGATCGAGGCGTTGCGGGAGGAGGACCGCATGGCGCTGGTGGCCTACGCCTCGACCCTGCCGGAGGATGAGGCGTGATGCGACCCTGAGGGGGATCGCCGGGGAGCCCTCCAGCCCGCTTGCGCAGGCTGGGGGAAAGCCCCAATCGGATCCACCGGCACGGTCGGCCCGGGCCACCGTGCCGGCTTTTTTATCCCGGGGATGCCGGGGCAGGGCGCCTTCGAGGCCCTGCCCGCCCCGGGCCCCGGGGGAAGGATCCATCCTGTTGGGCGAGGAGGTAAGGGATGCGGCAGAACGGACGGAAAGAGATCGAGATCCCGGCGAGCATTACGGTGCGTGAGCTGGCGGCGCTGATGTCTGTAAGCCCCATCGATGTCATCAAGGTCCTCATGCACAACGGGATTATGGCCAGCATCAACCAGCGCATCGATTATGAGACCGCGGCCCTGGTGGCCCATGAGTTCGGCTTCGAACCCCGGGAGCAACGGCCGCCGGAGGTCGCGGAAGAGGAGGGTCCCTCGTTGCTCTGGGAGCGCCTCTATGCGGGGGAGGATCCCTCCAAACTGAAGCCGCGGCCGCCGGTGGTGGTGGTCCTTGGCCATGTGGATCACGGGAAGACCACCCTGCTCGACGCCATCCGCCGCACGAACGTGGCGGCCCAGGAGGTGGGGCAGATCACCCAGCGGATCGGCGCCTATCAGGTGGAATACAATGGGCGCAAGATCACCTTCCTGGATACGCCGGGCCACGAGGCCTTCACCCAGATGCGGGCCCGGGGCGCCCAGGTCACCGATATCGCGGTCCTGGTGGTGGCTGCCGATGATGGGGTGATGCCCCAGACCCGCGAGGCGCTGGCCCACGCCCGGGCCGCCCGCCTGCCGGTGATCGTGGCCCTCAACAAGATCGACAAGCCCACCGCCAACGTCGAGCGCGTGATGAGCCAGCTCTCGGAGCTCGGCCTGGTTCCTCAGGAATATGGGGGTGATACCATCGTGGTCAGGGTCTCGGCCAAACAGCGCATCGGCATCGAGGATCTCCTGGAGGCGATCCTGCTGGTGGCGGAGACCCGGGAGATCAAGGCCAACCCGGATCGTCCGGCCGTGGGCACGGTGATCGACGCCCGGGTGGATCGGCGCGGCCCGGTGGCCACCCTGCTGGTCCAGAACGGCACCCTTAAACAGGGCGACATCATCGTGGCCGGCGCCACTTACGGCCGGGTCCGCGCGATGTTCGACGACCGGGGTCGCCCGCTGAAGAAGGCGCCCCCCTCCACGCCGGTGGAGGTCCTGGGGCTCTCGGATGTGCCGGAGGCGGGGGATCTTTTTGAGGTGGTGGAGAGCGAGCGCCAGGCCCGGGAGCTGGCCGAGCGGCGGGCGGCCGAGCGTCAGCGCCAGCGCCAGGGCCGGCGGATGAGCCTGGAGGACCTTTACCGCCGCATGCAGGCGGGCAAGGTTCGCGAGTTCAATGTCATCGTCAAGACGGATGTCCAGGGATCCATCGAGCCGATCATCGGCCTCCTGCAGCGGCTGGTGGAGAAGCACGCCGGGGATCAGCTCCAGCTGAACGTCCTGCATGCCGATGCGGGCGAGGTCAGCGTCTCGGACGTCACCCTGGCGGCGGCCTCCGATGCCATCATCATCGGGTTCAACGTCCCGGTGGATGCGGCGGCGAAGCGGCTGGCCGAGACCGAGGGGGTGGACATCCGGCTTTACAACGTGATCTATCACATTGAGGAGGATCTGGAGAAGGCCCTGAAGGGCATGCTGGCCCCCACGATCCAGGAGCGGATCCTGGGCCACGCGGAGGTCCGCCAGGTCTTCAAGGTGCGGGGCGGCCAGGTGGCGGGGTGTTACGTTCGGGATGGGGAGATCCGCCGCAACGCCATGGTGCGGGTCCTGCGGGGCGGCCAGAAGATCCACGAGGGCCGTATCGCCTCCCTCAAGCGTTATAAAGACGATGTCACGGAAGTCCGCGCTGGCTACGAATGCGGGGTCGGGCTGGAGGGATTCCACGATTTCGCCGTGGGCGATGTGCTGGAGTGCTTTGTTCGGGAGGAGGTGGCGGCATGAACAGGCCCGGACCGGCCGAACGGATCGCTGGGATTCGCGGGAGGTGGGGTGGATCGCTTGGCCGTCCACCCCACACCCTCCCCTCCGGGAGTGTATCTGGCGAGGCGATCCCTTGTTCGCCCTTCCGAGACATGCTATAATTGGGGTGCCATTCGAAGGACTACCCGGATCAAACGATAAATTTTAATAAACAGGGCGCCCGAACAGGCGCTCTTTCTGTTTATCATCTTGCCGACCATTGGAATACCGCGGCGAAAACTACACTTCTGTGAGGATCTATGAGCGAGCAACCGATTTATCTGACCCGTGAGGGTTATCAGAAACTCCTCGAAGAGCTGGAGTATCTCCGCACGGTCCGGCGCCAGGAGGTCGCGAAGCGGTTGAACCTGGCGATGGATGAAGGCAACTATGATGAAAACGCCGAATACGAGGCCGCCAAGATCGAGCAGGCATTTGTGGAAGGCCGCATCATGACGCTGGAGTCCATGCTCCGCCGGGCGGTGATCATCGAGGAAACCACTGGCCCCAAGACCTTCGTCACGCTGGGGAGCTGGGTGACCATCCAGGAGGAGGGCAGCTCCACGCCGGAGCGCTATCAGGTGGTCGGCTCGGCGGAGGCGGACCCGGTCCGAGGCCGGATCTCCAATGAGTCCCCGCTGGGGCAGGCCCTTCTGGGGCGTCAGGTGGGGGATGTGATCACGGTGAACGCCCCGGACGGTGTCCTGCGTTTCCGTATCCTCCGCATCGAATAGGTTCCAGCGATGGCCCTCTTCCGAGAGATCGTCCGCCGTCGTCTGGAAAAGGTCGCCCGCCTGCGCGCCCAGGGCATCGACCCATATCCGCCGCGCTCCCGGCGCACCCACACCAGCGCGCAGGCGATTCAGGCGTTCCAGGCGGCCGAGGGCCGCGAGGAAACTGTGGAGGCGGTGGTCGCCGGGCGCCTGACGGCGATCCGTGGGATGGGGAAGGTGACCTTTGCGGACCTCCACGACGGCGATGGTCGTCTCCAGCTGTTCCTTCGCTATGATGACCTGGGCGAGGCGCGTTATCGTTTCTTCCAGGAGTTCTTCGACCTGGGCGACTTCATCGAAGCGGAAGGAACGATGATGCGCACCCGGACCGGGGAGATCTCCCTTCGGGTCCGGGATTTCCGCATGCTGGCCAAGGCCATCTACCCGCCCCCTTCCCGCTGGCATGGCTTGAAGGATGTGGAGACCCGTTACCGGCGGCGCTACCTGGACCTGATGATGAACCCGGAGGTCCGGGAGGTCTTCCGCACCCGCGCGGCCCTCGTCCGGGCCATCCGGGCCTTCCTGGATGAGCGGGGGTTCATCGAAGTGGAGACGCCGATCCTGCAGCCGATCTACGGGGGGGCCTCCGCACGCCCCTTCGTGACCTATCACAATGAGCTGAAGCAACAACTCTACCTGCGGATCAGCTTCGAGCTCTACCTCAAGCGTCTGCTGGTGGGGATGTTCGAGCGGGTATATGAGATCGGCCGCGATTTCCGCAACGAGGGGGTTTCCTTCAAGCACAATCCGGAATTCACCCAGATGGAATGCTATGTAGCCTATGCCGATTATCAGGCGATGATGCGGCTGGCGGAGGATCTGATCGCCTCCGTCGCGGATCAGGTGCTGGGGCGCCGCACCCTGGTTTACCAGGGCCATGAGATCGACCTCAATCCGCCATGGCGTCGCATCCCCCTCCGGGAGGCGATCCTGGAGTTCGCAGGCATCGACATCGCCCAGCATCCCACCCGCGAATCCCTCGCCGCCGCAATGGCCGCTCGCGGCATCGAAGTCGACCCTCGCGCCAGCCGGGGCAAGCTGATCGATGACCTGATCTCAAAGTTCGTAGAGCCCAACCTCATTCAACCCACTTTCGTTTATGATTATCCTCGGGAGATCTCCCCCCTGGCCAAGGCCCGCCCGGACGATCCGGAGACGGTGGAGCGTTTCGAGGGGTTCATCGGGGGCATGGAGATCTGCAACGCCTTCACGGAGCTGAACGACCCGCTGGATCAGGAGCAACGGTTCCTGGAACAGGGGCGGGCGCGGGAGGCTGGAGATGAGGAAGCCCATCCGATGGACGAAGATTATCTGGATGCGATGCGCTATGGGATGCCCCCGAACGGGGGCCTGGGGCTGGGGATCGACCGCCTGACCATGCTCTTCACGGACCGGCGCTCGATCCGGGAGGTGATCCTGTTCCCGCACCTTCGGCCCCGGGAGCGCCGTCAGGAGGAGGCCGAGCTGGAGGAGCTGGCGGAAGGATAGCGTATAGAACGGGTGGCCGGGCGGCTTCACGGCCCGGCCGCCGTCCCCATCCCTGCCCTTCAGGTTGCTGGGAGAGAGGCTGGTCTGCTGCGAAGGTGCGCCGCCGATCTATGAGGGGGCTGCGATGACTCCGCTGGAGAACCATCGTTCCGCCCGCTTTGTGGCCGACACGATGCTCGGCCGCCTGGCGAAGTGGTTGCGGATCCTGGGTTACGATACTCACTACGACCCTTCCCTCGATGATGACGCCCTGTTACGCATCGCCCGGGCCGAGGATCGCATCCTGCTGACCCGGGATCATGCCCTGGCTCGCCGGGGAGGGCCCCACGCGTTCCTGGTCGATCACGAGGACCTCATCCAGCAGCTCCGGGTCATCCGGGAGCGCTTCGGGGAGCCTGCGGATGTCCCATTCTCCCGCTGCCCTGTATGCAACGCCCGCCTGATGCCTGTCCCGCGGGAAGCTGTGGCCCCGTATGTCCCCGCTTTCGTCTGGCGGCAGTATGAACGCTTCCACCGTTGCCCGGAATGCGGCCGCGTCTACTGGCCGGGCACGCATTTTGAGCGGATGCGGTCCGTGCTGAAGGCCCTGGAGATCCATGACCCCGGGATCGACGATGGCCAGGGCCTCAGAGCCTGACCTGAGATCTCCGATGCAGCCGGGCGAGCGCAGGGGCTTCCCGCTCCTTGTTGTATTCGGCAAAGGGGAAGCCACGCTGATCCTGATGGCGGCGTGGATGGCCGGTGGCAGCCCGCCCTCCGGATCCTGGCTGCTGGGAGCGTGGCTGCTGGCGGAAGCGGGATGGCCGGCGCTGCGCTGGCTGCTGCTCGAGCTCCCCCGGGACGGCTGGCCTCTCTCCCTGGAGCCCCTTCCCTCGCTGTCCCTGCCCTATCTTCAATCGGACAGCCCTGCAGATGCCTTTCTTCGAACCCTATGGCGGCTGGCCCGGAGGATCAGCGTGTGGGCCCGGGAGGTTCCGGAATTTCCGGGTGCCCTGGCGACGGCGCTCATCGCCCTGGGGATGGGGATCGGGCTGGTCGGTGGCGTCGGGGCCTGGCTGACCCTCGGGGTCGGGATGGCCCTCCTCCTGGGACGGCGCCTGGGCCATCCAGGGATCGGGGAAGGGATCTGGCGGTGGGTCTTCGGGGCCTTTCCCTGGTGGTTGGGGCTTGCTGGAGGGGGCCTCTCGGGGCCCGCATGGCTGGCGGGGATCCCGATCGGGCTGGCCCAGGTTGGGTTTCAGCGCCCTGCCGTCGGGTGGGTGGCCTGGCCCCTGTGGGTGGCCTGGGCCGTGGCCCTCGGCCATGGGCCCGGCGCCTATGGCCTCGCGCTCGTCGGCTTGCTGCTCATGGAAGATAAGGTCTTTCGCTCCCGACGCGCCCGGGGGATCCTGTGGGCCCTCGCGCTCGTCCTCACGGCGTGGATTTTACGCACGTTTTCGACCTGAAGAAGCGGTCCCGTCTGCGAGGTCCTGCCTTCCCCCGTTCATTGGCTCCGATCATCGCTTTATAGAAACCCGCGAAGGGAGCCGGGAGTCTCCCCGGCTCCCTCACGTCTCACAGCGATTCCGGCGGCCAGTCCATCCGCCCATCCTGGACGACCGCCATCGGCTGCCCCTTCCGTCACCTCCCGCCCGGCCCCCACCGGCCGTGTCTCCCCCAGCGCCTTCCTCAGAACCTCCACCCGCCGAACCACCTGTTCCCCGTGTCCATATCCACGACCATCCCGGGAGGCATCCGGTGGAATCGGTTTATTCAGCGGCGTGCTGCGCAAGCCGGTTTCAGGCATGGGGAGAAGCTGGGCCTTGCGATCCGGAACGGTCCTCGGATGAACCCATCGGCTCCTCCAGCCACATCCGGCGCAGCCGGCTCAGTCCTTCCCTCAGCCATTGTTCTCCCTCTCCCCGTCGCAACCCCAGCCGGCGTTCGATGGTCGGGAGGGAGTGCATCCGCCGGCCTTCCAGACCGTAAAAGTGGGCGATCACCTCGAAGGCGAGGGGGGATTCCTCTCTCAACCGGCCGAGCATGGAGCCGAGCGTATGGCGAAGCTCCGCGGCGTGAAGGGAATCGTCCTCCGATTCCATGCCATCCAGATCCTCTTCGGGGAGACGATGTTCGAATTGAGGGGGGAGCTGACGCTGGATCGCTCGTCTCAGGAAGAAGTCGAGGTGAAGGTAGAGGTAGGTGGTGAAACGGGCTCGCCCGGGATCCCAGCGGTCAACGGCTTCGCAGACCATCAGGAAGCCTTCCTGAACCAGATCATCAAACTCCAGCCAGGGCGGTAAATCCAGCGTTCGGATGACCCGCGCGGCAGCGCGTTCGACGAGTTGATGAACTCGATGGAAGTCCGCGAACGCCTGATGCATCTTGGCGCCGGTCATGGGCGATGTCCTCCGGGACGGTGGATGAAGGCGCGCAGAGGAGAAGCCAGACCCGCTAAGCGAATGGGGGCTTCTTCTCTACACGAGTCCATGAGGATGATAAGCAAATTCTGACCGGATGCCTCCGCCGTTTTACAGAAAATGGGAAAAATGGGAACGCCATAGGTGTCTATCATTCTTATGGAACCTGTTGCTTCGGAGGGCAGAGATGGGCCGAATCTATCAGGTGGATTATGAGCGCGCTTTCGCC
This sequence comes from Candidatus Thermoflexus japonica, assembly GCA_002898735.1. Taxonomy (GTDB): domain Bacteria; phylum Chloroflexota; class Anaerolineae; order Thermoflexales; family Thermoflexaceae; genus Thermoflexus; species Thermoflexus japonica. The sequence goes on from BEHY01000027.1 coordinate 26,483, forward strand.
CTCTGCTCGGAGATGGAGCGGCATTTCGAGGCGATGGAGGGGCAGGGGGTCCAGCTCCAGGGGCTCCTGGAGTCGGTGGCCTCCGGCTGGCTTCCCCACGGGGCGATCGTGCGCGCCTACGGGGAAGGGATGGTCCACCGGATCCGGGGATCCCTGGGAGAAAGCCGGGCCAATATCGCATCCCTCCGGCAGGCGTTGCTTTCCCTGAAGGCGCTGGAGGAGGAACAGGCCCGGCGGATGCGTTCCGCCCGCGCTCGCTGAGCTCCTGGACGGAGGTGCACGATGCCGATCAGCCGCTTTGATTACGATGCGATGCGGACCATCGCCCAGAGGATCGAACGGGGCGGGGCAGACCTCGAGGCCTATCTGGAGCAGGTCCAGGCGGCGGCCCGGGGTCTGGAAGAGCGGTGCCGCTCGCCCTTCGCCGAGGCGTTGCAGGTCCGAAGCGCGGAGTGGGTTCGGGCGGGGACGGAGATCGCCCGCAGCCTGAAAGCGCTCGGGATCGATCTGGCCCGCATCGTGGAGGCCCAGCGGACGGCGGAGGAGCAGGAGGGAGCGCGTTTTGCCCATCTTCCCCAGTGAAGGGGAAGGAGCGGTCGAAGCCTCTGCCGATGAACTTCGCCCACCCTGAAAACCCACCGATCGGAGGAAGCCATGAGCGTGGATCCGCGCGGTCTGGGGGGATGGTTGATCCACGAACCGGAGTCCATCCGAAGCTACCGGCGCCTTCTGATGGATGAGCGGCCGGAGCAGCTCCTGGCCAGCCTGACGGCGGCCATCCAGAACGAGCTCCCGGCGCTCTGGTCAGGGGAGGCCGCTCAGGGCTATCTCGAGGAGGCCGCCCGGCGTCTGGAACAGTTCCGACGCTGGCTGGAGGGGCGACGACAGATGGACGAACGGATCGCGACGGGCGAGGCGCGGATCGCCGAAGCGATCGCGGAAGTCGGCCGGATGCTCCAGGCACTGCCCGAGCCGTAGGCGGGCCATGGGGGGCCGTCCAGGCGCCCGGCCCACGCGAAGGGGCGGATCCGCTTCGAGCGGCCATGTGGGCGCCGCCGCATTTCATACACGCCCCGAGGCGTTCTGGAGGTATGCCGATGGAAGCGGGGGGCCGTTCAGCTGGGCGAGATCGGAGGGCCGGGAGACAGAGAACCTCCCGGCTGGCCCTCCGGGTGCCAGATCCCTGTCTTTTCCAGAGGGCATCCGCGCGCGGGGGGTGGATGGATTCTTCACGGGAGGGGCGGCATGTTCCCCGAACCCCATGTGGAAGCCATCGAAGGCCAGGTTTTCCGGTCGGAGGCGCTCTCCGCTCACGTGATCGAGGAGATGCGAGGGCATCTGGCCCGGCTGACGGAAGGGAGGCCGGCCGGGCCAGCAGATGCCCTGCGGGTCGCCCGGGAACGGCTGGGCCCTTCCGCCCTCCCGGCGGAGCTCAGCCGGGCTGCGCTGGAGCTGCTGGACTGGGGAGAGCTCTATGATCTCCTGGCCGACCCCGCGGTCGAGGACATCGCGATCCAGCACCGCCGCTATGTCTATGCCTTCCGCGGCGGGAGATGGACCCGGGAGCCCGAGATCCGGGATCCGGACCGCCTGCTGGGGGGGATCCGGAGAGTGAGCGAGCGCTTCGGCATCCGCACCCCCAGCGACATCAAGCCCGCCGCCGAGGGCGCTTTCTCCCTGGACCTCCCGGAGCCGATCGGATTCCTCACCATCCGCATCTCCTGGAGCGAGCCGCCCATTGTCCCTTCCAGCTGTCTCACCCTCCGGCTGGCCCGGCCGGGCCGGGCGCCGGACCTGGAGCGCCTGGTGGCCCAGGGGGTGCTCTCCCCGGAGGCCCGGGACTACCTGGTGGGGGTGCTGGCGCGCAAGGGGACCCTTATCATCGCCGGGCCCACGGGCTGTGGGAAGACCACCCTGGCCCGGGCGCTGCTGCGGATGGCCGCCCGCCGGTTCCGCCTGGTGGTGATCGAGGACTCCTATGAGCTCATGGTCTTCTGGGACGGCCGCCCCGACAGCGACCCCGGCAACGTCCTCCACAAGCTCACCCGCCCGCGGCTCCCCGGGGAGGACGTCGTGCCCTTCACGGCCTTCGACCTCATCGTGATGGCCCTGCGGGAGCGGCCGGACGGGATCGTGGTCGGGGAGGCCCGGGGGCCGGAGGCCTTCGAGATCCTGCGGGCGGCCAACACCGGCCACGGCCCCCAGGTGACCACCCTCCACACCGACAGCATCGAGCGGGTGTGGTCCCGGTATCTGCAGATGGCCCAGAGCCATCCGGAGGCCCGGGATCTGCCGACCCGGACGGTGGCGATGATGTTCGCCGAGGCGGTGACGGCGGTGGCGGTGATGGCCTACCGGGAGGAAGGGGGGGAGGCGCGCCGGTTCGTGGAGGCCATCGCCGAGGTGCTGCCGGAGATCGAGGGGGACAGCGAGCTCCCGGTCCTGCGGACCATCTTCCTCCGGGAGGAGGGGCGCCTGGTCCCCGCCTCCCGGCCCATCCGGCCCGGGTTCTCCGCCGAGGCGATAGGGCTGGAGGGCCTGCCCTGGCGGGGCGGCGCCCACGTGTGGTGAGGGGAGAGTGAGGGAGGAGGGGAGGGGGGATCCGGCATGGCGGCCCTGGTGGTGCTGCTGGGGGCGGTCCTCTTCGCGCCGGAGCTCCCCCCTTCGGTCAAGATCGGGGCGATCGGGCTCTTCCTGATGATCGCCCTCCGGCGGCGGGACTGAGGCGGCGGCGAGGCGACCGCCCGAACGGGGAGCGCTGAAGGCAGGCGAGAAAAGGCGGGGAGAGGCATCCATGGGAGACGCGCTGGCGATCCTGGTCGGAGCCATCGTGGGGGCAGGGGCCCTCTGGGCCATCGCCCGCCCCCGGGAGCAGCTGCTGGCCCTGCAGGGGCTGCGGGAGGCCCGGGGCCGGCTGGGGCTGGCGGGGATGCTGCGGGCGGCGGGGATCGACATGCCGCCCCTGCTCTTCCTGCAGTTCGCCGCCCTCTGGGCGGCGGGGGGCTTCTTCCTGGGCCTCGCGGCCGGGCTGGGGCTGGTCTCCGCCGTCATGCTGGCGGCCTTCGGGGCCACGTTTTACTACATCCGGGCCCGGGAGCAGGCGGCGGAGCGGCGGCTGCGGCTGGCGACGGAGCTGATGGTCTTCCTGCGAGGGGTGGCCGGCGGGCTGCGGGCGGGCCTTCCCCGGTCGGAGGCCGTGGCCCGGGCGAAGGAGCTGGCCGGGCCGCTGGCCCGGGCGGCCGTCTCGGACCTGGAGGCCCGGCTGGACCGGGCGGGGGCCAGCCCGGAGGCCCGGGAGGAGGCCATCTGGGCCTGGGCCCGGGATTACGGCCATCCGGTGGTGACCGCCACGGCCCAGGTGCTGGGGGTGCTGGCCGCGGGCGGGGCGGGGATCCAGGACCTGGTGGGGGCGATCGCCGAGAGCCTGGACCGGATCCGGCGGATCCTGCAGGTGGCCCGGGCCCGGGGGCGGGGGATGCAGAACCAGATCTACATGATCATCGCGATGAGCGCCCTGGGGCTGGTGCTGCTGTCCTCCGCCGCCCCGGAGTTCCGGGAGCTGCTGCTTTCGAACCCCCTCAACCCGATCCTGGTGGTGGGGGGATGGTTCGGGTCGCTGCTGCTCTCGGAATACCTCATGGACCGCTATTTCTCGCTGGAGGAGACGGTGGGGATCGCCCGGGGGAGGGCCGGGCTCATCCCGCTGGACCGCTACGGCAACCCCATCCTGCCGGAGGCGTAGATGGGCGGCGCGGAGCTGGGGATGGTGATCGCGGCGGCGGCGGCCCTGGGCGGGTTCTGGGCGGCGTTCCTGCGCCCGTCCGCCCGGGTGCGCCTGGAGGGATCGGCGCGGGACCCCCTGGACCGGGGAAGCGTCCTTCCGGAGTGGCTGGCCCCCCTCTACCCGGTCCTGTGGCCGGTCCTTAGGGCCGTCGAGGGGACGCGGGTGGTGCGGGGGAACCTCCCCGAGCGGATCGCCCGCTCGGGCTACACCCCCTACGCCGCGGCCTCGGCGGTCTGGGCCGCCCGGCTGCAGGGGATGGCGATCGGGGTGGCCGCCATGGTGGCGGGGTCCCTCCTGTTCGGGATGCTGCTGGGGACGCCCCTCCCCGGGGTGATCGCCGGGCTGGGGCTGGGCTTCTATGGGCTGATCGCCCCGGACCGGGAGATCGAGGAGGCCATCCGGGAGCGGCGGCGGCGGTTCCGGGCGAACATGCTGCTGGTGGTGGCGACGGCCCGGGGGTTCCTGCGGGTGGGGCGGTCCTTCGACGACGCCTTCTCCCGGGCGGCCCAGGGGGAGGGGGTGTTCGCCAACTGGGTGCGGTTCCTCATCGCCCGGCACAACAGCGTGGGGCTGGCGGCCCTCGAGGAGGGGCGGCGCCACGCTCCGGACCCGAACGATCCCTACCTGGTCCGCTTCCTGGACATGGCCCGGGTGGCGTGGACGGGCGGCTCGGGGATGGACGTCATCCTGGAGGGGATGGTGCAGGATCTGGCCGCCGACATGGAGCAGGGGATCTCGGAGACCGTGACCACCGTGGAGCCCCTGGTGCTGGGGGCGGGGATCCTGGCCATCGCCGGCTACGTCCTGGCCATCCTGATGCCGGTGTTCTTCGGAAGCGAGGCCTTCCTGGGGTTCTGAGGCAGGGGAAGCCCGCCGGGGCCTTCCGGCCGGGCCCCGGCGGATTTCCGACCCTTCATCCCACGCCGAGGAGGTGCGCGATGGTTTCCGAGATCCGGCGGTTCCTTCTGGACGAGGAGGGGGCTTCCCTGGTGGAGTTCGCGCTGCTCTTTCTCTTCATCGCCGTGGTGGCGGCGCTGGCCCTGCCCGGGGTGCGCCAGCGGATCCTGAACGCCTTCAAGATCGGCGGCCAGAAGATGGACGAGGCCACCGGCGCCGCCAGCGGCGGGGAATGAGCCCGGGAGAGCGCCCATGCGTCGGGGACGCTTCCGGAGGGATCAGCGGGGCCAGAGCCTGGTGTCCTTCGCCCTGGCGATGGTCCCCTTTTTCCTGATCCTCCTCTATCTCCTTTACAGCGGGGCCTACGCCATCTTCTGGAGCGTGCACAGCCGTCAGGAGGTGGAGAAGGCCATGCAGGCGGCCGCCTATGCCGGCCCCTCCCCCTCCATGCGCGGGGGGTGGATTCGGGTGGTCCCGGAGCGGCGGAGCCTGGAGGCGGCGGCGGACGTCGCCCGGGACACCGGGGGGCGGCCCTACGGCGTCGCGATCCGCTGGCGGATGGCCCTGGATCTCCTCTTCCGGAAGTGGCGGTTCTGGGCCGGGCCGCCCTCCGGATGGTGGTGAAGGGGAGGGGAGGGAGGGGGGAAAGGGATTCCTCCCTCCTCCCCTCCGCCGAACGGAGGGAGGGCGTATGGGTGGGTTCGGTTGCCGGAACGGCCGGATCCGGCGGGGACGCGGGGACGCCCTGGTAGAGCTGGCCCTCGCGCTGCCGGTCCTGGCCCTGATGTTCTGGGGCGTGCTGGGGCTCATGGAGCGGGGACGGACGGCGAACCTCGCCACGTGGGCGGCCTACGCCTGCGCCGCCCAGGCCTCCCAGACGCCAGATTCGGGGCAGGGGCAGGCCCAGGGGGCGGCGGCGGCCCGGGCGGTCCTGGGGAGGCGCCTGGTGGACGTCACGGTCCAGCATGACGGGCGGTGGGGCGGCCGGGTGGTGTGCACGGTGATCGCCCGGCCGATCCTCTTCATCCCCTCCCTCCCCGCCCTGGGCATGGACGTCCGGGTCCGGCAGGAGACCTATGTAGAGCGCTGGAAGTCCGACTGGCGGGAGCTTTCGCCATGAGCCTTCTGCCCTTCCTGGCCCTTTACATCGCCATCGTGTTCGCGCCGCTGTATGCGGCGGTGCGGGACCTCATGGTCCACCAGATCCGGATCGAGCGGGCGCGGGCGGTCCTCAGCCTGGCCACGCGGGACGGGGCGCAGATGAGCGCCCCGGACCCCCGGGGGCGCCTGACGGGGGATCCCGCGGCGATGGAGGCCCGGGTGCGGGAGATCTGGGCCGGGGCCCGGATCCCGGGGGCGGTCCTGGAAAGCGTCTCCTGCCAGCCCCGGCCGCCCCGCTGCGAGGCCCGGGCAACGGTGACCACCCGGGGGCTCCTGGGGACCCTCCGGGCCCGGATCCGGGGCGTCAGCACCGTCCTGGAGGGGATCCAGCGGGAAGGGGAATGACCCCTGGAGGGGCAGGATCACGTTCCGGTGAATGAGCGCAAATTCCCGGAGGGAGGGATAACGATGTCCATCTGGAAGGAGATCTACGAGTATCTGACTTACGATTACTACGGGAAGCGGCGATGGCGGCCGGCCGCCTACGGGCTGCTGCTGACGCTGGCGGTGGCCGCCGGGATGCTCCTTGCCGGGGGGATCTTCGCCCTTCAGGCCCCGCGGGGGGCGCGCCCCGCGCCCACCCTGCCCCCGCCGACGGCGACGGCGGTCTTTGCCACGGTGACGGCCGCGGCCGTCCGGCCCACCGCCACCCCGGCCCCCCAGTGCCCGGAGGACCCGATCCTCTGGAAGCTGGTGGAGGTCCGGCCCTTCCTGGACCCGAAGACCGGCAAGTCCGTCCAGCTGCCCAAGCCGCCCCAGCGGATCGACCCGCCCTGCGTCTACGAGGCCCTGGCCCGGGACTTCGCCCACACCCTGGTCCCTAACCCGGACATCCCCGCTCCCTCGGCGGAGAAAACCCTCTCCGTCCCCTGGTTCTGGGCCCCGGGAACGGAGATCCCCCAGATCCAGCTGAAGTCTGGGCAGGTCAGGGAATTCTCCGCCCCCTACGACGCCCGGGGGCGGCGGATCGACAGGCTCTTCCTCTCCTACACGGCCGTCGCCACCGGGGACCCCGACTTCCCGGTCCTGGTCTACATCTATGAGGATGCACCCCAAGCGGCTTGGTTGATTGGACGCCAGGCAGGGGAGGAGGACCAATGGTATCGGCTTGAACTGCAAGGCGGAGAGGTCTATCGTTTCATCGCACCGATGGCTTACGACGGGAAGGGCCGGCGCTGGGTGCGGATGCTCTACAGGTCCCCTCTGCCGCCCCGGTGGTCGCATGCTGTGCCGGCGGGATCTGTGGAGAGCCTGGCACAGCTCCTGGGCTTCCCTCTGTGGCGACGTTCGGAACTGCTTTCCCGGTTTGGTCTGAATGAGGTTTTCCCTGACACAGTGAATCCCTCGAGCCTGAAACCAGAGCTCACGGTGATCCTGGGTCCCAATGGGGTGGAAAGGAGGTAGGACCGGATGCGGCGGCTGAGCTTCCTTCTCCTGCTGCTGGGGCTTCTCCTGGGCGTGGCGGCGGGATCCCCGCCCCCCGCCGCCGCCCAAGGCGGGGAATGTGGGGAACCCAGTTGCTTTGGCCTCGACGTTGGAACCTCCCAGAACTGGCAGGCGCCGGGGCGGGAGGCGCGGCGGTGCACGGGGAAGCACACCGTCGATCTGATCGTCCCGGGAACCGTGGCCGGCCGCTGCGCCCGGGTCCAGGCGGAAATCGACTGCGCCGGGAACGTCGAGTTGATAGAGGATTTCGGTGAATCCGCAAGCTACTGTCCCACCATCAACCGGGCCTGGGAGGAGCACTGCGAGCCCGGGTCCCTGATGGGCGGCACGGGCGGCTTCTGCGAGCTGCGGGACTACTACGGCGCCCGCATCCGCCTGGAGGTGCAGGTTCCCAAGCACCGCTTCCGCATCGTCCCCTACCCGGTGGGCTTCGTGGCCCGGGAGGACCCCTGGGGGGTGTTCCAC
>BEHY01000028.1 GCA_002898735.1 Candidatus Thermoflexus japonica
AGGGGATCGGCCTCCGCCAGCTGCACCGCCCCCAGGCGGATCTGCCCGCCGGCCCGCTGAGGCCATATCGCGAAGCGATAGCGGCGGACACCCAGGAGCACGGCGGCGAGCCAGTGGCTCAGCTCGTGGAGGAAAACCCCGGGGAACAGGAGAGCCCAGTAGAGCATCACCGCCGCGTCCGGGTGGCCGGTGAGGCGGTGCAGCACCATCTGGAGGTTCCGATGCAGCGCCCGCTGGACGATATAAAGCAGGATGCCGGTGGTCAGGAAGACCAGGAGGGTTTCCAGATCGGCCGTCGGATCCATTCCCTACGCCTCCCGGCCCAGCGTCGCCCCCAGGAAGTCCGGATGTCCGTTCAGGAAGGCCTCGATGGGCATCATCCGTTTGCCCTCCAGCTGGACCTCCAGGAGCATCAGGGCGCCTTCCCCGGTGCCCACCGCGGCCCCCCGATCGACCGGTATCACCCGGCCGGGAGGAGCCTGGAGATCGAGGCGCACCCGGGCGCGGCCGATCTTCAGCAAACGGCCCTTCCAGAAAGTATACGTTCCGGGCCACGGCGTGAAGGCGCGGATCCGACGCTCGATCTCCGCAGCGGGCCGCCGCCAGTCGATCTCTCCATCGGCCTTGGTGATCCGCGGGCAATAGGTGGCCTGGGAGGGGTCCTGGGGCTGGGGGGTGATCTCCCCGGCCAGCCAGCGGGGGAGGGTCTCGCGCATCAAACGGGCCCCGCGCCGGGCCAGACGTTCCCCCAGGGTTTCCGCGGTATCCTCCGGATCAATCGGCTCCCGCTCCATCGCCAGGATCGGCCCGGCGTCCACTTCCTCGGTCATCAGCATCACGGTCACCCCTGTCTCGGGATCGCCGTTCAGGATGGCGGCCTGGATCGGCGCCGGGCCTCGATAACGGGGGAGCAGGGAGGCGTGGAGGTTCAGACATCCATAGGGGGGAAGCTGCAGGACCTCGGGGGGCAGGATCAGGCCGTAGGCCACCACGACGATCACATCCGGCCGGAGATCCCGCAGCCGGGCCACCGCTTCCGGATCCCGGCGGAGGGAACGGGGCTGGAACACCGGAAACCCCTGCGCCTCTGCCCAGGCCTTCACCGGGGGCGGGGTCGGGCGCAAGCCGCGGCCGGCCGGCTTATCCGGTTGCGTGAAGACTGCGGCGATCTCATGCTCTTCCGCCAGGGCCTGGAAGGTCGGCAAGGCAAATGCGGGAGATCCCATCAGGACCAGACGGGCCATAAGGGGAGCGGGCTCCTTTTGATTATCTACTCTGAATCCAGATCCCGCAGATAGCGCCAGGTATACAGGCCGGAGGAATGGCCGTCCCCCCAGAAGAAGCGCACCGCATAATTTCCCACATAGGCGAAATCCACCAGCGTATCATCCGGCTGGGGACGCAGAAAGAGGGGATCCTCCCGGGCATGCTGGGCCTCCGCGCGGCACAACGCACACGGACAGGCGGCCCGCAATCGGGACCAGGAGAAGGTCCGCCGGAAGCCGTCCGGCCACTCCACGATGACGGTGCGGGTTTCTGGATCCATCCGAACGCGAGCGGGCATGGCGTCTTTCCACCGGCGTTGCGCAACCCATTTCCATCAGGGGCTCTCGAAGCCGATCCGGGGGCCGGAAGCCTCCCATCTGTCCCGAGCGAATTATAGCATCCTGCGCGGCGGGTTCAACCCGATGCGATCTTCCGGGTCGGATGGGCGCACCGAAGACGTCCTTACCGGAGAAACATCCTCCCCGCGGCCCGGCGGGCTACGGGGAAAGGCAACGGCCGGTCTCCCCCCGCCTCTCCCCCGTTCGCAGAGGAGAGGCGGGCCAACGGGTCCACGAACCCAGGAGGGTCGGCCGTCCCGGGGAAGGATCCTTCAGGGCCGGCCGACTTTCCGCCCACTGGAGCTCAGCCGCCCCCGTCCTGGGCGTTAAGGTCGGGTCCGCTCAATGCTGTTTCGGGAAGATACGAAATGATTTTCTTTCAAATAACTGAGTGTTAAATCTAAAAGTAATGGCTATACAACTAATAAAATATACTTTGTGCTCATTTGTTTGTGTTTATCGTTTGATTTGACGGATAGATGCGGGTTGTCATCCCCGGGGATTGCCGGGGTAGAATAGCTTTGCGTTTTCGCTGCGGCCTTCGGGCTGTGGGGAGGGGAAAGCGGGGCCTTCGCCCCCGGGGGAGTCCGGGGGTGGTTCCGCTCCTGAGATCCCGGGCTCGCAGGCTCCTTTCCCCATTTCACAACGGGAAAGCGAAGCGGAAGCCTGAATCCCCCTCTCGGAGGGGAGGAGAGCCCTTCCGAAAACGGGAAAGCCCTGACACGTTGCGTGACATTCATCGTGGGAGGCCTGGATGTATCCGGAGAGTGAGATCCTGTTCCCACCGCGCTGTATCCCCTTGCTGGCCGAGGCTCGGGGGAAGGCCTGGAAGACGCTGGTGCGCCGGGTGGCCCGGTTGCCCGAGGATCACCCGGACACCCTGGCGCTTTCATTAACCGTGATCCGGCTGGCGGGCTGTCTGACCTGTGATATGGACAGTTATCGGGCTTCCCTGGGTTGTGCCGCGTGCTCCCAGCGCGCGGTGGCCGGGTTCAAGGGCACCGATGAGCAGCTGATCCGCCGCTTCGAGGAGGCCCGGGAGGAGATCGAGGCCTATCTGAACCAGGGAACGTCCCCTGCGGCAAAACGGAAGGCGGCTTCCCGCAAGGCTCAGGCTTCCCGGTCCACGGCCTCCCCGAAGGCCGCCCAACAGCCCGGAGCCTCCAGGAAGCGATAGGATGCTCCCCGGAGCGGATCCCTGGATGCACCGACGCCTGTTCTTCATCGCCTGGATTTTGCTGCTGGGCCTCTCCGGAGCCCTGTGGGCTTCATCCGCGGGCATGTCCTGGGCCTATGAGGTGACCGGCGAGGAAAACCCCCTGGCCCGTCTCCGCGGGGTTCTCCATTACCTCACGAATTTCCTGCGCCCCGCCCCACAGCTGGCCCCCGATGTGCGCATCGCCCACACGGATGATCCCCCTTTCGGTGTGAACACCTTCCTGGAGCAGGAGGCGGAGCCGGAGAAACGGGAGCGGACGGTGCGCATGATCGCGGAGGCCGGCTTCCGCTGGATCCGCCAGGAGTTCCCGTGGGCGGATATCGAGATCCATGGGAAGGGGGATTTCGAGGACCGCCGGCATATCCCCTATCGGTCCGCCTGGGAGAAATACGACCACATCGTGGATCTGGCGGAGCGATACGGCCTGCGCCTGATCGTGCGGCTGACCAGCCCGCCGGCCTGGTCGCGTCGCGATGGGGAAGCCCGGGGCGCTTTCGCTCCTCCCGACGACCCGGAGGATTTCGCCGATTTCGCCGAGGCGGTGGCCCGGCGCTATCGCGGGCGGGTGTTCCACTATCAAATCTGGAACGAGCCGAACATCGCCCCCGAGTGGGGCTCCTGCCCCACATGCGCGGTGGATCCGGAAGCATACACCGATTTGCTCTGTCGGACCTATCGGCGGCTGAAGGCGGTGGACCCCCGCATCGTGGTCATCGCGGGGGCGCTGGCGCCCACCCTTTCCCTGAACCCCTATCCGCCCAACGGGATCAACGATGTGGTCTTCCTGGAGCGGATGTATCGGGCGGGGGCCGGGGCCTGCTTCGATGCCCTCTCCGTCCAGGGTTACGGCCTCTGGTCCGGCCCCACGGATCGCCGCCTCCGGCCCTACGTCATCAACATCAACCGGGCCCTCTACATCCGGGATGTCATGGTGCGCCATGGGGATGCCCACAAGCCGATCTACATCGCGGAGATGGGCTGGAACGCGGTGCCGGACTGGGTGGGGGATAAGCGGTTTGGCCAGGTGACGGAGGAGCAGAAGGCCCGGTATCTGGTGGAGGCCTTCGAGCGGATCCGCCGGGAGTGGCCGTGGGTGGCGGTGGCCAGCGTCTGGTTTTTCAAGCGGGCCTCCGATCGGGAGCGGGATCAATCGTTTTACTACTTCAGCATTGTGCAGCCGGACTTCACGCCTCTCCCCGCGTATGAGGCCCTGAAGGCCTATCTCCGCCAGCCCCCCCGGATGGACCCCGGGGTTCACACGGCGGCCCACTGGGCGTTACGCTGGGAAGGCCCGTGGACGGAGGGCGGGGAAGGGGTCCGCCGGGGCCTGCCGGGAGCCCGGGTGGTGTGGACCTTCTATGGGGGCCGGCTGCGTCTGGAGGGCGCCAGTGAGGGATCAGCTCGCCTGCGGGTGGAGATCGATGATAGCCCGCCCCGTTTCTTCTCCCTGTCCGCCGGGAGCTGGGCGGTGGAGGTTCCTGTGGCCGTGGGGATCCATTCAGCCCAGGTGACGGTGGAGGCCGGCCCGGTGGCCCTGGCGCGCATCCGGGTCGGGCGGGGGGAAGAGGCGATCCGGCCCGCCCTCGGCCTGGGGTGGCTCGCCCTGTTGATCGGATGGGCCGTCCGCCGGGGCGCTGGCTCCCGGTTTCAGGATCGCAGGGGACATGCCACGAAGCGGCCGGCTTCCCCTTCATCGCGCAGCATCCGCTGAATCCAGGAGCGGGGGAACGAACAGGCCCCTGGCTTCCGCCTGCCATGCTGCCTCGAAGAAGGCCAGCTCCAACCGCATAGCCGTCCGATAGAGGGCCTCCTGGACCCGGTCATCCCCGGGCAGCTGGTCCAGCAGCCTCTCCAGTCGTCGGGCCAGGGCTTCGAAATCCGCACTCGAATACGTCTCCACCCACTCCCGGTAGGGGCTGGCCGGGTTCACCTGCGGCCGGAGGAAGGCCCCCAGGTCGGCATACAGGCGCATACACGGCGTCATCGCCGCCACCAGATGCCCCACTGGCTCCAGGGCCGCCACCCGCAGCAGAAAATCCGTATAGGCCTGGGTGGCTGGCGCGGGCTCCGGGCGGAGGTTCGCTCCCCAGCGCGCCGCGTAGCCCTCGTGGAGCCGGAGCTCCTCGAAAACGCCATGGAGAAGCTCCCGGAAGGCATCCATCGTCTCCCGATCCGGAGCCTTCGCCAGACCGAGGGCGTAAGCCCGGGCGAAGGCCTCCAGGAAGAACGCATCCTGCTCCACATAGAACACAAAGCGCTCCCGCGGCAGATCCCCTGAGGCGATCCCCTGCACGAAGGGATGCATCCGGCAACGCTGGATGAGGTCGAGGCATGCCGTGTAGAACGCCTGGGCCTTTCCCATCGTTCCCCTCCTGAATATGGTTTGCGCGTTCGCGAGCAGCTTTCCGGGTGGGAGTCAGCCCCAGGCAGGCCAGGAACGAGCGCCCAAATGGCAGGCCCCTGAACCAGCGTATGGATGGGGGAAGCGACCCGGGGAGCGCAAACCCCTGTGGAGGGGTGAGGGCAAGGAAGCTGCGCCGCGACGGTCCCTCCGCCGGTATGACCCGGATCGGGTTCCATGAGTCGGCACGGGGCCGGCTTCCGGCCGGCAGGTGCCCCCTCAGCCCGCTTCCCCGCGGACTCCCCACGTCGCTTTCGCCCCCATGATCCTGCGCCTCCGCGCCGCCGTCAAAGTCCGCATCGGGGCCCTTCACGCCCGGCCTCCATCGCCGGGATCCCCGGAGCCCCCCCTTGACAGGTGAACACGATATCCGTATAATTGGGCCAAATTTTCGCACACGTGTGCACCCTTCATGCGCGTGACGATCAAGGACATCGCCCGGGCGGCGGGGGTGAGCCACACCACGGTCTCCCGGGCGTTGCGGGATAGCGAGGAGATCCGCCCGGAGACGCGGGCGCGGATCCGGGCCATCGCCGAGGCCCTGGGTTACCGGCCGAACCCGGTGGCCCGGGCCCTCCAGGGCCGTCGCACCCAGACGCTGGGCGTGGTGGTCACCCGCCTCAGCGACCCCTTTCATACCGAGGTGGTCCAGGGCATCGAGATGGTCGCCCAGGCCCGCGGCTATGGGGTCCTCCTCAGCCTGTCCCACGAGGATCCTGAGAAAGAGCGATCCATTGTGGAGCTCCTGGCCGCCAAACAGGTGGACGGCATCATCGTGGCCGCCTCCCGGCTGGGCAGCCGTTACCTTCCCATGCTGGAAGCCCTGCAGATCCCCATCGTGTTGATCAACAGCCACCAGACGGGACCTTACGTCTATTCGGTGGCCACGGATAACGTGCACGGCGGATACCTCGCCACCCGCTATCTGATCGGCCTGGGCCATCGGGCCATCGCCTATATCGGCAGCCGTCGGGGCGGGCGCAGCAATCAGGACCGCTACCGCGGCTACCGGCAGGCGCTGCGGGAGGCGGGGCTTCCCCTTCGCCCCGAATGGGTCGTGAAGGGCGATGGCCGGGTGGAGGGCGGCGAGGCGGCCATGCGCCGGCTGCTGGAGACCGATCCCCGGCCCACGGCCGTGTTCTGTTACAACGACCTCACGGCCATCGGCGCCCTGAAGGCCGCCCTCCGGGCCGGCCTGCGGGTCCCTCCGGATCTCTCCATCATCGGTTTCGATGGGCTGGAGGAGGGCACTTACGTGACCCCGATGCTGACCACCGTGGCCCAGCCCCGCCGGCAGCTGGGCCGGCTGGCCGCGGAGATGCTTCTGGAGATCCTGGAGGGCCGACCTTCCCCGAAACATATCCTGCTCCAGGGAACGCTGATCGAACGGGAGTCCTGCGGGCCGCCCGGTTGAACCCCGGGGCTCATGCGGCCGGGCTGAATCGGGAGGAGGATCGCGGGCGTTAAAAAGATTTCAAAATCCTTTCCCCTTACCGGAAAGCATGTTTCACGCGCATTTCATCTCTCCCGGGCATTCATGGGAGAGAAACCCTGTGCGAAGGAGGTCGCCATGAAACGCGCGATCGGTTCCGCCCTGTCCTGGATGGCCGTTTTCGTCCTCCTGCTCGCGGCGTGCGCGCCGGCGGCCACGCCGACCCCGACCCCCACCGCCGCCCCACCGCCCACGCCCGCTCCCAGCCCCACCCCCGCGCCCTCTCCCACGCCGGCCCCGGTCGAGATCTCCATTACATGCCGCTGCGTGAAGGGCGGGGTCAATGCCAACACCGTGAAGTGGCTCACTGAAACGGTGATCCCGGCCTTTGAGAAGCAGATGGCTGAAAAGGGCACACCCGTTCGGGTCCGGCTGGTGGAGTTCGGGGGCAGCGACGAGGAGCTGAAGGCGCAATACGCCCTGGACCTCAAAGCCGGCAAGGGCCACGATGTGATGGCCTTCGACGGCTTCTGGACGGCGGAGTTCGTCGCCGGCGGCCTGATCAAGCCGCTGGAGGAGATCGCCGGCCCGGAGGTCAACCAGTGGGAGGGATGGTCCCATATCCCCCAGACCGTGCAGGCCCTGCTGATGTATCAGGGCAAGCGCTACGGCATCCCCACCGGCACCGACGTCCGGGTGATCTGGTATCGCAAGGACCTCTTCAAGCAGGCCGGCCTGCCGGAAAACTGGCAGCCGACCTCGTGGGAGGACATCTTCGCGGCCGCCCGGCAGATCAAGAAGGCCCTCCCCGGTGTGACCCCCATGCAGGTCAACGCCGGCACCGCCATGGGCGAGGCGACCACGATGCAGGGCTTCTACCCGGTGCTGCTGTCGGCGGGCTCTTTCATCTACGACTGGGATAAAAACAAGTGGATCGTGCGCAGCCCGGCGATGCTGGACGCCCTGAACTTCTACAAGCGGGTTTACATCGACGAGAAGCTGGGCGATGCGCGCCTTCAGCTGATCAAGGAGGGCCGCAACCAGTCCTTCGCCATGTTCCGGGACGGCAAGATCGCCATGCTGTGGGAGGGGGATTACTTCTGGCGCTCGGTGCTCAATCCGGCCGCCAAGTCCGAATGGGCGATCCCCAACCGGGATGAGGTGGTGGGCTGGGCCAAGATCCCGGCCAAGGAGCCTGGCAAGGGCTACCGGGGCCAGGACTTCGTGACCATCTCCGGCGGCACCGGCTTCATCCTCAACCCCAACACCAAGCATCCGAAGGAGGCCTGGGCCTTCCTCTCGTTTATGTTCAGCAAGGAGATGCTGATGGAGTTCCAGAAGATCGAGCCGCGGATCCGGGCCCGGGATGACGTGCCGGTGACGGGCGATCCGGTGATGACGGAGCTGGTGAAGCTGCTGCCGCTCACCACCGTGCGCCCCATGCTCCCGGTCTACCCGAAGGTCTCCCAGGCGGCGCAGCTGGCCACCGAGCGGGTGGTCTCCGGTGAGATGACCCCCGAGCGGGCGATGGACGCTTACGCCCGCGAGGTCACCGACCTGGTGGGCCCGGACAACGTGCTGGATCTGATGCCGCGGTGAGGGGGTTCGCCCGGAGGGGCGGCAAGAAGGTCGTCGTGGGGCGGGGCGCCCGGGCGCCTCGCCCCACGCTCCGGGCGCTTGAGGGAACTGGCCGTGTAACGCCTGAACCCCGTATTTGAGCCGGATTTCCGGATGGAGGTCCCGGGTGACCCAGCGCCGTCCGATCCTCTCCATGCCGGTCGGGCTGCTGTTCCTGCTCCCCGCCATGGTCTTCGTGGCGGTCTTCCTGGTCTTCCCCTCCCTCTGGGTGCTCTGGATCAGCCTGACCAACCAGACCCTGACCGGCGAGGCCGCGCTGCGCCCTCGGTTCGTCGGCCTGGCGAATTTCCGGGCGCTCTTCGATTTCGAGAACTGGATGGTGCGGGGCTATTTCGGCAACGCCCTGCGCAACAGCGTGCTCTTCGTCATCGGTTCGGCCCTGATCGGCCAGGCGGGGCTGGGGCTGGCCATCGCCTGGGCCTTCTACCGCCGGCGGGGGATATGGCGGGAGCTGATTTATACCCTGGCGATCCTCGCCTGGATCATCCCCGATGTGGTGGTGGCCTTCATGTGGGTCGCCTATCTGGATCGGGATCAGGGGACCCTGAACGCCATCCTCTCGGCGCTGGGGATGGGGCGGGTCGACTGGCTGATCGAGCAGCCGTTGCTTTCGATCATCATTTTCAACACGTGGCGGGGGGCGGCTTTTTCGATGCTCCTGTTCTCCTCGGCGCTGGCCACGTTGCCGCCTTCGTATCTGGAGGCGGCGGCGGTGGCGGGCGCCCGCCCATGGCAGGCCTTTCGGGACATCATCCTGCCCTCCATCCGCAGCCACATCATCACCGATCTCGTGCTGATCACCCTGTGGACGTTTAACACGTTTACGCCCTATCTGATCACCGCCGGCGGCCCGACGTTCCGCTCGGAGGTGGTTTCGATCTACACCTTCCGCATCGCCTTCCAGCATTTCGAGTTCGGCCGGGGGGCGGCCGTGGCGGTGGTGATGATGCTGATCAACCTGGCCCTCGCCCTGGTCTATCTTTCCACCCTGCGCCGGGAGGCCCGCGCCCGATGACGGTGATCCGTGAGGTGCTCTCGCGGGTGCTGTTTTATCTGTTCTCCGCCCTTATAGGGGCCTTCTTTGCCCTGCCGATGCTCTGGCTGCTGCTGGCCCCGTTCAACGCCCGGGGAACCCTCGCCCTGGAGATCCCGCGCCCCTTCACCCTCGCGAACTTTGAGGCGGTCTTCGCCAACACCTTTGCGATGCGGGCGTTGCTCAACAGCGTGTTCATCGCCGGGGGCACTATGCTCGTGGTGACCCTGACGGCGACCATGGCCGCCTACGCCCTCTCGCGGGCGGAGGTGCCTTATTACGATCTGCTCACCTACGGCCTGATCCTGTTCTCCTCCGTGGTGACGGGGACGGCGGCGATGGTCCCTATCTTCCTCCTGGCGAACGCCCTGGGGCTGGTGGACACCTACGTGGGGGTGATCCTGACCTTCACGGGCGGCCTGCTCCCCACGGCGATCTTCATCCTGCGGGATTTCGTGGAAGGGCTGCCCCGCTCCTACGAGGAGTCGGCCATGGTGTGCGGGGCGACGCCATGGCAGATGGTGCGGGATGTGGTGATGCCGCTCCTGCAGCCGGGGATGATGGTGGTGGCGATCTGGGCCTTCGTGCAGGTGTGGGGGGCCTTCCTCATCCCCTTCGTGCTGTTGCGGACCCCGGAGCGCATGCCCGCCGCGATCGCGATTTATTCTTTCTACACGGAGGCCGGCACACCCATCCTGACGCTCACCTCGGCTTACGCATTACTTTACGCGATCCCGGTGCTGGTCTTATATCTTTTCGTGAACGCCCGCTACGGCTTCCGCTTCTTCGGAGGGATCAAGCGGTGAGGATCCGGCAGCGGATCCATGGGAACGAAAGCTCGAGACAACCGGGGAGGCAAGGCATACGATGGCGCGGATCCGGCTGGAAGGCGTGACGAAGGTTTTCGGGGCGGTTGTGGCGGTGGACGATCTGACCCTGACGATTGAGGATGGGGAGTTCTTCGCCCTGCTGGGGCCTTCGGGGTGCGGGAAGACCACCACGCTGCGTATGGTGGCCGGGCTGGAGCGGCCCACCCGTGGGCGGATCTTCATCGGCGAGCGGGACGTCACCGATCTGCCCCCGCAGGCCCGGGACATCGCGATGGTCTTTCAGGATTACGCGCTTTACCCGCACATGACGATCATGGAAAACATCGGCTACCCGCTCAAAGTGCGCCGCTACGCCCGGTCCGAGATCCACCGCCGGGTCCGGGAGGTGGCGGAGGTGCTGCAGATCGCGGATCTTCTGGATCGGCGGCCGGGGCAGCTGTCAGGCGGGCAGCAACAGCGGGCCGCCGTCGCCCGGGCCCTGGTCTATCCGCCTCAGGCCTTCCTCTTCGACGAGCCGCTGAGCAACCTGGACGCCAAGCTCCGTCTGGAGGCGCGGAGCTTCCTCAAGCATCTCCAGAAGTCCCTGGGCATCACCACGATCTACGTCACCCACGACCAGGCGGAGGCGATGGCGCTGGCCGATCGCATCGGGGTGATGGATCGGGGCCGCCTGCTGCAGGTGGGATCCCCCATCGAGATCTACCGGCGGCCTCGCAATACCTTCGTGGCCACCTTCATCGGCAGCCCGCCGATGAACCTGCTCCGTTGCCGCTTCCAGCAGGCGGAGGCGGTGCTGGTCCTGGGGGACGGACAGGCCCTCGCCCTGGGGGAGCGGGCGGAGGCGTTGCGCCGGGCGTTCCGGGATGGGGAGCCGCTCTGGCTGGGCATCCGGCCGGAACATCTCGCCCTGGCGGAGGGGCCCGGGCCCACCCACCTCGCGGCCCGGGTTTACGCCGTTGAGCCCCTGGGGGTGGAAACCCTGGTCACGGTCCAGGTGGATGCCGAACGGATCGCGCTGCGTCTTTCCGTGGATGAACCCCCGGTTCTGCGGGAGCAGGTCTGGGTGCGGGTGCCGATGGAACGGGCGCTGTTCTTCCGGGAGGGCGGCGAGCTGGCGCTGTGAAATTGGGAAAGCGTAAGACTCCCATCCTGCTATACGGAGAACCGGATGCGGACGCTGCTTCGGTGGGAAGGTCATTTCACGCCGGCCGATAAGGCGGCTTCGGATTACGTGCTCCTGCCCTTCGAGGTTCCGCCCGGCATCGCCCGCCTGGAGGTCCGTTATGCCTTCGAGGGCCAGGGCCGGCCGGACAGCCCGAACGTGATCGACCTGGGCCTGTTCGATCCGCGGGGGGCGGATTTCCTCCGGGCGGAGGGCTTCCGCGGATGGAGCGGAAGCGCGCGCCGCGAGGCGATCCTCACCCCCCGGTCGGCCACGCCCGGTTACCTGCCCGGGCCGATCTTCCCGGGCCGCTGGCACGTGATCCTGGGGCTTTATCGGATCGCGCCGCAGGGGTGCGCCTGCCGTGTGATCGTGCAGGCCTCCGAGGAGGAAGGGGAGCTGCCGCATCCCCCTCCGCCCCATGGGGAAGGATCGATCCCCCCGGCGGTGCCGGCCGGCAACGGGGAAGCCCGGTGGCTGCGGGGGGATCTGCAGAGCCACAGCCACCACAGCGATGCTCCGGGTTCCCTCGAGGATCTGATCGAAGCGGCCCGCCGGCGCGGCCTGGACTTCCTGGCGGTGACGGAGCATAACACGGTCAGCCATCTCCCGTATCTTCAGGCCTGGAGCGGGCCGGACCTCCTCCTGATCCCGGGGGAGGAGGTGACCACCTATTACGGCCACATGAACGCCTGGGGGATCTCCCGCTGGCTGGATTTCCGGTGTCGGACCGCGGAGCAGCTGCGGGCGGTGATCGATGCCGCCCACGCGATGGGGGCGCTCGTTTCCATCAATCACCCCAAGACCGACGGCCCGCCGTGGGAATATCCGCCGGATCTCCCGGTGGATGCGGTGGAGGCATGGCAGGGGCCGTGGCCGCTGCGTAACCGGGAATCGCTGGCCTTCTGGGATCGGCTGTTGCGGGCCGGACGTCGGGTGACGGCGGTGGGCGGGAGCGATAAGCATCAGGATCGGCCGGGCGAGGGAACGCCTTTCTATCAGGTCGGCCATCCGACGACCTGGGTCTACGCGGAGGCGCGGACGACCCCTGCGATCCTCTCCGCCATCCGCTCCGGCCAGGTGGTGATCACCGCCGATGTGGACGCCCCCTGGCTCGAGCTGACCGCGGAGCGAGGGGATCGGGTCTGGATGGTAGGGGACGAGGTGCCGCCCGGACCGATCCGGATCCGATGTGTGGTGTGGGAAGGGGAGGGCCTGCATCTGCGGTTGCTCACCCGGCTCGGGGAGCTGGCCCTGATCCCGGTCGATCGTTCTCCCTTCGAGTGGGCCGTGGAGCTTGATTTGGGGGCGCACGGATACATCCGGGCGGAGCTCCGAGGGATGCGCCATTTCGCAGATGAGACGCCGGACGATCTCCCCATGGTCGCGATGACCAATCCGATCTGGGGACCCTGAGGGAAGGCCGCGTGGGGTTCCGGGCAGCCCGCAAAGGGACGTCCCATCGGGTCGCCTCTATAAAATCTCCCCCAACCGGAGGTGTGGATGGATCTGGAAGCGTTCATCGTCACCCACACGCACTGGGATCGCGAATGGTATCGCCCCTTCCAGGCCTTCCGTTACCGCCTGGTGGATCTGCTGGAACAGGTCCTGGAGACCATCGAACGCGATCCGGCGTTCGCCGGGTTCCTCCTCGACGGCCAGTCGGTGATCCTGGAGGATGTCCTGGCGATCCGCCCCGATCTGGAGCCCCGCGTTCGGAGGGCGGTGGAGGGAGGGCGGCTGTGGATCGGGCCGTGGTATATCCTGCCGGACGAGTTCCTCGTGAGCGGCGAGTCCCTCATCCGCAACCTGATGGTCGGGATCCGAATCGCCCGCCGTTTCGGGCAGTGGATGGCCATCGGCTACACGCCGGATCCGTTCGGACATGTGGGGCAGTTGCCGCAGATCCTGCGGGGGTTCGGGATCGAAGCGGCGGTCTTCCAGCGGGGCCTCGACGATCAGCCGACGTTGCTCTGGTGGGAAGCCCCCGATGGCACTCGCGTTTTCACGGTGTATCTCCGGGATGGTTACGGGAACGTCGCCTGGATCCCCGAGGACGCCGAAGCCCTCGCGGTCTACCTGAAAGTTCAGGCGCTCTCCCTGGCGCCGCATACCCCCGTTCCCCTGGTTCTGTTGATGAACGGGACGGATCATCTCTTCCCGCACCCTCAGTTGAGCCGCTGGCTCCATGCCGCCCAGGCACACCTCCCGGACCTGCGCCTGCGTCATGCCGCTCTGGAGGATTACATCAACGCCGTGCGATCGGCCCTGGGCGAGAGGGCGAAGGACCTGACGGTGGTCCGCGGGGAGTTGCGCTCCAGCAAGCGCCACCCCGTCCTCCCCGGGGCCCTCTCCGCCCGGATGTGGATCAAGCAGCGCAACGCCGTCGTTCAGACCTGGCTGGAGCGCTATGCGGAGCCGCTGCTCGCCTTCGCCTATGGGATCTGCGGCCTGGACCGGCGCCCCTTTCTCGTCGAGGCATGGCGGCTCCTCCTCCAGAACCATTTCCACGATTCGATCTGCGGAACCGGGGTGGATGAAGCCCATGAGGACATGAAGCCGCGTTTCGATCATGCCGAGCAGATCGCTCGCCTCATCAGCCAGGAGGCCATGGGTCGCCTCCTGCAGCCGGCGCCGGCGGAGCCGCCATCCGGCTGGCTGGCCTCGGATCCCGCCTTGATGGCCCAGACCCTCCTGGTTTACAACCCGATCCCCGGCTCCGCCCGGGGCCCTGTGGAAGTGGTTCTCCCGGCGCTCCCGTCGGGTTTGACCTATCGCCTCCTCGACGAAGCGGGGGAGGAGGTTCCCCTGTTTGAGCTGGAGCCCGGAGTGGGCGATCATGCCCGCTGGGTGGTGAGCCCCGGGGAGTGGGTGGAGTTCCTGAGCCGGCTGCTCTGGATCCACGTCGGGCGATATGCCGCCAGGCGCGTGTGGGTGGATCTGTCGGGACGGCGGATCTGGGTGGAGTGGGCGGATGCTTCCGCGGATATGGATCACCGCATGATCTCCTCGGTGTTCGAGGTCGGCCGCCGGCTCCAGGAAACGCAGCCGACGATCTCCACGCCGTGGTCGGTATCCGCGGTCATGGGAGGGTCCTCCCGCTGGGTCTTTGAGGCCTCGCAGCTTCCCGGGGTGGGCTTTCAACCGTATCGGCTGCAGATCGTCCCGGGCGAGCCGCGGCGGATCCCGCGGCGCCCGCGGGAGGAGCCGGCCATCGAAAACGAGTTCTTCCGGCTGACGGTGAACCTGAAGGATGGGACCTTCGATCTGGAGGATCGGAGGACCGGACGGCGCTGGTCCGGCCTGAACCGGCTGGAGGATGAAGGGGATGCCGGGGATGTTTACAACTATGAGCCTCCGGCGGAGGACCAGCGGGTGGACCGGCCGGCGGAGCCGCCGCGGGCCCGGGCGTGGGAGGAAGGGCCGCTGGGGCAGTGTCTGGAGGTGAAGCTGCGGTATGAGATCCCGGCCGGCCTGCGCCCGGATGGGAGGGGGCGATCCGGGGAAACCCGTCCGCTGCCGATCACGGTGCGGGCCTGGCTCCGGCCGGGAGTTCCCCGGGTGGATCTGGAGACGACGGTCGAGAATCCGGCCACCGATCATCGGCTGCGCGTGGTCTTCCCCACCGGGATCCGGTCGGAGGTCTGGGTGACGGAGGGCGCCTTCGATACCGTGGTTCGCCCGGTGGGTCTGGCGATCACACCGGATGAGACCTGGGTGGAGCAGCCGGTTCCCACGGCACCCCAGCAGGCCTTCGCCTTCGTGGAGGACGGGTCCGGAGGATTCCTGGTGGCGAACCAGGGCCTTCCGGAGATCGAGGCGCGGAAGGATCCCGAAGGACAGGTGGAGCTGGTCCTCACCCTGTTGCGGTGTGTGGGCTGGCTATCGCGAGGGGATCTGCGTTCCCGCCGGGGCCACGCCGGGCCGCCGCTGCCCACGCCCGCCGCGCAGATGATCGGGCGCTGGACCTTCCGTTACAGCCTGATCCCGTTCCTGGATCGCTGGGAGGCCATCCGGGAGGCCCAGCGGTTCCTGGCGCCCCCTATGGCGGCGGCCGGGCCCGGACAGCTTCGGGAACGGCCGTTCATCCAGGTGGAACCCCCCGCGTTCATCCTGACGGCGGTAAAGGCCCCGGAGGAAGGGGAAGGGCTGATCGTGCGGGGCTACAACGCCTCGGAGCAACCCCTGGAGGTCCGCCTGACCCTCTGGCGTTCGATCCGGGAGGCTTGGCGGGCCGATCTGATGGAAACGCCCCGGGAGCCGCTCCAGCCGGACGGTGCGCACCTCCGGGTTCCGGTGCGGCCGAAGGAGATTCTGACGGTGCGCCTCACGGTGTAGGACAACGGCGCACCGTCATCCGGCTTTCCTGGGGGCTCCCCCCTGGGCCTCCTCAGCGGGCGGCTCCTCCGCCGCCTTTTGCGCCGATCGGCCGTCGGCCTTCCGGGACGCCATCCTGTCAGGCGTTCATCCTGATGGCCGCTCCCATCGGGAGGTCGGCGAAGGGGAGCCCCCAGGAGGAGGGCTTCAGAAGCGAATCCAACCACCTCTTACTTAACTTAACCTCGTCAAGGCTTCCCGAAAACAACCTCCTGGCCCCTTCTTTGTGACAGTTGTCACACGAATTCGCTGATAAAAATTACTACAATCCGGATTGTCATTTTTTTAAGGTGGGAACTGAGGCACAAATTTCCTCCTCATCCCGATCCGGACGGTTGGGCGCGGAACGATCGAAGCCCATCGTCGCCCACCTCATCCCTCAACGCTGCGCAGAGCCGCCCCGCCTGATGGTCTTTGGGGGCGACCATGCGGGTGTATGCTCGGCAGCCGATAAACCTGACCCAGGTTCGGATCCCGCGAGGCCAGGTGTATCTCATCCCGGACCGGTGCAAGGGCTGCCAGATGTGTGTGGAGTTCTGTCCCCAGCAGGTCCTCCGCATGTCCCGCGAAATGAACGCCCGGGGTTATCACTACCCTGAGATCGCGCCCGGGAAGGAGAACGCCTGTGTCCACTGCGAGTTCTGCATGATGGTCTGCCCCGAATTCGCCATTTTCACCGTCGAGGTGGATTCGGCATGAAGGGCCGGGGGGTGTTGACAGGCGTTCATTTCATGCACGGCGACCATGCCTGTGCCGAAGGGGCGATCGCAGCAGGCTGCCGTTTCTTCGCGGGCTATCCCATCACCCCTTCCACGGAGATCGCGGAGCGCCTGGCCCAGCGCCTCCCGGAGGTGGGTGGGGTGTTCATTCAGATGGAGGATGAGATCGCCAGCATTGTGGCGGTGATCGGGGCCTCCGCGGCGGGCGCGCGGGCGATGACGGCGACCTCCGGGCCTGGTTTCAGCCTGATGATGGAAAGCATAGGCCTGGCGGCCATGATGGAGATCCCATGCGTGATCGTCGACGTCCAGCGTGGCTCCCCCTCCACCGGTCTTCCCACCCTTCCGGGTCAGGCGGATGTCATGCAGGCCCGCTGGGGCTCCCACGGGGATTACGAGATCGCCGCTTATGCTCCCTGGTCTCCTCAGGAGATGTTCGACCTCACGATCCTGGCTTTCAACGTGGCCGATCGCTTCCGGATCCCGGTGATGGTGATGGCCGATGAGGTGGTCGGCCACATGGTCGAGCGGGTGGTGATCCCGCCGGAGGATCAGATCCCCCGCTGGGAGCGCAAGCGTCCCCGCTACCCGGCGGGCGATGGCTTCCGGCCTTTTGCCATCGAGGACGAGGATCTGGTCCCCCCCATGGCGCATGCGGGGGAAGGTTATCGGGTGCATTTTACCGGCCTGACCCATGATGAGCGGGGCTATCCGGACATGTCGGCGGAGACCCACCATCGCCTGGTCTCCCGGCTGGTGGAGAAGGTGCGCCGGAACGCCTCGCAGATGATCCGCTATGACGCCTATGCTCTCGACGACGCGAAGATCGTGGTGATCTCCTACGGATGCACGGCCCGCTCGGCCCGGCGGGCGGTGGCCGACGCCCGCCGGATGGGGATCCCGGCCGGGCTGCTCCGGTTGATCTCCCTCTGGCCGTTCCCCGCGGATGTGGTGCGGGAGCTGGCCCGGCAGGCGGAAGTGTTCATTGTGGCGGAGATGAACCTGGGCCAGATGATCTGCGAGGTTGAGCGCTATGTTTCCCAGCCGGTAAAGGGTGTCTTCCACGCGGGCGGGGCGATGATCCCGCCGGATCCCATCCTCCAGGCCATCCGGGAGGTGGCGTTCCATGGCTCACGCGCTGGTGGCGGAAAAACATCCGCTGGATGATCTGATCCGCCGGGATCGCATGCCGCATATCTGGTGCCCGGGGTGTGGCATCGGGATCGTGATGCGCTGCTACGCCCAGGCCATCCTGGAGTCGGGCATCCCGGTGGAACGCCATGTGGTGGTCTCGGGCATTGGTTGCACCGCCCGCGTCCCCGGCTATATGAACCTGGATTCATACCACGCCACCCATGGGCGTCCGATCCCCTTCGCCATCGGTATAAAGCTGGTGAAGCCGGAGCTGACGGTGACGGTGTTCAGTGGGGATGGGGATCTGGCCGCGATCGGCGGGAACCACCTCATCCATGCCGCGCGGCGCAATGTGGACATCAAGGTGATCTGCATCAATAACTTCAACTACGGCATGACCGGCGGGCAGGTGGGCCCCACCACGCCGTTGGGCGCCCGGACCACCACCACTCCTTACGGGAACCCGGAGCATCCTTTCAATCTCCCCTATCTTCTGGCGGCCGCCGGGGCGGTGTTCGTATCCCGATGGACCACCCTCCATGTCCGCCAGATCAAGCAGGACATCCTGTATTCCTTCCGGAAACCGGGGTTCACGTTCATCGAGGTCCTCGCCCCATGCCCGGTGGGCTTCGGAAGGCCGAACGATATCGAGGATGGGGTGGAGGAGATGCGGATCTATCGCCGCCGCAGCCAGCTGGTTTACCGGGTCCCGGAGGAGGTCCCCTGGGAGGCCCTGGAGGTGGATCTCCGGGAAGAGCGCCCGATCTACGTGGGGCGGTTCGTGGATCGCGAGCGAGAGGTCTTCCAGCCGATACGTCTGACATCGAAGGGCTGAGCAAGCGCGTGGATGGCGCGGCCTGAACGGGAGGATCCGATGCGGAAAGAGATCCGGATCGCCGGTTTCGGGGGGCAGGGGGTGGTGCTGGCAGGCTACATCCTCGGCAAGGCCTTCGCGGTCTATGAGGGCCTGGAGGCTGTGATGACCCAGTCCTATGGCCCGGAGGCCCGGGGAGGCTCCTCCAGCTCCAACGTGGTGGTCTCCGATGAGCCCATCGATTACCCCTTCGTCCTGGAGCCCGACGTTCTGATCCTCCTCTCCCAGGAAGCTTATACGCGGTTCCGCCCGACGGCGAAGCCGGATGCCCTGATCATCATTGAGGAAGATCTGGTCCAGCCGTGGCCGGAGGATCGACCCTTGCGGATCCCGGCCACCCGGCTGGCGGAGGAACTGGGGCGGCGCATCGTGGCCAATATGGTGATCCTGGGGTTCTTCACAGCTGTCTCCGGGCTGGTGAAGCGGGAGTCTGTGGAGAAGGCGATCGAAACGACCCTGGCCCCCCGGCTGGTGCCGTTGAACCGGAGGGCTTTCGCGACCGGCTACGAGTATGCGCAAAGCCTCGCGGTAGCTTCCTATCGGAGCCCATCGGCATAAGTGCCTGACCTGATGGAAGAACCGGCAGGGGAGCGAAGGCGATGAGCGATTCGGTCCTCGTCATCGGCGGAGGGATCGCGGGGATCCAGGCGGCGCTGGATCTGGCCAACGCGGGCGCGCGGGTGGTGCTGGTGGAGCGGGAACCCACCATCGGCGGGAAAATGGCGATCCTGGATAAAAACTTCCCCACCCTGGATTGCTCCATCTGCATTGAGGCCCCCAAGATGTCTGAGGTGGGTCTCCACCCCAACATCGAGGTGCTCACTCTTGCGGAGGTGGAACGGGTGGAGGGCCACGCCGGGGATTTCCAGGTAACCATCCGCCAGCGGGCCCGCTTTGTGACCGACCAGTGCACCCGCTGTGGGGAGTGCGTGAACGTCTGCCCGGTGGTCCTCCCGAACGAGTTCGATGCCGGGATGGCGGCCCGCAAGGCGATCTATACGCCGATCCCTCAATCGGTTCCCGGCGCCTATGTCATCGACATCGAGCACTGTCTGAACGATCCGCCGCACTACCTGCCCTGCCATCGTTGTGTCAACGCCTGTCAGCCGGGGGCCATCGATTTCCTGATGCCCCGGGAGCGACGCCTGGTCCGCCGCGTGGGGGCGATCATCGTGGCCGTGGGGTATGAAACCATCGACCCGCGGCTGTTGCGGGAGTTCGGATACGGCACCCATCCCGATATCCTGACGGCCCTGGAGTTCGAGCGTTTGCTGACCTCCGCCGGCTCGACGGGCGGCGAGATCCTGCGCCCCTCGAACGGCGAGCATCCTCACAACATCCTGTTCGTTCTTTGTGTGGGTTCCCGGGATCGCCGGTTCTTCCGCCATTGTTCCCGTATCTGCTGTATGTATTCCATCAAGCATGCCTATCAGGCCATCGACCACGGAATCCCCCAGGTGACCGTCCTCTACATGGATATCCGGGCGTATGGGAAGGGATTCGATGGCTTCTGGGCCCGGACCCTGGAGGCGGGCGCGCGGTTTGTCCGGGGGCGGCCGGCTCGCATCGGGCCGAACGGGGATGGGCGGATTCGGGTGGTCTATGAGGATACCGAGCGTGGCGTTCGGGTCTCCGAGGATTATGATATGGTGGTCCTGGCCACGGCGGTCTCCCCGCCGGATGGCCTGGCCGAGCTGGCCCAGCGGCTGGGCATCGAGCTGGATGAGGACGGTTTCATCCGGGCGGTGGAGAGCGAGGGCGGTCTGGTGCGGACCACGCGGCCGGGCATCTATGCGGCGGGCTGCGCCACCGGCCCCAAAGACATCCCGGACAGCGTCTCGGAGGGGAGCGGGGCGGCGGCCCTGGCGCTGGGCCATCTCACCCGTCGTCACTGGCCGGAGCCCCCCAGGGTTGAGCCCATCCAGGACATCGAGACGCCGCGGGTGGGGGTGTTCGTGTGCCACTGCGGCAGCAACATCGCCGGCGTGGTGGATGTGGAGCGGGTGGTGGAGTTCGCCAAAACGCTCCCCGATGTGGTCTACGCCACTCATCAGATGTTCTCCTGTGCGGGGAACACCCAGAAGGAGATCGAGGAGACCATCCGCCGGGAACGGATCAACCGCGTGGTGGTGGCGGCGTGCTCGCCCCGGACCCATGAGGCGATCTTTCGGGGCGTGCTCCAGCGGGCAGGTCTGAACCCTTATCTGCTGGAGATGGCCAATATCCGCAACCTGGACTCCTGGGTGCATAAGGCGGATCGGGAGGCGGCCACCATCAAGGCGATGGACATGGTCTGGATGGCCGTGGAGAAGGCCCGTCGCCTGACGCCGGGAGAGCCCTCCCAGCTCCCCCTGACTCAGCGGGCGCTGGTGATCGGCGGGGGAATCGCCGGGATGACCGCGGCGGTCGCCCTGGCCCGTCAGGGATTTGAGACCCACCTGGTGGAGCGCAGCCACGAGCTCGGCGGATTGCTCAACCAGCTGGACGAGCTCTCCCCCTCCGGCTTGAAGGCGCGGGAGCTGGTCGAGGCGAAGAAGCGGGAGCTGTTCCAGAGCGGGGTCCGGGTGCATCTGGGGAAGGAGATCGAAACGATCGGCGGGGTGGTGGGCAATTTCCAGGCGCGCCTCAGCGACGGCACCACTCTCCAGGTTGGGGCCATTGTGATGGCCACCGGGGCCGAGCCTTATCGGCCCACGGAGTTCGGTTACGGATCCCATCCGCGGGTCATCACCAACCTGGAGCTGGAGGCGATGCTCCAGCGCGGGGCGGTGGAGGCCGAGCGGATCACCTTCGTGAGTTGCGTGGGCTCCCGGCAGGGGAACATGGGGTGTTCTCGCTATTGCTGCGCCTCGATGATCGGCCAGGCCCTGCGGCTGCGGCGGATGGGCAAGAAGGTCCGGGTGCTTTACCGGGATATCCGCACCTACAGCCGAAACGCGGAGGAGCTCTACGAGCAGGCGATGCGGGAGGGCGTCCAGTTCTTCCGTTACGATCCGGATCGCCCACCTCAGGAGGCCATCACCTTCGAGGACGGCCATGTGATCTTCTACGATCATCTCCTGCAAAGCTATCTCCGCCTCCCGACGGATCTGCTGGTCCTGGTGGTTGGCCTGCGCCCGGCGGTGGATGGCCTGGCCGAACAGCTCCGGCTCTCCCGCAGTGAGGACGGCTTCCTGATGGAGCTGCATCCCAAACTGGGCCCGGCGGAGACGGCCACCCAGGGCATCTATCTGGCGGGCACGGCCCAGGGCCCCAAAGATGTGCGGGAGGCGATCGCCCAGGGCCTGGCGGCCGCGGCCAAGGCAGGTGCCCTGCTGGCTCGGGGGGTGATCGAAAAGGAGCCGCTGACCGCGCGAGTGGATCTGGAGAAATGCATCGGCTGCATGCGCTGTGTGAAGGTCTGCCCCTTCAATGCCATTGAGCCCACCGGGCCGGTCAAGGTCGGGAAGGTGCGCATCCTCGAGGCCGCCTGCATGGGCTGCGGGACCTGCGCGGCGGAGTGCCCGACGGATGCGATCATCATGCCCTTCTTCACCAAAGAGCAGATCCTGGCCCAGATCGATGCGGCTCTGGCTGAGCGGCCCGAGGAGAAGTGCATCGTATTCACCTGTAACTGGTGCTCCTATGCCGGGGCCGATCTGGCCGGGATCGAGAAGCGACAGTATCCGCCTTCCTCCCGAATTATCCGGACGATGTGCTCCGGGCGGTTTGAGGAGGACTTCATCGCCCGTGCCTTTGAGAAAGGGGCGGGCGCGGTCCTGATCACCG
Organism: Candidatus Thermoflexus japonica; assembly: GCA_002898735.1. GTDB lineage: Bacteria > Chloroflexota > Anaerolineae > Thermoflexales > Thermoflexaceae > Thermoflexus > Thermoflexus japonica. The sequence goes on from BEHY01000028.1 coordinate 22,192, forward strand.
GCTGCCGGTTGACGGAGACCGGTTCAGACTGCCATTACAACTACGCCAACCGGCAGACCTGGAAGCGGTTCCAGTACTGGCAGCGGAAGTTCGCACGAATGGGGATTGAGCCGGAGCGGTTGCAGCTGCGGTGGATCTCGGCGGCGGAGGGCAAGGAGTTCGCGGAGAAGCTTAAGGAAATGGACGAAGTGGTTCGCCGTTATGTTCGCAAGCTGCGTGGGGAAGCGGTCCCGGCCCCGGAGCGGGCGGTCGAGCCCGCAGAGACGGCAGGAGGCGAGTGATGCAGGAGCCGATGGTCCTGACCCCTGACGAAGCGTTGTGGGAGCGCCTGTTCCAGGAGACGCGGGGGGCAATGGCCCTTTGTTACCAGTGTGGGGTCTGCACGGCGGCTTGCCCCTGGGGCCTCGTCCGCCGCGAACCGTTCTCTGTCCGGACCATGATGCGTCGGGCTCAGGTGGGCCTCCTGGATGGCGATGAGAGCCTCTGGCTCTGCGCTGCCTGTGGCCAGTGCGAAGCCCTATGTCCCCGCGGCGTCCCGGTTTCCGAGGTGTTCCAGAGCCTGCGAGAGCGTGCCTGGGAGCAGCGCACGGTTCCCCGGGGTCTGTCCTCTGTCCTCTGGTCGGTTTACTGGAACAACAACCCCTGGTTCCAGCCTCCCTCTTACCGCAGCCGATGGGCTCGGGATCTGGAGGTCCCCCGCTTCGATCCGGAGCAGCATGAGATCCTCTATTATGTCGGCTGCACCTCCGTGTATGATCGGCGGGCCCAGAAGGTCGCCCGGGCCCTTGTGCAGCTTCTTCGCGCCGCCGGTGTCCGCTTCGGAACCCTGGGGAACGATGAGCCCTGTTGTGGGGAGGCGGTGAAGAGCCTCGGACATCGCCCGTATTTCTATGAGATCGCCCAGAACAACGCGAAGCTCTTCGCCGATGCGGGGGTTCAGGAGCTGATCACCACCTCGCCCCATTGTTACGAAGCGTTCCAGAACCATTATCCGCGCTTCCAGGCCGGGTTCCGTCCTTATCACTACACCCAGTATCTGGCGCGGCTACTGGAGGAAGGCCGCCTGCGGTTTTCGCGGGAGGTCCGGCTTCGGGTGACCTATCACGATCCGTGCTATCTGGGCCGCCGGGGCGGCGAGTATGAAGCCCCACGGCGTGTCCTGGACGCCATCCCGGGGCTGGAGCGGGTGGAGATGGCCCACTTCGGCCCGGATGCCCTCTGCTGCGGAGGCGGCGGGGGACGGATGTGGCTGGAAACCCGGGTGGGGGAGCGCTTCGCCGACCTCCGGATCCAGGAGGCGCTGGAGACCGGGGCCCAGGTGCTCGTCACGGCATGTCCTTTCTGCATGGCCTGCCTGGAGGACAGCCTGAGGGGGATGGGCGTTGCGGGGCTTCGGGTTCTGGATGTGGCGGAGATCGCCGCCATGGCCGTGTAGGGGGTGGTTGCCTCTCGTTCTGGAAGCTCTGGTGGCCGGCCTGGCCCCGCTATCCCGTCTTCCGGATTCAAAGTGCAACGGCGCGGGTCCTCATCTGTTTTCGGGGGAGCGACAGATGGCAGCCTCGCTTTATGGTCCAGAGGAGGCGCAGTCGGCCTTCTGGATTTACCTGGAACATGAGCAGAGGGCGCTGGAGCGGGTCTCGCTGGAGCTGCTCTCCAAGGCGCGGGCCCTGGCGGATGCCGCGGGCTGGCGGGTAGCCGGTTTGCTCCTGGGTCACAGGGTAGAACCCATGGTAGAGGACGCTTTCGCATGGGGCGCGGACGAGGTGTGGGTGGCGGATCATCCGCTGCTCGAGCCGTTCACCGTAGAGGCCCACACCGCCATCGCTTTCCAGGCGATCCTTCGGGGGCGTCCCAGCGTCTTCCTGTGTGGTGCCACCCCTAATGGGCGAGACCTGGCCGGGCGTCTGGCGGTTCGATTGCGGACCGGGCTGACGGCCGATTGCACAGACCTGCGATTGGATCTGGAGAAGGGGGGTGTGCTGATCGGGGAGGTCACCGGGTTCGGCGGAGGGATCGTGGCCCTGATCACGATGCCGAACCATCGCCCGCAGATGGCTACAGTGCGCCCGGGGGTTTTCCCGCTGGCGACCCCCCAACGCGGGCGAACCGGGGTGGTGATCCCCCTGGAGGTGGACCTGCATCCGGAGGCCCTTCGCACGCGCGTGGTCGAGCGGGTGGTTGGCCGGGGGGTGGATCTCACCCAGGCCCCGGTGCTGGTGGTCGGCGGGCGAGGGATCCACGGCCGGTTCGATTTGCTCCAGGAACTGGCCTCGTTACTGGGTGGAGAGGTGGGAGCGACCCGCCCGCCGGTGGATGAGGGCTGGATCGACCGGGAGCGTCAGGTGGGCCAGACGGGCGTGGTATGCCGGCCGAAGGTTGCCCTGGTGTGCGGGGCCAGCGGTGCCTTTCAGTTCGTGGTGGGAATCCAGAACGCGGGCACGGTGATCGCCATCAACACGGATCCGGAGGCGCCGATCTTCGAGTTCGCCGATTACGGCGTCGTGGGCGATGCTCTCCAGGTGATCCCTGCCCTGATTGAGGCCCTGCGGGCGGAGCGGGTGATGGCCTGACGGGAAGAGATCATGAGGCTGACCCGGGCGCGCAACGCTCGGTCCCGCTCCCCTCCGTAGCTCTATGGGCCACGAGGGGTGGGGAAAAGGGCAGGGACCCTCCAGCCTTTCCGGATTCAGGCCCGATGACAGGGGTTCTCGAAGGGGATGCAGAAGGCGGCCTTTCGGGGGAGGAAACGATGTGGCCGACAGGGATGAGCCCGGATGGGCGGGAATGGCACTTCGTCGTCTGCATGAAGGTGGTGCCCAAGCCGGAGGAGGTCCGGGTGGACCCGGAGACGCGGCGCCTGGATCGGGCGGGGGCCCGCTCGGAGATCAATCCGCCGGATATGAACGCCCTGGAGATGGCCCTTCAGCTGAAAGATCGTTTCGGTGGGCGGGTGTCGATCCTCTCGATGGGACCTCCGTTTTTCGAGCCCTACCTTCGGGTAGGCCTTGCGATGGGCGCCGATCACATCTATCTGCTCAGCGATCGGAAGTTCGGCGGGGCGGATACGCTGGCCACTACCTACACGCTGGCTCGAGGGATCCAGAAACTGGGCCCGGTGGATCTGGTGTTCTGTGGGGAGGAATCCTCCGATGGGGCGACGGGGCAGGTGCCGCCGGGCCTGGCGGAGTGGCTGGATTTCAGCCAGATCACCCTGGTTACCCGCGTGGAGCTGGATCCCATGCGCCGGGTGGTGCGCGGGCGGCGGGAGCGCCCGGGCGGGTATGAGATCCTGGAAGTTCCGCTGCCTGCGGTTATCTCCGTCAAGACGGGTTGCAACGAGCCCCGCTTTATGGACTACCGGCTCAAGCCATGGGCTTTTGCCCCCGAGCGAGTGACCGTCTGGAGCGCGTCGGATCTCGAAGTCGATGAAACCTTCGTGGGAACAGCGGGGTCCCCGACCCAGGTCTCCGGGCTGGCCCAGGCGCCCTCCCGCGAGCGGAAACGCATCCGGCTGGAAGGCACCCCTGAGGAGATCGCCCGGGTGCTGGCGGAGCGCTTGCGGGAACTGCTTCGATGATCCCCTCACAGGGATTCATTCCCCGAGCGTTTCTAAGGGAAGAAGGGGGTGGGCAGCGAGGCTGCCCACCCCCTTGAAGTGATGTCGTTGGCCTCCTCATGAGGGCCTGGGAGGCTATTCTGTCTTCCTGGCTCAGGCTCGACGGTGTAAGCCACGGATTTTATTGCCGATGAGGTTTCCGGGACGGCTGCCACTCGAAGGAGCTCAACACTCGCATATAATTCGCCCGCTCGTAGGCGGCAGGGTTGGCGACCCGCTGGCGACACATGCTCCCCTGCATCTGCTCGATCGAAACGTATTCGTGTTCCTCCATCCAGCGGCGGATATCCTCCAGGAGCTGCCGCACATACTCGGGGCCGTGACGCAGCAGGGCGGAGGCCATGGTCACGGCCTTCGCCCCGACCATCATCGCCTTCAGCACATCCTCGGCCGTGTGGATGCCGCCGGTGATCGCCAGGTCCAGCCGCACCTGAGGATAGAGGATGGCCACCCAGCGCAGGCGCTCGCGGAGCTCATGGGAGGTGCTGAGCACCAGGTTGGGGATCACCTCCAGCGTCTCCAGGTCGATATCCGGCTGATAGAACCGGTTGAACAGCACCAGCGCGGACGCCCCGGCCTCTTCGAACCGTTTCGCCATATGGGGCAGGGAGCTGAAATAGGGGCTCAGCTTTAAGGCCACCGGGATGCGCACGGAGGCCACCACGTCCCGCACCAGCTGAAGATAGCTTTCCTCTACCGCCTGACTGGTTTCCTCCGGGGAGGTGGGCAGGTAATAGAGGTTGAGCTCCAGGGCATCCGCCCCCGCCTCCTCGATCCAGCGGGCGTAGCGGATCCATCCACCGGTGGTGACGCCGTTGAGGCTGGCGATGACCGGGACGGAGAGGGCCGCCTTCGCCCGACGGATGTGCTCCAGATAGCCCTGGGGTCCCATATTGTAATCCTGCAGGTCCGGGAAGTAGCGCAGGGCCTCTGCAAAACTCTCCTCGCCGTAGGAGAGCCCATAATCCAGCATCTCGCTCTCCCGGGTGATCTGCTCCTCGAAGAGCGAAGGCAGCACCACGGCGGCGATCCCTGCCTCCTCCAGCCGGCGGAGCGTGTCGAGATCCTCGGTCAGGGGTGAGGAGGAGGCAATGAGAGGGTTTTTCAGGCGCATGCCCAGATAACGGGTGGAGAGATCGACCATGGGAAGTCCTCCGGATCGGGCGGTTCGCCTTCGAGGCCGGGCCGGCCGCTTCTGGCGGCCGGCCCGGTCCCCGGGAAGAAGCGTCGCTATGGGGCGGAGGGGCTGCCCCCGTTGCGCCCATTGAGCTGCATCTGGGCCAGGGCTTCGTAGACCCGCCAGCGGAAGCGGATGTCGGCTTCCGCCTCCTCCAGCAGCTCCTCGGCGATCTCCGGTCGGCTGTGGAGCAGCATCGTGAAGCGGGTCTCGTTATACATATACTGGGACAGCGGGATGCTCGGCGGCCTGGAGTCGATCTGGAGCGGATTGAGGCCCTCCCGCAGCCGCCGCGGGTCGTAGCGGATCAGCGGCCAGTAGCCCGAGAGCACCGCCCGCTTCTGCTGCTCCATCCCATAGCGCATGTCGTAGCCGTGGGCGATGCAGTGGCTGTAGGCGATGATCAGGGACGGCCCCTCGTAGGAGTCGGCCTCCAGGAAGGCCTTGATCGTGTGGGTGTCGTTGGCCCCCATGGCCACACGGGCGACGTAGACATGGCCATACGTCATGGCCATCAGGGCGAGGTCCTTCTTGGGCCCCCGCTTGCCCCCTGCTGCGAACTTGGCCACCGCGCCTCGCGGAGTTGCCTTGGACATCTGGCCTCCGGTGTTGGAGTAGACCTCGGTGTCCAGCACCAGGATGTTCACATCGTAGCCCGAGGCCAGCACGTGGTCCAGGCCGCTGTAGCCGATGTCGTAGGCCCAGCCGTCGCCCCCGATGATCCACACGCTCTTGCGCACCAGGGCGTCCGCCACGGCGAGCAGGTCGCGGACCTCGGGGGAATCGGGCAGCTCCCGGAGGCGGGCCTTCAGCAGCCCCACCCGCTCCCGCTGCGCCCGGATCCCGGCCTCAGTGGACTGATCGGCGTTCAGCAGCTCCTCCACCAGGGCTTCGCCGATCTGGGCGCTGAGCCGCTTCAGGAGCGCCTGTGCATATTCCCGTTGCTGGTCCAGGCTCAGGCGCATCCCCAGACCGAACTCCGCGTTGTCCTCAAACAGGGAGTTCGACCATGCCGGCCCGCGCCCCTCCCGGTTGTAGGTCCATGGCGTGGTGGGGAGGTTGCCGCCGTAGATCGAGGAGCACCCGGTGGCGTTGGCGATCACCAGCCGGTCGCCGAACAGCCGGGTGAGCAGGGAGAGGTAAGGCGTCTCCCCGCAGCCGGCGCAGGCGCCCGAGAACTCGAACAGCGGCTCCAGCAGCTGCACATCCTTCACCTGGCTGATGTTGACCCGCAGCCGGTCCACCTCGGGGAGCTGGAGGAAGAACTCCCAGTTCCGGCGCTCGGCCTCCCGCAGCGGGGCCTGCGGACGCATGTTGATGGCCTTGCGACTCACATCGGACTTGTCCTTCGCCGGGCAGACCTCTACGCACAGGGCGCAGCCCGTGCAGTCCTCCGGAGCCACCTGGATGGTGTAAGCCATATCCTTGAATTCCCGCCAGCGGGCCGGGGCGTGCTTGAAGGTGGGCGGCGCATCGGCCAGGAGGGCCGGGTCGTAGACTTTGGCCCGGATCACCGAGTGCGGACAGACCATCACGCACTTGCCGCACTGGATGCACAGATCCGGCTCCCAGACCGGGATCTCCTGGGCGATGTTCCGCTTCTCCCACTTCGTGGTTCCGCTCGGCCAGGTCCCATCCGGCGGGAAGGCGCTCACCGGCAACAGATCCCCTTCCCCGGCGAGGAGCCGGGCCGTCACCCGCTGCACGAACTCCGGGGCCTCGGGCGGCACCGGTGGCCGGCGGTCGAAGGTGCTGGTGACCCGGCCGGGCACCTTCACCTCGTGCAGGTGTTGCAGGGCCGCGTCCACCACGGCGAAGTTCTTCTCCACGATGGCCTCGCCCCGCTTGCCGTAGGTTTTGACGATGGCCTCCTTGATCTTCGCCACCGCCTGCTCCAGGGGGAGGATGTTCGTCAGGGCGAAGAAGCAGGTCTGCAGGATGGTGTTGATGCGCGGCCCCAGCCCGTGCTCCCGCGCGATCCGGTAAGCGTCCACCACGTAGAAGCGGAGGTTCTTCTCGATGATCGCCTGCTGGACCGAGCGGGGGAGGTGATCCCAGACCTCGTCCGGCCCATAGGGGCTGTTGAGCAGGAAGACCGCCCCGGGCTCGGCGACCTGGAGCACATCCATCCGCTCCAGGAAACTGAACTGATGGCAGGCCACGAAGCTGGCGCGGCGGATCAGATAGGAGGAACGGATGGGCCGGGGGCCGAAGCGGAGGTGCGAAACCGTTACCGATCCGGACTTCTTGGAGTCATACACGAAGTATCCCTGGGCGTAGTAATCGGTCTCGTCCCCGATGATCTTGATGGAGTTCTTGTTGGCGCTCACCGTGCCGTCAGCCCCCAGGCCGTAGAAAACCGCGCGCACCGTCTCGGGGCTCTCGATGAAGAAGTCCGGATCGAACTCCAGGCTGGTGTGGGTCACATCGTCGTAGATCCCCACGGTGAAGTGGTTCTTCGGCCGGTCCTTCGCCAGCTCATCGAAGACGGCCTTGACCATGGCCGGGGTGAACTCCTTGGAGGAGAGACCGTAGCGCCCACCGATGATCCGCGGCATCTGGCGGAACGGCGCGATCCCCGAGGCCATGGCCTCTGCCACCGCGGTCACCACGTCCAGGTAGAGGGGCTCCCCGGCGCTCCCTGGCTCCTTCGTCCGATCCAGCACGGCGATGGCCCGGACCGTGGGGGGCAGAGCCCGGATGAAGTGCTCCGTCGAGAAGGGGCGGTAGAGGCGCACCTTCACCACCCCCACGCGCTCGCCCCGGGCGTTGAGATATTCCACCGTCTCGTGGGCCACCTCCGCCCCCGAGCCCATGAGCACGATCACCCGCTCGGCCTCGGGATCCCCCACATAGTCGAAGAGATGGTAGTGGCGCCCGACCAGACGGGCCAGGCGGTCCATGGCGTTCTGAACGATGGTGGGGCAGGCCAGGTAGTAGGGGTTGGCCGCCTCCCGGGCCTGGAAGTAGGTGTCCGGGTTGTGGGCGGTGCCCCGGATGAAGGGATGATCGGGTGAGAGGGCCCGGGCCCGATGGGCGCGGATCCATTCCTCATCGATCATCGCCCGCAGATCCTCGGGGGTGAGCAGCTCGATCTTGTTGATCTCGTGGGAGGTCCGGAAGCCGTCGAAGAAGTGGAGGAAGGGGACGCGCGATTCCAGGGTGGCCGCGTGGGCGATGAGGGCCAGATCCTGGGCCTCCTGGACGGAACCCGAGGCCAGGATGGCGAACCCGGTCTGGCGGGCGGCCATCACGTCGCTGTGATCGCCGAAGATGGAGAGGGCGTGCGTGGCGATGGTGCGGGCGGCCACGTGGATCACCAGGGGGGTGAGCTCCCCGGCGATTTTATACATGTTGGGGATCATCAGGAGCAGGCCCTGGGAGGCTGTGAAGGTCGTGGCCAGGGCGCCGGTCTGGATCGCCCCGTGGATCGCCCCGGCGGCCCCGCCCTCGCTCTGCATCTCGATCACCTTCGGCACCGTCCCCCACAGGTTGGGGCGTCCTTTCGCCGCCCACTCGTCGGCCAGTTCCCCCATCGGGGAGGAAGGGGTGATGGGATAGATGGCGATGACCTCGCTGAGCAGATAGGCCACGTTGGCCGCGGCCTCGTTCCCATCCACCGTTACCATCGGTCGAGCCATGGGAAGCCTCCATCCGTTCCGGAATGCATCCGCCCCCAGAGGGCGGAGAAGGTTCATCATGATCAACTTTATTTCTGCCAAGTATACACCCGGTAGGACGGGAAAGGGGATATCGACCATCAGGTCGAGAGGGTGCCTTTTATCACCTGGAGTTCCCCCAGGGGATTTCGCATCGGGGCATTGGGACTGGGCCTATCCCCTCTGGTCGCGGGCTTCGTCGCAACGGGCATGGGCCTCCCCTAAGGGATTACGATAGGTAGATAGATGGTGACGCAGGTCCCCCGGCCGATCTCGCTTTCGATCTCCACCCGTCCCTGATGGGCTTCAGCGATCTGTTTGACGGCGGCCAGCCCAATTCCCATCCCGCTGAATTTGCGGGTGGTCCCCCCATCGACCTGATAGAACGGCTCGAACACGCGGGAGAGTGCCTCCGGTGGGATGCCGATCCCCTCATCACGGACCTGGATGCATGCCTCATGGCCCTGGAGCGAGAGGGAGACCTGGATTGTGCCCCCACGGGGGGAAAACTTCACCGCGTTCTCCAGAAGCTCGGAGAAAGCCAGGAGCAATGGCTGGCCCTCGCCCAGCACCCATACCGGATGATCCGGCAGGTGAACCTGCAGCCGATGGCGCTGGGGATCCAGACGAGTCTGATAGGCGCGGCAGGCGGTCCGGATCAGCTCCCGGAGATCCAGCACGTTCAGGGATCGAGCGCCAGCCCGGATCTCCTGAAGGGTCAGAAAGAGCTCCACGTAGCGGATCAGGATGTCCAGGCGGTGGCGCATAATCTCCAGGGCTTCCTGCTGCGCCGGGGTCAGCGGACCGAGGGCTTCCTCTTTCATCAGCTCGAGATATCCCTGGAGAACCGCCAGGGGTGTGCGCAGCTCGTGGGAGACGTTCTGGATCATCTGCTCCCGCAGCACCAGGGCCTGCTGAAGGGAATGGCTGAGGAGTTCCAGCTCGCGAGCATGGGCCTGTAGCTGCCGCCATAGGCGCCGGTTGAGGACACCGGTCGTCAGAAGCCCGGCTGCCCGGGTCAGCATATGGCGGAGATCCGCATCAAATGACCGGGGAGCCGCCCAGGCCACCAGGAAGATCCCCAGGGTTTCCCTATCGCTGGTCAGAGGAAGGACCACCAGGGTCCGAAATGGAAAGGGCATTCCCATAAGATCCGCCGGGTTGGAGATCCAGACCGCTTCTCCTCCAAGCACCCGTTGAAGGAGCGGGATCTCTTCCAGGTGGATGTGTTCCGGGAACACTTCCGGCTGGCCGACGCCGACCATGCGGACCAGCGTGGAGGGGGCGTTCTCCTCCCGCAGATACGCGCATACGCTCTGAGCGTCGAGCTCCGACCGGAAGTCCTCCAGCGCCTGGACCAGCATGGCTTCAGAAAGATGGAGGCTGGTCAGCGCATCCGCCAGGCGATACAGCAGTCGCAGATTCCGGAAGGCCCAGCGGCGCTCGATGGCCCGACTGATCTCCATCGCCACGGCTTCGGCCATGGCGATCTCCGGAGAGGACCAGAAATGAGGGGCCAGGCTTCCCATGACCAGGGCGCCCACCCGCTGGCTTCCCGAGCCAATCGGCGCGAAGAGGATGGCCCGGATCCCCGCCTCCCGTATGGCATCCTGGCCAGGGAAAGGCGGGAAATGGGTCAGATCCTCGATCGCTGTGGTTCGATCGAACGAGCATTGAGCAATGACTTTTCTGAGAATCTGAGCGAGGCGCTCCGGATCGATCCCATGGGCGATGATCTGCTGTTCCACCCAGATCCCTCCGACGGGGAGCCCAAAAGCTTCGAGGATCTGGGGGAGGATGTCCTTCAGAAAGGAGTTCATGTCCCCGGCCTCGGTGGCCTGCTGGAGAATTCGATGCAGAACGGCCAGGAGACGGGCCCGCCGCTGGCTTTCTTCAAGCGCCTGCAACCGTTCGATGACGTGGGCCACCTGTGCGGCTATCGCCCGGATGAACTGGATCTCCTCATGGTCAAAGGGGCGAGGAGCTCGCACATAGTCTAGCCCGATCGTCCCGATGACCCGCTCTTCCAGGACGATGGGTGTGATCAGAATGGATTGAACCCCCAGCTGATGGATGAAGGGCGCGGAGGCACCGAAGGCGTCCATGGATTCGGGAGCGGACAGAGCGATGGGTTCCCGCGTTCGCACCACACGAGCGGATAGGGGATCCCGGGCCAGATCGATCACCTGACCCCGAACGGATGGGCCCTCGATGGCCCGATACTCGGCAACAATGCGCAACCGGTCTGGTCCCTCCTGCAGGGTAATGGCCCCTCGATCCGCCCTGAGAAAGTTCACCAGCTCCCGAATCAAATATTCCAGGAACCCATTTAGATCCCTCGCCTCGCCCGCCCTCTGAATGAGCGATTGGGCCAGGCCAATTCGCTCCTCCAGTGTGCGCTGGTGGAAACGGAGATGGTGGAGCGTCCTAAACAGCTCTAGAAGCCCAAGCCGAAGCCATGGACGATGGGCGCTTAGGGCCTCAAGCCGGGGTTCCGAATCCAGGAGCATACGATAATAGCCGGGCTCAAAGGCCAGATCGGATGATCTTAATTGCAAGATCAGCAGGAGCGGATCGGGCTCCGATATCAGTGGCAGGAGCAGCAGGGAGGCCAGGGGCACGGGGGGTGTGAAGAGGGGGACGATCCGAGGCTCCCATCGGATCAGAGTGAACCAGAGGACCGGAGCTTCCTGACGTATCTGATCCAGGGTCTCCAGGATCTCCTGAGCCTCCTGAGGATCCGGTTCGTTCAGCAGAGCGCCCAGATCTTCCCATATGCCCACTGCTAACGGATGATCGGGGGAGAGGAGATCCCGTAAGGTGGATTTCAGTCCGGGATGCCATCGGGGAGCCTCGATCCGGGCAACCCCGGGCAGGGCCTGGAAAGCCTCCGCCAGTGTTCCGTTCTGATGGAAGTAGACCAGACGATAACCGGCCTGAGCCGCTGCCCGAATCCACGCTTTCCAGATCGGAAGAAAGCCGCCTGCCGGATCCGTGATTCCACCCACCCAGTCCCCAGCCTTCAGCCTGCGCCATAAGTCATGGAGGGGGATTTCAGCCATATTTTCACCCTTGCGCTAAGTTTTGAATCGTTTCAACCCCCATGCCCTGAAAAAGGCTGGATCCTACCGCCCAGCCCTTTCTATAGGAAGCAAGGCCAGCTTCCTCGTAAGGGAAGAGCCGCACCGTCGCGAGAACTTGCCTCTCCCCCTTCTCCCTTCCCGTGCTGCTACGCCGTGTAGGTGAGGAGGGATCGGCATGTTTGCCCAAAAGTCCCAGCATGAGCATCCGGTCACGCGGCCCCCCTGTTAAACCGCAAAAACCCCAGAGAGGGTTGTTGTTTCTTGCGCTATATGAGGATTTAGGCGCCAGAAATCTTAAAATGGATAGAGAAGGTTTGCAAAATTTCGAACCGAATTGTTGACTGAGTGAATCCATATTTTAGACGACTGGAAGGATAGGCGGAGGGACGGTTCCCCCTGGATGCGGACGGAGGTCGCCTCCCGGGCCTCTGGCCGAAAGGTCG
>BEHY01000029.1 GCA_002898735.1 Candidatus Thermoflexus japonica
CACGAACCAGATCCCCTTCTGGTTGCCGGTCGCCCATTACCGGCCTCAGGTCCCGCTGAGCCAGCAGCTCGCCGACAGTCTGTATCGCACCACCCGTGGCGCCCTCCAGATCCCGGCGGAGATTCTGGAGCGCTGGCTTCAGCAGGGCCGATGCGCGTTGCTGGTGGATGGGTTTGGGCAAACCGAGCGTACGGATGGGGAAGCGGCTTTGCTGGAAGAGCTGGAGCGGCTGGCCGCGAGGACCGGTTGCTCGATCGTCGCCGCAGGGGCTGTGCAGGCGGTCCAGCTGGGAGGGTTTCACAGTTTCGCGCTCGACCCGTGGACGGAGGAGCAGATCCTGGCCCTGGCGGAGCGCTGGCAGGCAGCGGCGGGGCCCGGGAAATGGTTCACCGGGGCCAGAGAAGGGCCTGGCGCGTTCCTCCGGGCCCTTCAGGAGGATCCGGAGCGCATGGCGCTGGCGAGGAACCCCTGGCTGCTTTCCGGCCTCCTCGCCCTCTTCGCCCAGCACGGGGGCCTTCCTTCCCGTCGCTCGATCCTCTATTCGCAGCTGATCGGGGTTTTGCTGGATCGCCCACAGGCCCTCCCGGTGGAGGAAGCGCTCCCTGCTCCCCTGAAGCTCGCGGCGCTGGAGAACCTGGCATGGGCGATGCTCCTGTTGCGGCGCTCCTCCCTCCCCGCCGCATCGGCGGAGGAATGGCTGGCGGATCTGCTCCGATCGGATGGGCGCTTCGAGCCCGCCCAGGTCCGTCTGGCCCTCGCCTGGCTGCGGGAGCGTTGTGGGCTGGTCACTCCAGGCCCCGCGCTCGCCTTCCTGCGGCCGGCTTTCATGTTCGCTCTGGGCGCTCGTATGGCGCTGACGAATCCGGGCCAGCGGGCGATGCTGCTGCGGCAGATCGATGACCCGGACTGGCATGAGGCGGTGGTGATGTTTGCCGGCCTTGCGGAGCCGGCCATGGCTCGCGAGCTCTTTTCCCGTCTGCTGGATTCCGAGGATGACTTCTTCTATTCGAGGATCCGTCTCGCCGGCCGCTGTCTGATCGAAGCTCCACACCTGCAGGTGGAGCTGCGGGATCCGATCGTTGAGCGTCTGCGCGCATTGTTGCTGACCACTCCCTATGCGTTCCTCCAGGAGGAGGCCGCTACCATCCTGGCCCGGATCCCAGGCCAGATCGAGTGGCTGGCGGATCAGCTCCGCCGGTCGGATCTCCCTGCCGGGACCCGCGGGTTCATTGTGGAGGCGCTGGCCCGGGAGCAGGGGACCCGGGCCGCCGGGCTCCTGGCCCTGGCGTTGCGGGATCCGCGCGTCCCCGAGCTGGTGCGGGAGCAAATCGCCGAACAGCTGGGTCGCCTGGGGGATCCTCCCCTGGCCCGGGATCTGCTGGATCTGGTAGGGGATGAAAGCGTGGCGGTGGAGATCCGGCGCAAGGTGATGATGGCGATCACCCGGATGGGAGACCGGTCGCTGGGGCCGGCTCTGGTGGAGCTCCTGGGCCTCCCCTGGTTGAACCCGGCCATTCGAGAGGCCCTTCTGGAGGCTCTCAGGGCTCTGGGCGATGCGCGCCTGGTCGATGAGCTGATCCCATTGATCCGTGATCCCAACATGCCGGTGGAGCTGCGGCGCCGGATCATTGGGGTTCTCAGTGCCTGGATCGAGCCCGGGCAGATAGAGACCCTTCAGGCTCTGATTGAGGATCGCGATCTGGACATCAGTTTACGGGCGGCCCTTCTGAACACCCTGGCCGAGGCGGGATTTCATTCCATTGTCCCGTGGCTTATGGGCTTTCTCCGGGAAAGCCGCTGGCGACGCGCGCTGGATTCCGTGTGGGCGTGGGTTCAAACCCTCCCGCCGTTCCTGGTTCGGTGGATCGATCGGTTGACGGGCCTGTCCACGCGGGCTCAGGAGGATTTCTCCCGGCTCATCCTGCAGCGCCAGGCGATCGCGGCCCTGGGTCTGTTGCGGGATCGGCGCGCGGTCCCGCTCCTGCTGCGGATCCTGAAGAACCCCCAGGTTCATCCCTCCCTGCGGGCACTGGTGCCGGACGCGCTGGCCATGATCGGGGAGAGCCGGGTGGTGCCCGAACTGCTGACCATGCTTCAGGATCGCGGGACGGACTCCACGATCCGGGAGCGGATCGCTCTGGCCCTGGGCGGGATGAAGGCCACGTCGGCCATGCGGGTCCTGCTGGATCTCCTGCATGATCCCACAGAGGATCCGTTCATCCAGGCCCGGGCCGCGCTGGCCATCGGGCTGATGCGGGATCCCTCTGTGGCGGTGGAGCTGGTGCCGCTGCTCCGTCAGGAGAACCTCCCCGTGACCGCCCGTCGGGCCATCGCCGATGCCCTGGGGACGCTGGGGAACCGGGAAGTGGTGCGCTCGCTGATCCAGCTCCTGCCCGAGGAGCGGATCCCCGCTTCCGTGCGACAATCCATCGCGGATGCGATCGGGGCGCTGGGCGCTGCGGAGATAGGGGATGAGTTGATGTGGTTGTTGCGGGATGAGCGGATCGATCCCCATGTGCGGGGGGCCATCGCCCTCACGCTGGCCACCCTTCGCCATCGCCCGGCCGCTTCGGAGATCCTCTCCCTGCTGTCGGATACCCGGATCGATCCCTCCATTCGTCAAAGCCTGGCGGAAAGCCTGGGGAGCCTGTGGGATCCCTCGCTCATCGCGCCGCTGGCCCGCCTCGCCCATGAGGGAACGCTGGAGCCAGCGGTCCGCCAGGCCATTGTGCGCACGCTGGGAGAATATGGAGGGCCGGAGGCCTTCCCGACCCTCTGGATCCTGGCCCGGAGCGCGGAGGCCCCGATGTCCTTGCGCCGGGCGGCGGCCGATGCGATGGTCACAAGCGTCAGCCCCGAATTTGAAGAGGCGCTGGTCTCCGCCGCTCTGGACCCGGAGATCCCTCCTTACATTCGGGGGCGGGCGCTGGAGGCCCTGCGCCGGGTGGGCAGCGCGGTGGAAACCGTTCAGGCCCTGGTGGCCGCGCTGCAGGAATCCGACATGCCGAATGCGGTGTTTCATACGTTGGTGGAAGTTGCCCGACGGGCCCATGTTCGCCTTTTGCGAGAGGGGGAGGCGATCCGCTGGATCCCGGAGGAAAACCCGGTTCAGCGTCCGACCGGGAAGCCTCGGGAAGCGTTCTGATCCCCTGCGGGGTCTATGGGGCGGCCGGGAGGGTGGATTCTGAAGGCGGCTTCCTCCATCCCGGGGCATGTCTCATTCCCGGTGCGGGCTTGCGACTGTGCCCTCACCGCGCCCCGAAGCGGGGCGGGGGGGACGCCGTGAGCTCTTCCACAGGGATCGATACGGCTTCTCCTCCTCCCTGGACCCGCAGGCGGGTCCCTTCTTCCCAGCGATAAAGCCCCACCCAGATCCTCAGCGGGGCGCTGGACAGAGATTCGGGAAGGATCACCACCCGGGTCTCCCGGATCCGATCGCCGGGCTGCCAGCGCCCGGTGTTGTAGGCCCCATCCATGACGCCCCCATCCCGTTGAGCGACCGGGGGAGAAGCAGGGGGCCACTGGCGGGCCTCCGCCTCCGGATAGATGTGCACAAACACGCTGTAATCCCGGGAGGGTTTTCCGATCGCTTCCCAATCCAGGATCACGGTGAGCTGGCGTCCGCTCCGCTGGGCGATCCCCCCCTTCAGGGTGATCCCATCCTCGAAGACAGCCTGCAAATTCGATCGCATCCGATCCGCCGGTTCCGCCCACATGGCCCGATATCGGGGGCTGTTCTCCCCGGGCCATGGTTCCGGGGCGCGCAGGGAGATCAGGGCTTCCCGGGAGAGCCAGCGCCGCAGAAGGGGAACCGGTTCATATTGCCATCCGACGACCAGGGCCGGGGGAGGGGGCGGTTCCGGTGGATCTTCCTCCAGGCGGCGGATGTGCACGGCCGGTTGATCCCAGAGCAGAAATCGCATCTCCGCCCGTCCAGCCCAGAGGCGCTCCGACAGGATCACCGTGCCGTGGGGATAGGTATTCAGGAATGAACGGATCTCATGCGCCGCTTCCCAGGAGTCGAGGGAGAAAGCGCCCCGGACGCGCGCCTGAGCCCACCAGGTGGGATCGAAGTAAGCCACCGTGTGCCAGGGGAAGCTGAGCCCCAGGCATCCCCCCAGGATCGCCGCGCGCCCCCAGGGGCTCCGGATCCATCGATCGGCGATCCCGACGAGCGCCCACAGGCCGGTGGCGGCCCAGAGGGCCGCTACCGGCAGCACCCCGCTGGCTCGTAGATAATGCGGGGCCTCCGTCGACAGGAAGGTGGGAAGCAGCATCAGGAATCCCCAGATCGCCGTGAGGGGAGCCCGCCGCGCGGCCTGGATCCCGCCGATGAGGAAGGCGAGGGCGAGCAGGGGATCGAAGACCGGGCGGCTGCCCGTGTTGTGCCGGGGATAGTCATCACCGCGTATGAAGAACATGCCTCCCACACGTGCTGCCTGCTCCAGAGCGACAGAGAAGGGGGAGCGCTGGCCGTTAAAGGCGGAGGTCTGTTCCCCGCGCAGGATGAAGTCTGAAGGATGAAGGAAGAAATAAATAGCCAGAGGAGAAGCGGTGAGCGCCGCGCTGGTCAGGAAGAGGGCGATGCCCCGGAGGGGGAAGCGCCGGGGATCCCGCCAGCGTCCGAGGATCAGGCCCGTGGCGATGGGGAGGATCGTCATGCGGGCGGCCAGATACGTATAGAACCCACTTCCCCAGATCAGCCCGGCGATCCCCCAATCCCGCCCCCGTCCGCTTCGGGCCGCCCGGGCGAACGACCACAGGGTGAGGGCCGCGGCCAGGGGGAACAGCCCGGCTCGAAATCCCACCCGGCTGAGGTTCAGCGGCCAGAGCAGGAAGGTCATCAGGATCCCGCTCAACATCCCGATCTCCCAGCGTCGGGAGAGCGTCCAGGCCATGCGGAAGGTGGCCGCCACAGTGAGCAGTCCGATCATGCTGGCGGTGAGCCGCAGCGCGTATGGGGTGGGGCCGAGGATGGCGATCGCGCCGGCGACCAGATAGATAAACAGGGGCTCGCGGCCGTTGTTCTCCGGGAAGAAGAGGGCCAGATGCCCTTCCAGAACCCGCAGGGCATCCAGGCCGTAATAGGCCTCATCATACCAGAGCCCGTAGGGGATGTGAGGGAGATCCATCCAGCGGAGGAGCGCGGCCAGCCCCAGGAGCCCTGTGACCGCCATCCAGCGGGTCCATGCGCGATGGGGCATCGCGGGCTCCGATAAAGATTCCATCGCCGATCCCCCATAAAGAAGGATCCATCACGGGATCGCGCAGGGAGAGGCGATCCGGTCTCTCCGAATGAGCGCCCGGCGGCGTCCGTTGTTGGATTGGGGGTGAGAGGTCACTTTCAGCGCCCCCTCACCCCCAGATGGCCTTTCCGCTTTCCCTCCAGGAATTCACAACTGGACAACGCGCGAGGGGTGGGGCTCAGAACAACGAAACTTCTCCGGCGATGATCTTGCGGCGCACGACATGGATGTTGGATAGATGTTCGTCCACAATCGCGCGCACCGCCTCCTGGATCCCCGGGGTGAGCGAGCCGGAGCGGACCCGGACGGCGGCGTTGGCGATGAGGGGCTGATCGAGCGGTTTGCCGATCTGGGAGAGGAGATACACGGTCGCTTCCCGGATCTCCGGCAGGCGGGCCACGATATCCCGCGCGATCTCCAGCGCCAGCACGTTATAGACTTTCCCGACGTGGGAAATCGGGTTCTTGCCCGCGGCGGCCTCCAGGCTCGTGGAGCGGAAGGGGGTGATCAGGCCCGTGATGCGGTTTCCCCGGCCAACGGCCCCATCGTCGCCCATCTCCGCGCTGGTACCGGTCAGCGTCAGATAGAAGTCCCCCCGTTTGGCGTGATCCGCGGTGTTCACATCCACCCGCACGGCCCGCCCCTCCAGGGCCGGCAGGCTGGAGACAAAGCGCTGGAGCGCCTCCTGGACACCGCGCTTAGCCTCTTCGTATTCGGCGGGATCATGAACGCGGGTGGCGATGAAGGGCACGGCCACCGTCAGGATGACCTGGTTTCCCTGGCGCAACCCCATCACCTTGACGTCCTCGCCGATGGGGAACTGGTTGATCAGCTCATAGTTCAGGTAGTGGGCGGCCTGATAGACGGCTTCCTCCAGGCCGCTGCGGGGCCAGTGGGCGACGCCGAAGCTGGTATCATTGGCGGTGACCTGATGAACGATATCGATGAGCTCGCTGGCGCCGCGCCCGGCGAAGCAGTCGATGATGACGTGCTTCACCGGATCCAGGTAGCGCATGGTTTCGCGCAGGTAGGCCCGCGCGGCCTCGATGGCGATGGTCTCCATGGGGATCGCCTGGCCGTTGTAGAAGGGGGTCCCACGGCCGGCGATCTGGATCCGGATGGGCTTGAGCAGCTCCCCGCCGCCGAAGCGGACCGAGACTTCGCCGGCGACCAGCTGGACCTTATCGAAGTTGTGATGGAGGGCACCGCCGAGGTGTTCCTCGCACCAGCGCGTGTATTCCCGGCTGATGCGCTCCGCGATCCCGTCGCACAGGCTATCGGGATGCCCGATGCCTTTCCGTTCGACGATCTCCACAGGGAGGTCCTCAATGTAAGGGCCGCTGGCCTCGGAAACCACGATATTGCGCATCAGAGTCCTCCTTCCGTTCTGGATCGGGATGGGAGTCGAGCGCGACACCGGGGGCACCCCACCCGGCCCCAAAGGATTTTTCTCCCTTCCTGTCCGAATCGGCGCCCAGCGGCGTCCGTCTGGCGACAAGAAAACGCCCCTCCGGGAGGAGGGGCGGAGCAAAACAAAAGCCTCTTCTGGGAAGAAGAGGCCGATCGCCGCTGCGGGCCACCTCATCTCCCAGACGGACCGTCTGCCGGACTTGGCACCATCCCCGCGAGCGCTCCGCCGGGGGGCGGCGTGCTCCCCGGTCGGCCCTGATGCTCCGCGGGAGGTTGCCGAGGCTTCATCGGGCCGGGTCCCTCCGCCTCTCTCGATGAGTGCCACGCTCTATTCGCTTTTTGTGCCTATCTTACCACAGACCGGGGAGACGTCAACCTGCCCGGCCGTGTTCCTCTACGATTCGAACGATCGGCGGGTTTCCATCGATTTTGTGCTTATCTTACCACAGGCGATGTGAATGTCAACCATAAAATGGAAGAGCCCTGTGTCCATCTCTCCGATGATCCTCGAGCCTTCAATGGGCCGCAGGAGGAGGAGATTGAACGTATAATTCACCGGGAGGCGGGTTTCATCCGCCGCATCTCCGATCTGCGCGCTTCCGGAGGAGGCCCCTATGGATTTCCAGCTGAGCGATGAGCACCGCATGGTGCAGCAGATGGTCCGCGAGTTCGCCGAGCGGGAGATCCGGCCGGTTATCAAGGAGCACGACCGTGCCCAGAAACCGATCCCGTGGCTCTTCGAGCGGATGGCCGCCCTGGGGCTCCTGGGGATCTGCATCCCCGTGAAATATGGCGGCGCCGGCATGGATTACATCTCCCTGGGCCTGGCCTGCGAGGAGCTCGAGCGCGTCGATAGCTCCCTCCGGGTGGTGATGTCTGTCCACGTGGCGCTCAACTCCCTCTCCCTCCTGCAGTGGGGGACGGAGGAGCAGAAGCGGCGATACCTGGTTCCCCAGGCGAAGGGGGAGCGGATCGCCGCCTACGCCCTCACCGAGCCCGGCGCAGGATCCGACGCCGCCGCGATCCGCACGACAGCCCGACGCCAGGGGGATGTCTACATCCTGAACGGGGAGAAAACATGGATCAGCCTGGCGGATCTGGCGGATCACTTCCTGGTGATCGCCAAAACGGATCCCGAGAAAGGCCATCGGGGGATGTCGGCCTTCATTGTGGAACGCTCGTTCCCTGGCGTGAAAACCGGCACCATCCACGGCAAGCTGGGGGTCCGCGCGGGCAACACCGGATGGATCGTCTTTGAGAACACCCCGGTGCCGGTGGAGAACCGCCTGGGCGAGGAGGGGGAAGGCTTCTACATCGCCATGGCGGCCCTGGACAACGGGCGTTACACGGTGGCGGCGGGGGCCACCGGACTGATCCGGGCCTGCCTGGAGGCCTCGGTGAAATACGCCAACGAGCGGATGACCTTCGGCCGTCGCATCGGGGAGCATCAGCTGGTCCAGGAGATGATCGCGAAGATGGCCGCCAGCTACGAGATCGCCCGTCTGCTCTATCTGCGGGCCGGGTGGATGAAGAACATGGGGATGCGCAACACCCGGGAGACCAGCCTGGCCAAATGGTTCGCCACCGAGGCGGCCGTTCAGGCGGCCCTTGACGCGATCCAGATCCATGGGGCCTATGGCTACAGCGATGAATATGATGTGGAGCGATACCTGCGCAATGCGAAAGGTGAGGTGATTTACGAGGGCACCAGCCAGATCCACACGATCCTGCAGGCGGAATATGCCCTGGGCTATCGCAAGGATCGCCCCCTGCGCTGCGAGCTGCCGGCCTACGATCCGGAGCTCTGGCGCGCCGAGCCGGCGATGGCCTGAACCTGCCCTGAACAGCTTCTGTCCAGAATGAGCAACAAGGCGGGTGGTGAAGCCGCCTGCATCCCTTCGGCCCGGAATACCCCTGCTGGAGGCAACCATGCATATTGTGGTGCCCATCAAGCAAACTCCGGATACGACCGCTGCGCTTACCGTCGACGCATCGGGGCGCATATCCTGGGGCGATGCCCCGCTGATCGTGAATCCATGGGATGAGTTCGCCATCGAGGAGTCCCTGCGGTTGAAGGAGAAGTTCGGGGGGAAGGTTACGGTCATCACGCTGGGCCCGGAGTCCGCAAAGGAGGCGCTGAAACAGGCGGTGGCCATGGGATGCGACGAGGCCATTCTCCTGCACGATCCCGCCTTTGAGGGCTCCGACGCGGTGGTCACCGCCGCGATTCTGGCCGCAGCGATCCGCAAGCTGGGCGCGGTGGACCTGGTCTTCATGGGCAAAGAGAGTGTGGACGGGAACTCCGCCCAGGTCCCGCCGGCCCTCGCCCGCCGCCTCGGATGGCCGCTGCTGGCCTACGTGGGGAAGATCCGGGAGGTCGATCCGGCCGGGCGGACGATTGTGGTGGAGCGCATTCTGGAGGAGGGCCGTCAGGTGGTGCGGGCGCCCCTCCCGGCGGTTCTCAGCGCGATGCAGATGAACGAGCCGCGCTATCCATCCTTCATGGGCATCCGGAAGGCCGCCCGGATGCAGATCCAGGTCTGGAACGCGGCGGATCTGGGGCTTTCACCGGAGCAGGTCGGCGCGGCCGCTTCAGCGGCCCGCTGGCCGGCCGTCTTCGCCCCACCGAGGCAGGAGGTCCAGTGTGAGTTCATCCAGGGGGAGTCGCCGGAGGAGATCGCCCGCCTCCTGGTGGATCGGTTGCTGGCGGAGAAGGTCCTGTGAACGTTCTCTGTTGCCAACCTGGAGGAGGTGGCCAGGCAAACCCCTCCCGCCCTGGTCTGTCTGATCCTGTTCCCGGGTCCCTATGAGGAAGCCAGTTCGTAACTTTTGAGGAATTCCAGCTTGCGGAGGATGTCCATGAGCCACGTCTGGATCTGGCTGGAGCAATTCCAGGGGAAGATCCCCTCGATCGTATGGGAGACCATGGGGGTGGCCCGGCGGCTGGCGGATGCGCTGGGAACCGGGGTAACGGCCGTGTGGATCGGGGGAACGATCGCCGATCAGGCTGAAGAGGCCATCGCCATGGGCGCGGACGTGGTCCAGGTGGTCGAGCACCCGGCGCTGGCCGATTTCCGCTTCGAACCTTACCTGGCCGTCCTGACCCGGCTGGCGAAAGAAGGTGCCCCTCGGGCCATCCTCATGGGCTCCACCGCCCGCGGCCGCGAGCTGGCCGGGGGGCTGGCAGCGGAACTGGGGACAGCGACCCTGGTCGATGCGCTGGAGGTTTCTGTCGAAGATGGGCGTGTCATCGTGGTCCGCCCGATCTATGAAGGCAAGCTGTTCGCACGGGCTTACGTCGAGCGCTCGCCAGCGATCTTAACGATCCGCGGGCGTGCCTTTCCCAAACCGGATCCTGACCCGGGTCGAAAAGGCGAGATCCGTCGGGTTTCCGTGGAGCTGGACCCCTCAGTTTTCTCCACGGAGGTCCTGGAGTGGATCCAGGAAGCGGAGGGGGAGATCAGCCTGAACGAGGCCCGTATCGTCGTGGGCGGTGGGCGCGGTGTTGGCGGGCCGGAGGGGTTTGAGCCCCTGCGGGAGCTGGCCCGCGCGCTGGGGGCCGCCCTGGGGGCCACCCGGGCGGTGGTGGATGCCGGATGGATCCCCTACAAGTATCAGGTGGGCCAGACCGGGAAGACGATCAGCCCGGATCTTTACATCGCATGCGGGATCTCCGGCGCCATTCAGCATCTCTCCGGCCTGCGGGGGGTGAAGGTCATCGTGGCGATCAACAAGGATCCGGAGGCGCCGATCTTCAAGGTCGCCCGCTATGGGGTGGTGGACGATCTGTTCAGGATCGTCCCCGCCCTCACGGCGGAGCTCCGCCGCCGTGGCCTGGCGAAGGGATGAAGGCAGGGGACACCGATCCCTGCATCCGGAGAAGGCAGAGGATGGGGGCCGCCAGCGGCGGCCCCCATCTCTATGAGGGCGTGAGGCCCGTGCGGGGGCCTGTTGCGCGATAGGGGTCATCGAAAGCTGGCAAACGGTCCCCTCAGCAGCTTCCAGGTGTCGAGGGCGATCTTCGCGGCGAACGCCACGAGGATGGCGGAGAGGGCGATCAAGAGAAGCGCGTAGGGGACTGTCCCCAGGATCCGGGTGGCCCCGCCGCCGGCGGCAAGCAGCATCAACCATGCGTAGTCCATCCACACATGGCTGAGATACATCGTGGCGAACCCTTTCAGGCCCAGCTGAGAGGACGCCTCGATCAGGGGATAGCCGACGGTGAGCCACCAGGCCAGGAAATAGGCGTTCAACCCGGTGAGGGTGGCCCCGATGGCGAAGGCCTCAAAGGGCTCTGCGCTCCTGAACCCTCCGGCGGGGGCTTCCCCCCTCAGGAGAGCCATGGAGTCCATGAAGAGCAAACCGGAAAAGAACAGCAGGAAGGCAACGATCGTGAGGTTCATCGGGACCTTCAACCTGCCCAGGCTCTTCCGCATGAGGCCGGCAAATCGATGAAGGAGGGCCACGTAGGGGAGCTCCACGGCCATATGTCCCAATGCGATCAGGAAGCCGCCCCATGGGCCCAACGCGACTCCCACGGCGGCGGCGGACGCGGAAAGCGGGCCAGGGCTCAGGGCGCCGCTGGGCGTTATGGCAAAGGTGGTGAGCGCCAGCTTCCGAAGGCTCTCCATCGTTTGCCTCCGCAGGATGGGTTCAGCGCTTCTGGGGGCTGGGATCGGAAGCGCCCGGCAGGCCGGGTGCCACCGCCGCGCCTCCCGGCCCTGTTTTATGGGCGCTCCACCAGGAAGAGGGGCAGTCCGCCAACGGCGGCCTCTCCCTGCTTCTGACGCGTCGGGTTGCACAGAGTCGGCGCGTTATAGTTCGTGGCGGGCGGCAGGGAGAAGGTATAGACGCCATTGGCGGGGCGCACATCGGCCGCCGCCCCCGTCCGCACGTCGTAGACGATCCCCTGAGAGGCGACGGCCGTCACCGTGATGGTGGCCGGGATGTTCAGGCGGGTCCAGGCCAGGAGCACCCGCGCGCCATCCGGCCGGCGGAAAGCGAACCACTCCACCTGCCCGGTGCACGCACCCCAGTCGGTCTGGCCGTTTGTGGTGCGCAGGCGCCAGAGGGGCGTGGCCCCGCGCAGATGGGTCGTCACCAGCCGATAGGCCGCCGCCGCCGGACGCGCCTGAGCATCCGAAGGATAGCAGGGGGCTGGGCTCGGATTCCGATACAGCCCGAACGCATCATGGGATTCCGGCCCGTTCCCACAGTCGTCGTGCAGCATGAAGTGGAAGATCACCCGCGCCCCCATCCACACCGCATATGCCGCGCTCTGCACCACATAAGCGGCCTGCTCCTCCTTCGTCCCCCGATATCCGCTGTCCGGATCCCATGTCGGCCCCGGGTAATCGTCCCACACCGGCAGGCCGCTCTCGTTCACCCAGAGCTCCTTCACGAGCCCGAAGGATTGAAGCGTTCCCTTTACCTGGTTCAGGTAGCGAAACGTATGCCATGCATAGCTGTAACTGTGGATCGGGAGGACATCGAAATACCAGCCGAAGGCGTCCCGCAGATCGGGATCGGGGTCATTCTGGAGCGTTCTCAGAACTTCCTGCAGCCAGCCGGGCTTCTCGAAGATCGCCAGCCCCCCGAACAGGATGCGGGCCTGGGGATCCGCCTGGCGCGCGGCGATGGCCGCCACCTTCAGCAGGCGGGCGTAATCCGCCGCGCTTCCGCTCCAGAAGAACGAGAGATCCGGCTCGTTCCAGATCTCCCAGGCGCGGACTCCGCGCCCGGCTGGCCATCCGGACACCTCGCGGCCCGCTGCCCCGCCCGGTCGGTAGCGGGCGACCGCCTGGTAGACGAAGGCGGCCCATCGGTTCGCCGGATGGATGGTTTTGCCCGGGCCGGGACGATCGGTCCCATCGGTGAAGATCGGCGCGTAGAGGCCCGCAGGAGGGTTGGCGGCGGCGATGGCGATCGGCGCTCCAGGGGTGGCAGAATCTCTCCGGGGTGTGCGCAGCGGGGATGCCCCAATCGGCAATCGAGCGGGAGCACCTCCGGTCGTATAGAAGCCCGGCGTGCCCATCAGGATCAGGGAGACCTCAAAGCCCTGGGCGAGGGCATCGCGGAGAGCGGCGTCCACATGGGCCCACTGATAGACCCCGGGCGATGTTTCCACGCCGCTCCAGTAGAGCGGCCAGCGGTCCCAGCGGGCGCCGACCTGTCGAGCGCGATCGAAGCGGGCGGCGTCGGCGGGCCATTCTGCGGAGGTGATGAAGACCAACCCGAAGTCCACGCCGGTCGGGGCTTCGGCTCCCCCTCGGGCTACCAGAGGGAGGTAGAGGCGGAACGAACCCGTCTGCGCGTGGGAGGGCGACCGCGGAAGGGCGTTCCCCCCGAGAGCCAGAAGCATCCCGATCCAGAGCCATCGGAATCGGTGCGCCAGCGGGATCCCCACCGGAGCTCGCCCGCTCGGGAGGGCGGAGGAGGAAGGATCCCTCCAGTTGCCGGCCATTGCTGAGCCCTCGCTTGTCCGAGCATCGAGTTTGCTCATATTATAAAAGGCGATCTCCCCACTGCAGGCCTCGGATCGGTGCGCTTGACCCGGCTGCTTTCGGACAGCGAGGCGGTTTTCTGCTGGGCGCTCCGGAAAGCCGCAGGTGATCGGCGGGTGATCGCTGTGAAGGTCCCCTCGCTGACCCGGCGCAGTCGGATGGGGATGTCGGGGTGTTTCGCATCCGACGAGCAGGACACCAGGGAGCTCGATGCCTTCCAAACGGCGCATCGCTCTTCTCCATTATACGGCACCCCCGGTGATCGGCGGGGTGGAAGCGGTGCTGGCCCGTCAGGCCCGACACCTAACGCAGCTTGGCTATGCGGTTCGGGTCATCGCGGGTGTGGTGGAGCTGGACCTGCCGGGGGTTGAAGCGGTCGTGATCCCGCCCATGTATGGGGGGCATCCGGAGATCGCGCCGCTCCAGGCGGCGTTGGTGGAAGGCCGGCTCCCGGCGGATTTCCCCCGCTGGCGGGAGCGCCTGCGGGCCGCCCTCTCGGAGGCCCTGCATGGGGTGGATGTAGCGATCCTCCACAATGTGTGCACCATGGATAAAAACCTCGCCCTGTCCGCTGCGCTCTATGATCTGGTCCGCGAGGAGCCCCGACGCTGGATCGGATGGCACCACGATGCGGTGATCCTGCGGACGGAGGCGCCTCGCTTCCCCGGGGAACCGTGGGAGCTGCTCTTCCGGCCCTGGCCGGTGGTGCATATCACGGTCTCCGAGGCGCGCCGGGAGGCGCTGGCGGCGGCGTGGGGGATCCCACCCGACCGGATCCATGTGATCTCGAACGGGGTGGACCTGGGGGATTTCTTCCGCTGGACCCCGCTGACCCGCTCGCTGGTCGAGCAGCTGGGCCTGATGGGAGCGGATGTCATCCTGCTCACACCGGTTCGCATCACCCGACGGAAGAATCTGGAGGCCGCCCTGGCGGTCCTGAGGGTCCTGCGGGATCGCACCTCCTGGGACGCCCGGCTGGTGATCACCGGCCCTCCCGGGCCTCATAACCCGGCCAACCGGGCTTACCTGGAGGAACTCCGCCGCCTGCGGGCGAGCTGGGGGCTGGAGCGGGCAGCGCATTTCCTGTATGAGCTCGTGGAGGAAGGATTGCCGGAGGAGGCGGTTGCAGACTTTTACACCCTGGCGGACGCGGTGCTGCTCACCAGCCGCGAGGAGGGGTTCGGGCTGCCGGTGCTGGAGGCCGGGCTGGCCCGATTGCCGGTGTTCGCCTACGCGCTGCCGCCGCTGGAGGAGCTGGGCGGGGCGGACGTGTTTCTGTTTCCGGAGGCGGAGGGGCCTGAAGCGCTGGCGGCGGCGATCGCGCGCTTCCTGGAGGCGGATCCCATCGCCCGCCTGCGCCGGCGCGTCCGCCGCCAGTTCGCGTGGATCCCCCTCCTTCGAACGCGGCTGGTCCCGCTCATAGAGGGGGAAGAGCCCGGGTAGCGTCTTACTTCCACTCGTAAAACCCGCGGCCCGTCTTCCGGCCCAGGAGGCCGGCCCGGACCATCTGACGGAGCAGGGGAGCAGCCCGATAGGCGCCGTTTCGATGCTCCGCTTCCAGGGCATCCAGGATCGCCACCACGAGGTCCAGCCCGAGGAGATCCCCCCACTCCAGCGGCCCGCGCGGATAGTTGGTCCCCAGCTTCATCGCGGTGTCGATGTCCTCCGGCGAGGCAACCCCTTCCATCACGGCGAAGGCGGCCTCGTTGATGAGGGCGCAGAGGATCCGTGGGAGCACCATCCCCACCGCGTCGCGGACCATTTCGATCCGGAGGCCGATCCGCTCCAGATAGGCCCGGGCGGATTTCAGCGCGGTGGAATCTCCCCCGAGCGGGACCGCCAGTTCGACCGGAGCTTCGCGGGTCAGGGGCGGCAGCGCCGCGAACCCCACCACCCGGCCCGGTCGCCGGGTCCAGCTGGCAACCTGAGTCGCCGAGACCGTCAGGCACAGGGAGAGCAGAGGGGCCTCGGGGGAAAGCGCCTCGTCGAGGGTGGCGATCAGCCCTCGTTTGGATTCGAGGGGGAAAGGGAGGACCTCCAGGGCAAGGGCAGCGCTTCGAGCCTCGGCCTGGAGATCAGGGGAAAGGGCGAGGGGGGGCTCTCCCTCGCAGATCAGGACGGCCGCTGGATAGCCCTGCTCCAGGAACAGCCCGCCGAGGTCCTCCGCAAAGGCCGCAGCGCCCACGATCAGGATGCGTTCCTTCAGGGGCTGGGTTCCCATGGGATCCTCCTTGGGGATCCAGCTGCGAGCATGACCGGTGCGTTACCCGTATTCATACCATCCTTTCCCGGTCTTCCGCCCCAGCCGGCCGGCCTGGACCATCTGACGCTGGAGGGGATGGGGGCGAAAGCGGGGCTCCTCGAAAAACGCGCGGTAGATGCTCTTGCTGACAGCCAGGTTCACATCCAGGCCGATCAGATCCATCAGCTCGAAGGGACCCATCCGGAAGCCGAGGGCGCGAACCAGCCGGTCCACCGTATGCGGATCGGCGACGCCTTCCCCGACCAGGCGCAGGGCCTCCAGGTAGAAAGGGCGGGCGACGCGGTTCACAATGAAGCCCGGCGTGTCCTTCACCACCACCGGGGTTTTCCCCCAGCGCCGCGCGAGGTCCGATAAGGCGCGCAGGGTCTCCTCGGAGGTCCCCAACCCTCGCACGATCTCCACCAGGCGCATGACCGGTGCCGGGTTGAAGAAATGCATGCCGGCCACCCGTTCCGGGCGTCGGGTGACCGCCCCCAGGGCGGTGATGGAAAGCGAGGAAGTATTGGAGGCCAGGATGGTCCCGGGAGGGCAGAGGGTGTCCAGCTGGCGGAAGATCTCCTGCTTGAGCGCCAGGTCCTCCGGCGCGGCCTCGATGACCACCTCCGCCCCGGCCAGATCCTCCAGGGCGGCGCTGAGCTGAAGCCGCTCCCGGGCCCGCCGGGCTTCCGCCTCATCGAGCCGGCCCTTCGCGGTGGCCTCCTGGAGCCATGCCTCGATCTGGGCGGCTGCGTTCTCCAGGGCGCCGGACGCCACATCATAGAGCGTGGCCTGCGCGCCGTGGGTGATCGCCACATAGGCGATCCCTCGCCCCATCGTCCCCGCCCCCACAATCCCCACGCGCTCCATCTCCCTTTCCTCCTTCCCTTCTCACTTCGAAAGGACCTGCGCCGCCTGCCGGGAACAGGACGGCCTCAGGCGTTGTGTGCTTGACGTTGATGGAGATCGCTGCGGAAGACCGTTGGCAGCCCGCCCCTCATGCCCTCAGGCAGGACAGCCGCTTGCAGCTGCCCGGCCGGCCATCCCTCCGAGGGCGGATTCCTCCGGCTCGACCTCATCCGCGACGCCGCTGGAGGAAGGCTTCCACCCGCTCACGATGTTCCGGGGTTCGAGCGGCCGCGTCCTGAAGATGCGCCTCATACTCCAGGGATTGCTCCAGGGTGAACGTCAGCGCCCGATTCAGGGCGCGCTTCAGCCAGCCAACCGCCCGCGGCGGCAGATCCCGTAGCCGCGCAGCCCATTCCCGGGCGGTCGGCAGCACCTGTTCCGCCGGCGTCACCGCGTTGACCAGCCCCCACGCCAGCGCCTGAGGGGCCTCGAGCCGATCGATCAGCGTCGCGGCCTCAAAGGCCCGGGCATAGCCCACGAGGTGAGGGAGGAACCAGGTGGAGCCGGAATCCGGGATCAGGGCGATCTTCGCAAAGGCGTTGAACACGAAAGAGGCGTTCTCCGCCATCACCCGGAGGTCGCAGGCCAGGGCCAGGCTGCAGCCGGCCCCCGCCGCCACGCCGTTGATGGCCGCGATGAAGGGCTTCTCGGTGTTGCGGATGCGAAGGATGAGCGGGTTATATCGGGTCCGCAGATGCTCGCCGATCGATGCCGCCTCCTCCGGGCGCTCGTAACGCTGTCGCATCTCCGCCAGATCCTGCCCGGCGCAGAACCCCCGCCCGGCCCCGGTGAGGATCACCGCGCGGACCGCATCGTCGCGCTCGACGGTGCGCAGGGCCTGTTGCAGTTCCTCAAACATCCGCTCGTTGAAAGCGTTCAGAACATCCGGGCGGTTCAGGGTGATGAGGGCGATCCCATCCTGGACTTCATAAAGCAACGTTTCGTAGGCCATGGGGCTCCTCCTTTCCTCTCCCGGATTTGCAGATTGTGTTTCGTCCGGGGATGGGTTCCGGATACAGGCCCCGGGATGCTGGAGGGGCGGCTGGTTCCTCCCCCGCGGCCCGAAGAGGCCCTGGGGAAGGAGCGCGTTCAGGGAATGGAGGCCGCTGGAGGGAACCCCCCAGCCTCGAAAAATCTCCACGCGGACAATCCGGGCGAAGCTTAATCCTCCCCCGCGGGCCTCAACGCCACCAGCCCTCCGATCAGGAGTGTAACAAATCCGGAGGCCAGGGGGAAGAGCCCCTGAGCCCCTGCAACAGGAAGGGCGGGCCCTCCCAGGGTCAGCAGCGTGTAGGCCATCCATCCAGCGATCCATCCCAGCAGGGCCGCCCGCCATGCCCGATCCAGGCTTCGGCGCCGCCCCAGGGCGAAGGTGATCGCGCTGAAGCCCAGGACGAGCAGGTTGCTCCACCCGAAGACCTGCCACCCGGAGAGGGAAAGCCGCAGGGCGGCCAGCCCCGAGGCCCGTGGGGTGGGCGTGGGCGATGGCACGGGCGTCGGGAGGGGTGTGGGCTCCGGAGGACGGGTCGGTGTGGGCGGCACAATGGTGGCGATCCGACCCGGACGGTTCTTCTCGATCTGGATCTGAAGCCGGTAGGAAAGGCGCGCCGGCTCGCTGATCGCACGGATCTCCAGGGATCCCTCGCGATCCAGCAGGATATCCGCCTCCGCAAATCCATCCCGGGTTCGGGCGATGAACGGCCCGATGCTTCCCTGGCCGGTGTAAACGCCGGTGAATAACACGGGGGTGCCATCGGGAACGAGAAATCCATCCCGGTCATAGATCGGTCCGGCCCAGACCCGCAGGGTTTGCCCCACCTGAACCGCGACCGGAGCGGGCGTGCCCGGGGACGTCCCTTCCCGGGGGCCGACTCCCAGGGGGATCACCTGGCCGGGATCCGGCCGCAGGCGATCCGCCAGATCATACCCGAGGGCCGGAATGGAGATGGGGGGGCGGCTTCGAGGGGTCAGCGCACCGAACAGCACGCGGGCCATGATCTCCACCGCCGGAGGGATATGCGTCCAGATGGCCTCATAACGGCTCAGGCGGGCGATCTCCCGGGCGGTCAGAGGGTAGAGCGCTCCGAACCCCCAGAAGGCCACCTTCTTCCCGGCCAGGAGATCCGCTCGCTCCCCCAGGAGGAGATGAGGGAGGCTGGAGGCCGGATAGGCTGGATGCTCATCCAGGGCGGCGATCACGATCCAGGCAGCCCGCTCGAAGTCCGGTCGCAGGTCCGGCGCCTCCGGAGCCCGGGAGAAGAAGGCCATCACCTCTTCAAAGGAGCGCACCGAAATCTGCGCGGAATCCAGCGTGCCGCCGCTGGCGGTTTGCAGGGCCCGGGTCAGGGTCTCCGCAGGCAACAGCGGTTGCTCCGGGCACGCCGCACAGGCCCGACCTGTCCGTCCGTCCACCAGGATCAGGATCGGCTCTCCCGGCTGAGGGATGGGCGGGGGGGTCGATCCCGTGGGGTAGAGGCGGGCCACCGCGCTTTCCAGGGCATGGCGGACCGCCTGAAGATGCGCCGGGGTTCCTACGGCCTGGCGGAGCTGCTGAGCGTTAGGGAACACGGCTCCAGCGGCGAAGCCCGGGTAGAGCGCGTATTTCAGGCGCAGGATCCGCGCGACGGCGCCGTTCACCAGATTCTGGAAAGCCAGATCGGTGGAATACTTTTCGCTGAAGAACCGGATGATCTCCGTGGCACGGCGGGCCGCCTCTCCAGGATTCGCGTGAAGATCCCCCAGCCAGATCAGATCGTTGCCCGCCATAAAGGCATCCAGGGCGGCGCGACGGAAGTCGACTTCCCCCTGCTCATCGGTATACAGCGCGCGAAGAACGGGATGTCCCAGGGGAGGGGAGAGCAGGACGCCGCCGCTATCCCGCCAGGTTTTGACCTCCGGTAACGCGAACAAGGTCCCCAGAGCGTTTCCATCCACCGCTAAGGGGCGGGTCCACTCCTGGGCGCTCCCTCCGAAGCCCCGGATCCGCACGATGGAAACCTGGACCGCCCGGAGCAGTGGGCGGCCGGTCTCCGTGGAGGTTCGCATCAGCTCCAGGAAGGGGACCAGATCGAAAGCGGCCAGATCTTCTTTGGTGAGGACCGCCGTCCGTTCGGCCCGGCCGTAGGCGCGGCCCTCGCCCGGGAAGGATCCGGGCGCCACCAGCAATCGCCCTCCGCTGCCGGCCAGCAGGCCGTTCAGATAAGCCCGGGCGATGCGGCTCACCCATTGCGGATCCCCCCCGAAGGTTTGCGCCCCGACATCCCCGATCTCCGGTCGAGGCTCCAGCAGGACATCCAGGGGAGGGCCCAGGAGCAGGTTCACCCCCACCGCCTGGAGCTCCTCGCCCAGCGCCTGCCCGACCGCCTGAACCCGCTCCGGATCCCAGGTGGCGCCCATGGCCAGGGGCGAGGGGAGCGGCATCGCCCCGCCGGTCCACGCGGAAAAGGGGGGGCCATCGCCCTGTTGCCGCAGCCCGATGAATAGAGGAATGAAGGGGGTGAGCGTGGCGGCCTGTTGTTGCAGGGAGAGCGTGACGGAGAGCAGCTCGGAAGGGGTGTCGCCCAGGTTGGTGAAATTCCCCTGATCCGGGCTCAGGACCACGCCGCCGATCCGCTGCTCCGTTAGCAGGGAACGGAGCGGATGGTCCGGGCGGGCGATGGGCCCGGGCAGCGTCACCAGGAACAGTTGCCCCACCTTGGCCTCGGGGGGCATCTGGGCCAGCAGGCGGGCGATGAACTCATCCTCGCCCCCCTGAGCCGCAACCGGGGCGATGGGAAAAAGCCCCAGAGCCAGCGCGATCGCCAGCGCCCAGCGGATCCAGCGGCTCACTGTTTGAACCTCCGATGTGGAACGAGCCTCTCTCGACGAAGTAGGGCCTCGTGGTTGGATGGCAAACCCGGGGTTCGGGAGGATGGGACAGGCGGCGTCGCCGCCCCATCTCCGCTTCCCCTTAAAAACCTTCTGGGGGATCCGGGGCGGTTCACCCCGAGCGTATCAGCCGTTGATGCTCGATCTTCATACAGCGGTCCATCACCACCAGCAGGCCGGCCTCCCGGGCGCGCTGGGCGGCCTCAAAGTGGATCACCCCCAGCTGCATCCAGATCACCTTCGCGCCTTTCGCAATGGCCTGCTCCACGATCTCCGGGACATAGCGGGCGGGCCGGAAGATGTCCACCACATCCACCGGTTCGGGGACCGAGAGGAGATCCGGGTAGGAGGGTTCTCCCAGGACCTCCTGAATGGTCGGGTTCACCGGGATGATGCGATAGCCCTGACTCTGGAGATAGGAGGCAACCTGATGGCTGGGTCGGGTGGGGTCAGCCGAGAGGCCGACCACCGCAACGACGCGGGCCTCGGTCAGGATACGGCGCAGCGTGGCGTCGTCCTGAACCGTGATCGGCTCCGGGATGACCACCTCCACCTGCTGCTGATCGAGGAGGACGTCCTTTCCCAGAAGCCGGGCTTCCACCCGATAGCGCGCGCCGGGGTCCGGACGCCGGAGATGGAGGACGTAGGTCGGCCGGAGTTCCATCACCCCCATCACGGCCATCGAGTGGATCTCCTCCCCCTGTTCATTATAGAGGGTGAGCTCCAGCTCAGGGGGATAAGGAAAGGGGGAGAGTTCCAGCTCCACCACCACCCGTCGCCCGTCCGGCATGGGGGTTGCCCGAAGGGCGTGGATCCGGGGGGATTCCGTCGGGCCGGGGTTCCGTTCCATCGTGACCTCCAGAAGGCTTCCACGGGCAATCATCCAGCGGGAAAAGCCCATCCCGAAACGAAAAAGCCGGGCCTCCGGTGCGCCCGGCCGATCGGTTCAGCGCCCCCGGCGGGATTCGAACCCGCAACACAGGACTTAGGACGCCCTTGCTCTATCCTGTTGAGCTACGGGGGCATCGCCCTCCCTGTTTATTATAACTCAACTCGTCGCCCGGATGGATCTGCGGGCGCGACCGGGTTTTCTGTATTCTCCGGGCATCCGCCGTTAGACCCGGATTCAGCAGGCCGGATGGTCCCTTTCTCGCGACCGTTTCATCCGGCCCCTGAACGTTCCCCCGGGTTCCGGACGAACGGGCGAGGCGATCCGGCAGGATGCGCTGCCCGCTAACCGAAGGAAGCCGCCACCCAGTCCCCGATCAGCCAGTAGCGGAAATCCTCCCCGCGGCTGCAGGCGATGGCCGCCACGATTCCATACACCAGAGCCCCTAACGGGATCAGGGTGAACAGGCATGCGAAAGGATAGAGGCACACCCCGACCACCAGCGCGGTCAGCGCGAGGCCCAGCGCCCAGGTAATCCCCGCGACCGCGCCGGCAGCAACCCAGGCGAACAGCTGGAATACCAGAGACTGGAGCGCGTGGAAGGCCACATAGCGGGATCGCTCCCGGTAAAACAGATAGATCAGGAACGCGGCGATGGGTCCGCCCAATCCGGTGACCAGATTCAGCAGAACGCTCAGGTGGGCCAGCATCGCCCACTGCCGCTCCTCGGCGGAGAGACCGGCTTCGGAAGGGGGAAGAGAAGGGTGCTCGTTCACGGCGACCTCCACAGAGAGGATCGACCGGCGCTAAGTGGGAGGCCAGAGATTTCCTGCGCCGCATCCATGACCGTTTCCGCGCATCTCCAGCCCCCGGGATATAGGCCTCCTCGCCTCAGAAAGAAGGGC
Source organism: Candidatus Thermoflexus japonica (assembly GCA_002898735.1). Classification (GTDB taxonomy): domain Bacteria; phylum Chloroflexota; class Anaerolineae; order Thermoflexales; family Thermoflexaceae; genus Thermoflexus; species Thermoflexus japonica. The sequence goes on from BEHY01000029.1 coordinate 21,969, forward strand.
CTTGCAGACCATTATGCAACAGGACGAGAAGGATTGCAGGCCGGAGTTCGCGCTCCCGTTGACGATGAGTCCTGTGTTTTTTACAATGAGGATCGAGACCCCCACAGGATCCCTGTCCAATGCGACATCCGGATCAACAGAAGGTGGGACGAGGGCGTCGGGTCTGGCGGCTGGCCCCTCCGGCCCCGGAGATCGTTCGGGCGGCCCTGAGGCGATGGCCGGCCCTGCTTCAGGACCTCCTCTATCATCGAGGGATCACCTCCGCGGAGGCGGCCGATCAATTCCTGGCCCGTGACGGGTCCGCCGGGGACCCCTTCTGGCTGAAGGGGATGGAGCCGGCGCTGGAACGCCTGGGGCGAGCGATCGCGAGGGGAGAGCCGGTGGCGGTCTATGGCGACTATGACGTGGACGGCGTCACGGCGACCGTGATGCTCGTCCAGGCCCTCCAGGCGCTCGGTGCCCGGGTCCGCCCTTATATTCCCCATCGGGAAACCGAGGGCTACGGCCTGAACGGCGAGGCGCTGAGAAGCCTGGCGGAAGAGGGGATCCGGGTGGTGATCACGGTCGACTGCGGGGCGCGAGCCGTGACGGAGGCGGCCCTGGCCCGCTCCCTGGGCCTCGACCTGATCGTGACGGACCACCACCTGCCCGGCGAGGTCCTCCCGGAGGTGATCCTCATCAATCCCCGGCAGCCGGATTGTCCTTATCCGTTCAAGGAGCTGGCCGGCGTGGGGGTGGCCTATAAGCTGGTGCAGGCGCTGAAGGTTCGCTATCCCCATGCCCCCTTTGAACCGGAGGATTTCCTGGACCTGGTGGCCCTGGGGACCGTCGCGGATATCGTGCCGTTGCTGGGGGAAAACCGGGCGCTGGTGGCGCGCGGGCTGGAGCGGTTGCGGGCGCCCGCGCGCGTCGGTTTGCAGGCTCTCTATCAGGTCGCCGGCCTGGAGGCCTCACAGGTGGACCCGTGGGCGATTTCCTTTATCCTGGCCCCGCGTCTGAATGCGGCGGGGCGCCTGGAGCATGCGCGGGCGGCTTACCGCCTCCTGATGACCCGGGATCCGGCCGAGGCGGTGGCCCTGGCCGAGGAGCTGGACCGCCAGAATCGGGAGCGTCAGGTCCTGACCCAGGCGACGGAGGAGGCGGTCCGCGCGATGGCGATTCCGGAGGATCGGGTTCCCTGGCTGATCTTCGCAGCCTCCGAGGATTTCCGCCCCGGGGTGGTGGGGCTGGCGGCTGGGAGGCTGGCGGAGTCGTTCTACCGCCCGGCGGTGGTGATCAGTCTGATGGGTGAGGAGGGGCGTGGATCTGCCCGCAGCATCCCCGAGTTTCACATCACCCGGGCGCTGGATGCCTGCGCCGATCTGCTGGTGCGCCACGGCGGACATGCGGCCGCGGCCGGGTTCGTGGTGCGCCGGGAGAACCTGGAAAGGCTCCGGGAGCGCCTGCAGGAGCTGGCGGCCCAGGCGCTCAGCGCGTGCGAGCTCCAGCCGACCCTCATGGTCGAGGCGGTGCTGCCCCTTCGGGAGGTCACCTGGCGCCTCCATGAGTGGCTCACGCGGCTGGAACCTTATGGCTACGGCAACCCGGCCCCCCGCTTCCTCAGCCGTGGGGTGGCGGTCCGCTCCGTCCGGACCGTGGGGAACGATGGGCAGCATCTGCGAATGGTGCTGACCGTTCCCGAGGGGGGTCCGGTTTGGGATGCGATCGCATTCCGGCAGGGGGATCGGGCGGCGGAGGTGCGCCCGGGGATGCGGCTCGATGTGGTCTTCGAGGTGCGGGCGGAACACTGGAACGGCGAGCCCCGCCTGACGCTCCTGGTGGAGGATTTCGCTCCCTCCGCCGGGCCTTCGATGGTTCCGCTCCCATGGTCTGGCCTGGAGCATCGGGAATGAAACGACACGGGTTTCTGCTGGTGGGGGTGGCGCTCAGCGCCGTCCTGCTGGCCTGGACGCTGCGGGGTCTGCATCTGGAGGAACTGGTCCAGGCCCTCTCCGGGCTGAAGATCCCGTGGCTTCTGATCGGGGCCGGGTTTTATTTCGTTGCCGTGATCCTGCGGACCTGGCGATGGGGGATCCTGCTCTACGGCCTGCAATCCACCGGCTTCGGGGATCGCTTCGTAGCGCTGACGATCGGATATATGGGGAACAATCTCTACCCGGCCCGCGCCGGGGAGCTGTTGCGGGCTTATGTGCTCCAGCGTCGGTGCGGCGTCCGGGCGAGCGCGGCCCTGGGGACGATCGTGGTCGAGCGCGTGCTGGACGGGCTGATGGTGGTGTTTCTGGCTATGGTGGCGTTGCTCTTCTTCCCGCTTCCGGCCTCGTTGCGGCCGGCGGTGATGGCGGGAGGGGCGGTGTTCGGCGGAGCGCTTCTGATCCTGCTGGGGATGGCCCGGAGCGCGGCGAAGCTTCACCATCTGCTGGAGCGGGCCCCACGGCATCTGCTGGGCTTCCGCGTGGAACGGGCGATGGCGTTCCTTTCCCGGTTCCTGGATGGCCTGACGGTTCTGCGGCATCCCACCCACGCGTTGGCCGTCGGAGGGCTCACGGCCCTGATCTGGCTCGCGGAGGCAGGGACCTACAGTCTGGTCATGCAGGCGTTTCCTTTTCGAGCTTCGTTCTTTTCCCTTCTGGTGATGACCGCCACGGTCAACCTGGCCACGGCTCTCCCATCGGCCCCGGGTTATGTGGGCACCTTCGAGGCACCGGGGGTGGCCGTGCTCCGGGCGTTCGGGATCCCTGCCGGTGTTGCTTTCTCATACACGCTGCTCCTCCACCTGATTCTCTGGCTGCCCATCACGCTCCTCGGCCTTTTCCTGTTCCTTCGAGAGGGGCTCCGCGGGATTCTCCGCCCCGTGGATGCCTCCGCCCTCTCTTCCCGACCCGATGCCGCTCTCTGAGGTGAGGCCCAATCATCCGCCTGGAGTGGAAGCCCTGCGATGTCCCGTTACGTTCTCCGTCGTATAGCCGCGATGATCCCGGTGCTCTTCGGGATCCTGCTGGTGGTGTTCGTGATGGTCCGTCTCATCCCGGGGGACCCCTGTCTGGTCATGCTGGGGGAGCGGGCCACCAAAGCCCAGTGTGAAGCCTTCAAGGAGCGTTTCGGCCTCCATGATCCCCTTCCGGTTCAGTTTGTTCGTTACACCATCCAGATCCTTCAGGGGGATCTGGGGACCTCCATCAGCACCGGGAGGCCGGTGGCGGTGATCCTGGCGGAGCGGCTCCCCATGACCATCGAGCTCACCATCGGGGCGATCCTGTTCGCCACCACGGTGGGGATCACCCTGGGGATCCTCTCCGCCATCCATCAGAATTCCCCGGTGGATGTGATGACGATGGTCCTGGCCAACATCGGGGTCTCCATGCCGGTGTTCTGGCTGGGCCTGATGCTGGCTTATGTGTTCGCCCTGGTCTTCAAGGATACTCCGCTCTTTCTCCCGCCCTCCGGGCGCCTCTCGCCCGGGATCACCCTCCCGCCGCTGGCCCGGGTATGGGGTCTGGAGGGTGTGGAAGGGTTTCCGCGGGTGGCGTTGATCTTCCTCTCGAACTCCGTGTTCTTCAACAGCCTGATCACCGGGAACATCGCCGCGTTCTGGGATGCCGTGCGCCACCTGATCCTCCCCTCGGTGGCGGTGGGGACGATCCCGCTGTCGATCATCGCCCGCATGACCCGCTCCAGCCTGCTGGAGGTCCTGGGGGAGGATTATATCCGGACGGCACGGGCGAAGGGGCTGCGGGAGCGGATTGTGCTGGCCCGTCACGCCATGCGGAACGCCATGATCCCCATCGTCACCGTGGTCGGCCTTCAGACGGGAAGCCTCCTCTCCGGAGCGGTGCTCACCGAGACGGTGTTTGCCCTGCCCGGGGTGGGAACCCAGCTGGTCTCGGCCATCCTGGCCCGGGACTATCCCGTCGTTCAGGGGTTCACGCTGGCGGTGGCGATCATGTTCGCCCTGGTGAACCTGATCGTGGACCTTTCCTATGCCTATCTGGATCCCCGGATCCGGCTGGAATAGCGAGCTGCTCCCCGCGGCCCGGAGGTTGCGGGAAAGGGTCAGCCCGCCGATCCGATTCAGGCGCGCAGGCCCTGAGTATAAGAACCCGGATGCAATGCTCATGAAGGATGGGAAGCGATGAGCGCGATCGCGCCTCCTCTGACGAGGGAACTGGCTGTGCCCCGGCGCTCGCCGACCATGGAGGCCCTGCGCCGCCTGGTCCGCCATCGATCGGCCCAGGTGGGCTTTTTCCTGCTGGGCCTGATGGTCTTCGTGGCGATTTTTGCCGATGTCATCGCGCCCTACGACCCGATCCGGCCGCTGAAAGATGTCCAGCGCCGGGCGCCGCCATGCATCCATCTGCTGGGTTGTCCGCGGGATCAACCCCAGCATCTTTTCGGGATCGATGGCAACAACCGGGACCTGTTCTCCCGGGTGATCTATGGCTCCCGGCTTTCGTTGCAGATCGGCTTCTCCACCATCACCTTCGCCATCATCGTGGGGGGGCTGCTGGGCGCTGTGGCGGGATATGCGGGGGGCTGGGTGGACAACGTCATCATGCGGGTGATGGACGTGATCCTGGCCTTCCCCAGCCTGTTGCTGGCCATCGCCATCGTCAGCGTGCTGGGGCCGGGGCTGATCAACGCCCTGCTGGCCATCGGCTTCGTCTCCATCCCGGTCTACGCCCGCATCGTCCGGGCCGCTGTCCTCTCGGTGAAGGAGCTGGATTACGTGATGGCCGCCCGGGCGGTGGGCGCTTCCCCGCTGCGGGTGCTGTTTGTTCACATCCTCCCGAACGCCCTGACCCCGCTGATCGTCCAGGGCACCCTGGGGATCGCCACCGCCATCCTGGACGCGGCGGCCCTTTCCTTCCTGGGGCTTGGGGCGGAGGTGCCGAAGCCGGAATGGGGGTTGATGCTGGGGGAGGAGCGGAACAGCGTCTTTAACGCGCCTCACCTGGTGTTTTTCCCGGGCCTTGCCATCATGCTGACCGTGCTGGCCTTCAACCTGCTGGGGGATGGTCTGCGCGATGCCCTGGATCCCCGGCTGAGCTATCGGGGGTATGAGAAGCGGGTATAAGGCTTTCGCCTTCCAGGCGGCAGGGCTCGGGGGCGCCTGAGGGCCGCCCCGTCCCCCCGCCGGGCGTGGGTCTGTTCGTGGGCGTGAGGCCTCCTCTGCCTGTGAGAAGCGCTGGACGAGCCCCGGGAAAGCTTGGCGGATTTCCCGGAGGAGACGTATAACTTCTTAATGACCCTGTTCGGATGTTGAGGAACAGGAAGGACTCGATAGCCCCATCGCTGGATGAGCGAGGACGATCCTGATCGGGGAGCTGTAAGGATATGGAGAAGCGGAATCCGGTTCGGATGCGTGCGGCACAGATCCGGCAGGCTTTCCTGGACTTTTTCGCGGCCCGGGGTCACACCATCGTCCCCAGCTCTTCCCTGGTGCCGGTGGGGGATCCCACCCTGCTCTTCACCAACGCCGGGATGAACCAGTTCAAGAACGTCTTCCTGGGCCTGGAGACCCGCCCTTACAAGCGGGCGGCCTCGGTCCAGAAGTGCATGCGGGTCTCGGGGAAGCATAACGACCTGGAGAACGTCGGCCCCAGCCCGCGCCATCACACGTTCTTCGAGATGCTGGGGAACTTCTCCTTCGGCGACTATTTCAAGCGTGAAGCGATCCATTATGCCTTCGAGTGCCTGACCCAGGTCTACGGCCTGGATCCGGAGCGGCTGGTCTTCACGGTTCACCAGGACGACGACGAGGCTTACCGGGTCTGGACGGAAGAGATCGGGGCCCCACGGGAGCGGGTCTTCCGCATGGGGGATAAGACCAACTTCTGGATGATGGGGGACACCGGCCCCTGCGGCCCGACCTCGGAGATCCACTACGATTGGGGGCCGGAGTATTGCACCTGCGGCGATCCGAACTGCAGCGTGGCCCTGGATAACGGCTGCGACCGCTGGCTGGAGCTGTGGAACCTGGTGTTCATGCAGTTCGACCAGAAGGCCGACGGGACCCGGGTGCCCCTGCCCCGACCGGGGGTGGACACCGGGATGGGGCTGGAGCGACTGGCGGCGGTGCTTCAGGGGGTGTTCTCCAACTACGAGACGGATCTCTTCGTCCCCATCATCGAGCGGACCCGGGAGATCCGCGGGCACACCCGCGCGGAGATGGAGGCCCATCTGGTGGCCTATCGGGTGATCGCCGATCATACCCGCGCCGCCTCCTTCCTCATCGCTGACGGCGTGCTGCCGGGGAACGTCGGCCGCGGCTACGTGCTGCGGATGATCATCCGCCGCGCCGCTCGCTTCGGCCGTAAGATCGGCTTCGAGGAGCCGTTCATGGCCCGGGTGGCCGAGGCGGTGATCGAGGTCATGGGCGGGCATTATCGGGAGCTGGTGGACCGCCGGGAGCATATCTTCCGCACCCTCACCCAGGAGGAGGAGCGCTTCCTGCGCACCCTGGATCTGGGCCTCTCCCGGCTGGAGGAGGTGCTGGAGGAAGTGGCCGCCCGCGGCGATCGCGTGGTGCCGGGCGAGGAGGTCTTCCGGCTCTACGACTCCTACGGGTTGCCCCTGGAGATCACCCGGGATGTGGCCCGGGAGCGGGGGTTCGCCGTGGACGAGGCGGGCTTTCAGCGGGCGATGGCCCAGCAGCGGGAGCGGGCCCGCGCCACCGAGCGCTTCGAGCTGGACACCGAGCAGCTCGCCCGCTACCGTCGGTTGCTGGCGATGCTCCAGGACAGGGGCCTTGTGGGGGATCAGGGGGTGGAATACGATCCCTACAGCGGGACCGAGCGGGAGACGACCGTGGCGGCCCTCCTGGTGAACGGGGAGATGGTCCAGGTCGCCCGTCCGGGGGATCGGGTAGAGGTGATCCTGCCGGCCACCTGTTTCTATGTGGAAAGCGGCGGGCAGGTGAGCGATATCGGCCACATCGCCCGTTACCCGGAGGGCGGCGGCGACCCGCTGTGGGAGATCGAGGTGGAGGATACCCGCCAGCCCATCCCCGGCCTCATCGTCCACATCGGCCGGGTGAAATCCGGCCATCCCCGGGTCGGGGATCCGGCGTGGGCGGTGGTGGATTTCGAGCGCCGCTGGGACATCATGCGCAACCACACCGCGACCCACCTCCTCCACGCGGAGCTGCGCTCCCTGCTGGGCTCCCACGTGGTCCAGGCCGGCTCTCTGGTGGCGCCGGATCGCCTGCGCTTCGACTTCACCCACGGGACGCTGCTCAGCCAGGACGAGCTGGATGCGATTGTCTATGACATCAACACGGCCATCCTGATGGATTACCCGGTGAACGTCAGCTACGAGCCATATCAGCAGGCCATCGCCAGCGGCGCGATGGCCCTGTTCGGCGAGAAATACGGGGAGATCGTCCGGGTGGTCCGTATCGGATGGCCCGACGAGCCGCCCATCAGCGCCGAGCTCTGCGGCGGAACCCACGTCTACAACACCTCGCAGATCGGCGCCTTCGTGATCACCTATGAGGGCGGCGTGGGCTCCGGCGTCCGCCGCCTGGAGGCCGTTACCGGCCGGGAGGCGGTGCGCCTGATCCAGGACCGCATGCGCCGTCTCACCCATGCGGCCACCTACCTGGAGGTGCGGCCGGAGGAGGTCGATCGGAAGGTCCTCGACCTCCTGGATCGGATCCAGTCCCTGGAGAAGGAGCTGGCGCGGTTGCGCCGGGAGGTCGCCCGTCAGGAGTTCGAGGCGATGTTCCGCCAGGCCGAGCGGGTCGGGGAGATCACCGTGCTGGCGGCTCAGAGCCGGGTGGGGGACATCGAGCAATTGCGGGAGATGACGGACTGGTTCCGCGAGCGGGTGCGGACGAACGGGGTGATCGTGCTCGCATCGGTCATCGGCGGGCGTCCGAATTTCGTGGCGGCGGTGACCCCGGACCTGGCGGAACGGGGCCTGGACGCGGTGCGGGTGGTGCGGGCGGTGGCCCAGGTGGTGGGCGGAAGCGGCGGCGGCCGGCCCACGCTGGCCCAGGCCGGTGGGCGCGACGCCAGCAAGATCGGCGAGGCCCTCCATCAGGCCCCTCGCCTGGTCTCCGAATGGCTGAAGCGCTCGGCGGCTTCCTGAGCACCCGCCTGTCTCCCTCCTCGCTCCTGAAAACCGGGGAGGCGGCGATCCCGCCTCCCCGGTTTCCCCGCTGCATGCCCCCGATCACCGCTGGATGAGCGGCAGGTAGTCCCGATACACCTCCGGCACCACGCGAAGGATCACTGTCAGGTCCTGGATCCCCCCCTCCACGGCGAGCGCCATCGGCGTCCACGGCGTCGCCTGCACCCGGATGGTCGCGGTATACACCCCGAGGGGCTTCCCGGTCGGATCCACCCGGAACGGGAGGGGCTGGCGATAGGTCCCTGAGGACGCTTCCACGTTGAGCGGGAAATCCGGGCTCGAGCTCCCCAGCACCGTCCACTGGAGGGGCTCCGGAGAGCGGTTGCGAACCCGGAAGGCCCTGCGCAGGAGGGCGGGCGCGTCCACATCCGAAAGGAGCAGCTGTGGGGTGTTCCAGACCGGGCGGGCCGGCACCGGGTTCTTGCTCATGTTCCGAAGCGCCGTCTCCGCCGGACGTCCCTTGATATCATAGAAACCCATCTGATCGCAACTGCTCGAATTGTAAAACCCGTAGTTGAACAGAAGCATCGCCCCCATCCAGGGCCAGTTCGCCTCCGCCCACTGATAGGCCTGAACCAGATTATCCGCCTGCTGCTGGAGGGAGACCAGCTGCCAGAGCCGGCCGCTGAAGGAGGGATCGCTTCGGCACTCCGACCACCCCACCTGCGCGGGGTCCACCAGCCAGCCGAACTCCGTCGCCCAGATGGGCTTATCCACGCCGAACTCGCCCACCATGATCTGGCGGATCACCTCGACGGTGCGGAAGCAGAAGTCGTTGGGCCCGCACTCCGGAGAGCCCGGCGCGGCGGTGGCGGGGGCGGCGAATCCATACGGATGGAAGCCCAGGGCATCGAAGCAATTCGCCGCGCCGGCCTGCAGCATCTCCCGCAGGAACTCCCGCTCGTCCTGGTAGTAGCCCGGGCACCATCCCATGCCCGGCGCGCAGTAGCCCTTGTGCCCGTTCCAGGTGAAGGGAACGCGGCCGGTGGGCGCCAGGCCGGCGGAGACCACGATGGCCGTGGGATCGGCCCGCTTGATCCGGCGGTAGGCCTCACACAGAACGCGCGTGTAATCCGCCGCGTTCGGAGGCGCGGCCCAGCCGTAAGAGGCGTCCAGGTTCGGCTCATTGCCGATCTCCCACGCCTCGATGAAATCCGCCTGGGTCCCCGCCTCGTTCTCCAACCAGTTCCCCCATGCGTTCAGATGGTTCAGCGTGTCCGCGTGCACATCCACCCGCCGCAGGACCCGATAGGGGAGCCGGCTTCCCACCGGACCAAAGACCTTGGTCCAGTCGAAGCCCATCTCCCCGATGCCTGGATCCTCGGAATACAACGGGTTGACGCCGTAGCCGAGATGGGGGACGGATTGGGCGCGCGTGCCCGAAGAGGAGGAAATCGAAGAAGCTGCCAGGGCGATCCCCAGGCCGATCCCCACCAGCCATGCCCACCGATGTTCCCACCTTCTTCTGCATCGGATCCGCATCGGTTCACCTCCCCATCGGTCGGATGAGAGGGGGTAATGGTTTTTATACCGTTGGGGTCTCGGGGGGAACAAGCGGAGGGGGACTTTCCGGGAGGGCTCCCATCGCCGGGGGCTGGGATCTGGGTCGGGCCCCCGAAGGCTGTCGGTTCGGATTCGGTTCCGCAGCGCGACGCCATGCGGGCCAGCGGGGGCAACCCGTCGGGTTGCCCCCGGAAGGGAACGCTACCGTTGCCACCAGTCCTTCCGGGAGCGGGGATCCATGAACACGTTGTTATCCCGCACTCCCACATCGATCTGCACGTCCCAGGCCCGGCCAATCGGCTGCCCGCCCCGGACGGCCGGCAGGCGCCCTCGCCCGCTGGCGTTCCATTGCTGGTAGAGATTCAGCAGCGAGGGCTCCACACAGATCCCGGTGATATAAACCGTGTATCCATGTTGGGTGCTATCTTCGCCAGTGTATTTCAGTGTGATCTGATTGGCGTCCGCGTAAAGAACCAGCGCGTCGAACCCGTTCCCGATGTCATAGCCGCTGTCGGGAACGTAGATGACCTCGCCCCGGGCGACGCCGAAGCCCGCGATGGTGACGGCAGGCCATCCCGGGGGTGGCGGCAGCCGTTGATGATTTTGCCAGTCCCAGCCGTTGTTTTTATAAACGTTCCGGAAAACCGGGATCCGATGATCCCCGAAGAGGAAGCGGAACTGCGGCGCGCGGGAATCGAAATCCCCGCCATAGTCCACCAGCCCTTTATACTCATTGACGGCCACATATCCCAGGAGGAGCAGGTTGTAGTCCGGATTATCGGCGACATTGAAGGGGGCCGGTGAGATGACCGGGAAGGTTTCATAAGAGGCGCCAGGGATGGGATCGCAGACACTGCGGGAGATCAGGGGGAGATAGACCCGATAGGTGGCCTGCGGGCTGTAAGAGAGCGTGAGGGACGGCGGGGCGGAGGGGCCGGCTTTGGAGGTGGGAGGGGCGGAGTTCTCCACAGAGGCCCCGTGGAAGATCTGGGCCAGCCCAAGGGATAGCCCCCAGATACTCCCTGCGATCCATTTCCGTTTCCAGAGCATCCGAACCTCCCGGCATGGGATCGAGAAGCAT
>BEHY01000030.1 GCA_002898735.1 Candidatus Thermoflexus japonica
CACGGGCCGGATGCCAAAGGATTGCCCGGGTTGGGGAAGGATCTGACCACGAGCGCCTTCGTCCGGCAGCAGACCGATGCCCAGCTGCTGGACTTCATCCAGAAGGGGCGGCCGGCGACGGATCCGGCCAACACCACGGGGGTGGACATGCCGCCGAAGGGCGGCAACCCGGCCCTCACCGATCAGGATCTGGCTGACATCATCGCCTTCATCCGCACCTTCAATCCGCACCAGCCGTAGGGCTTTGTCCAGTGATGAATTCGGGGATCCGACTCCCTGAATCCTGGAAAGGAGGGCTGTCCTGCCCCCTCAAAATCTCTCAGGCGGCGAGATGGAAAGAAGGGGGTTAGGGGCAGCTTCGCGGCCTCTAATTCCCATCCTCTAAAGATAAGCGAGGGAGGATTGAAAAGCCTCGGCCGGGAGATCCTTCCCCTTGTCATGGCGATGGAATCCTGCTAAAATGTAAGCAGTGAACGCGCCCGTAGCTCAGCCTGGATAGAGCGTTGCCCTGCGGAGGCAAAGGTCGCAGGTTCAAATCCTGCCGGGCGCGCCATCCGATCTCGCAGAGGCCGCCCATGGGCGGCCTCTGCTGGTTTTTATTCCCCCCAACCCCGCTCACAGGAATCCACGATGATTTTAGCGGCCTATCGAGAGTGGGCTTCCGAACAGATCCGACAGGCGCTCCAGGCCCTGGGCCTTCCCCAACCTCCAACCCTGGAGTGGCGGGATCTCCCCTTCGCCTATACCTGGGGTATGGCCACGCCGCTGGCGATGCAGCTGGCCGCCCAGGAGAAAAAGACCCGCCCCGATCTGGATGTCCCGGCCCGGGCCCAGGAGATCGCCCAGCGCCTGGCGGAGCACCTGGCCAGGGTTCTGGAGGGAGATCCCCGCTTTCAGCGGGTGGAGGCGGTGCGGGGTTACCTGAACCTTTACTTCAATCCTTCCCAGGTCGCCCGCTCCGTTATCGAGACCGTCCTCCGGGAGGGGCCCGCGTATGGCCGGGGCACCCCCAAAGGCGAACGGGTGATGGTGGAGTTCTCCCAGCCCAACACCCACAAAGCCTTCCACATCGGCCATCTCCGCAACGCGGTCCTGGGGGATGCCCTCTCCCGCATCCTGGACTTTGCGGGCTTCGAGGTGATCCGGGCCACCTACCCCGGGGACATCGGAGCCCATGTGATCAAGTGCCTGTGGGGGTATCTCCGGTTTCACCGGGGGGAGGAGCCAGCGGAGCGGCGCGGCGCCTGGCTGGGTCAGATCTACGCCGAGGCCGAAGCCCGCCTGGAGGAAGCGGATGCATACCGCCAGGAGGTCGTTCGGTTTTTGCTCAACGCCTTCCGGGAGGAGGGGACCACCCCATGGGTGCGGGAGTTCCTCCTGAACCGCCTCTCGGAGGCTCTGGCGGCCCACGCGGCCTCCGGGCCGATCGGGCAGAAGGACACCGCAGCCCTGATTCGCGCCATGGCGGCCGGGGAGCTGCCAGACCTCGACGCCATCGTGGATAAGGACTGGCTGTGGTCCCTATGGGAGGCGATGGGCCGGTGGCTGGAAGAGCTGGCGGAAAAAGCCCGAAGCCGGCGGGGGAAGAGCGGGGAAGCCGATCGCCAGGCGGTGGCCGCCCTGCAGGCCCGTTATCGGGCCATCGGCCATCGTCCGGAGGAATGGAACTATGAGAAGGAGATCCGGGCGCTCTTCGCCCGATGGGAGGCGCGGGATCCGGAGCTGCTGGAGCTATGGCGACGAACCCGCGAGTGGAGCCTGGAGGAGTTCCGCCGGATCTACGAAGAGCTGGACATCACGTTCGATGTCTGGTTCTTTGAAAGCGAAGTGGAAGAGGAAGGCAAACGCATCGTTGAGGAGCTGATCGCGAAGGGCATCGCCACGGACCTGCGCCCGCACGGCCCGGTGGTGGTGGAGATCGATCGCCTCCTGGGGCAGGAGGGAAAGGAGGAGTACCGGACCTTAGCGATCCTGCGCAGCGATGGGACCACCCTGTATTCCACCAAAGATCTGGCTCTGGCCAAGCGGAAATTCGAGCAATACCGCATCGATCGCTCGATCTACGTCGTCGATGTCCGCCAGTCGCTCTATTTCAAGCAGATCTTCAAAATCCTGGAGCTGTGGGGCTTCCCCCAGGCCAGCAAATGCTACCACCTGGCCTACGAAATGGTCACCCTGCCGGGCGGGAAGATGTCCTCCCGGGCGGGGACGATCGTGCTTTATGAGGACTTCGCGGCGGAGGCGCGGGAGCGGGCGCGCCGGATTGTGGAGGAAAAGAACCCCGAGCTTCCGCCGGAGCAGAAGGCGCGCATCGCGGAGGCGGTGGCGAAGGGGGTGATGAAATACAGCATGCTGAGTGTGGACAACAACAAGGTCATCGTCTTCGATTGGGATGCCGCGCTGAACCTGGAGGGACAGACCGGCCCCTATCTGCAATACGCTCACGCCCGCGCCTGCCGGATCCTGGAGAAAGCCGAGGCCCCGGTCCGGCTCGAGGGCGATCGCCTCTTTGAAACCCTGGAGCCCCAGGAAGTGGCGCTGATCGAAGCCATCGCCACCTTCCCGGATCTGGTCCAGGCGGCCGCGGAGCGCTATAAACCCCTCCTCATCGCCAACTACGTCTTCGACCTGGCGAAAGCCTTTAACGAGTTCTATCGGGATTGCCCCGTGCTGACCGCGCCCTCCCCGATCCGTGAGGGGCGGCTGGCCCTGGTCGCCGCGGCCCGTCAGACGATGGCCAACGCCCTGAACCTCCTGGGCATCCCCGCCCCCGAAGTCCTCTGATGAGGAGCCGGGGCGGTTCCCCTGGGCAAACCGGCGGCCTCCCGATCGCCCAGAACATGAGCGATCGACCCCAACGACTGGCCCCCTCCGGATGCTTCCCCTGTCGCGCTAAAATACTTTATAGCTGGACTCCGAACGGAACCGCTGCGCAGCCAGGGGAGCTTGCCCTTCCCACCTTCCCTGGGCTGCAGAGCGGTGCGAAAAGGGGAAGATCGATCTCTTCCGTCGGGCGGATGCGCGTTCCATGCCCCCACCCGACCGGAAAGAGAACACCAGGCACGCCCCGGGAGGTGGGCGATGGCGGTGACCGCGTTCAGCGAGGCGGAGCGCAAGATCCTGATCTACCTGCGGGATCACCGGGGATATCACAGCCCCTACACCATTGCCCGCGATCTGGCGATGAACCCCCGGGATGTCATCCGGATCCTGGAAGATCTGTCCAGGCGGGGTTTCGTGCGCCAGAGCCTGGCGAATCCGGTTTACGGCATCACCGATCAGGGAAGGGCCGCCATTGGGGAAGGCTGACCGCGCCTTCCCGGATACCGGCGGGGAGCTCCAGATCCTGAGCGAGGCTGGGGGAGCCCGATTCCGCTCACTCCCCCTTGAAGAGGGGGATTCTTTGCTCCATGGCGGCCTATCCGCCTGATCCCCCGAGAGCTCTCCGGGCGCCTCAGGCCGAGGCGGCCGCCTGAACCGGGCCGAAGGTTCGGTTGAATTGCTGCATCAGGCGGGACTTGAGGCGCGCGGCCGTGTTCCTGTGGATCACCCCCTTGCGGGCCGCACGGTCCAGCTCCCGGTAAGCCTCCTGGATCGCCTTCCGCGCCGCCTCCAGATCCGCCTGGGCGATGGCCTGACGGGCGTATTTCACAAAGGTGCGGACCCGGGTTCGGATGGCACGGTTCCGCTGACGTCGCCGCTCCGCTTTGCGCAGCTCTTTCAGGGCGGATCGCGTGTTCGGCAAGGATGCACCTCCCTGAGAGGGAATGGGTGAATCGCCAGACCTTTATTTTATCCGCGCGCGAAGCCGACGTCAAAAGCAGGGCGATAGCGCGGCTTTTCGATCATCCCGGGCCGTCGTTCTGAGAGGCCATGATCACGCGTTTGCCCGAGCTGAGGGAACCCCCTCCGCCCCAGACCGGGACCCCACACCTGCGCGTATAATGAAGGGCGAGGGGAAGATCCAGTGCCAGCTCCAACGGCGAAACGATCCCCGCCCGGGCAAATCTTCAGCAAGAGTGATGGGGATGGCTTCCTCATAGGGGCTTTTGGGGCTGGCCCCGCCCTGAAGAACCTTTTCCTCCTCCCTTCCTCATCCCGCTCCGGGCGACAGGGAAGAGGAGGATGGAAGGCAGCGGCGAACGGAGCGCGGAGGATGCTGACAGATTTCCGGGTTCGACAGCGGGATTATCTCCTGGAGATCACGCGGGCGATCACCGCACAGCTGGATCTGGACGCCGTGCTGCGGCTGGTGGTCGAGGCCGCGGCGGAGATGCTGGCCGGGCAGGTGGCGTTCATCGCCCTGCGGGAAGAGGATGCCTTCACCATCCGCGCCGCGTATGGCCTGCCCGACACGCAATGGGGCGAGCTGGATGCCCTGCTGGCGAGGCTCCCCGCCTACCCGGAAGCCTGGGGGCGGGCGGAAGTGGAACGGGTGCTCACCCAGATCGCCCGCTGGCTTCGGGTGGAAGCCCAGCAAGCGGTAGCCCTCCCGCTGATGGTGGGGGAGGACCTCCTGGGGCTCCTGGTGGTCTTCCGCACCTTCGGGACCGCTTTCACCTACGATGATCGATTGATCCTGCGCGCCTTCGCGGATCAGGCCGCCATCGCGGTGCACAATGCCAAACTCTACCAGCAGCTGGCTACGGAGAAGCGGCGGCTGGAGGCGATCATCGAGGCCACCGCCGATGGCGTGATCATCCTCGACCCGGCCCACCGCATCCAGGTCTTCAACCGGGCGATGGCCCGGTTGACAGGATGGTCCCCTTTCGAGGTCATCGGGCGACCCCACGATGAGATCGTGATCCTCAACCCGCGGCGTTCCGGCATGACGCTGGCGGAGGCGGAGGCCGGTGGATGGCCCCTGGCGACCGACCGGCCGATCTATGTAGAAGGCGATCTGGTCCGTCGGGATGGCGGACGGGTCGCCGTGGGGATCACCTACTCCCCCCTGCTGGATCGCACGGGACGTCTGGTGAACATCATCGGCGTGGTCCGGGACATGACCCGCATCCGGGAGGCCGAGGAGCTCAAATCCACGTTCATCTCCATCATCTCCCATGAGCTCAAGACGCCCGTCTCGATCATCAAAGGATATGCCGGCACCCTGCGGCGCGAGGACACGACATGGGATGCCACCATGGTGCGGCAGATCGCCGCCATTATCGAGGAGGAAGCAGACCGGCTGACCCAGCTGATCGACAACCTGCTGGATGCCTCCCGTCTGCAGGCCGGCGCCCTGGAGCTCCAGTTCGTGGAGGTGGCCCTGGATGAGCTGGCGGAGCAGGTGGCGGATCGCTTCCGCCCCCAGACCGACCGCCATTTCATCGTGGTGGATTTCCCGCCGGACTTCCCGCTGGTTCAGGGAGATCCACGCCGGCTGGAGCAGGTGCTGGCGAACCTGGTGAGCAACGCCATCAAGTATTCCCCCCAGGGCGGAACCATCCGGATCTCCGGGCGCGTGACGCCGCGGGAGGTGATCGTCACCGTCACGGATGAGGGGATCGGGATCCCCCCGGAGGAACAGGAACGGATCTTCGAGCGGTTCTATCGGGCCAGCACAGCGCGGGCGCGGCAGACCCCCGGGACCGGCCTGGGGCTCTATCTGGCCCGGGCGATCGTCGAGGCCCACGGGGGGCGGATCTGGGTGGAGAGCGAGCCGGGGCGTGGCTCCTCCTTCAGCTTCTCGATCCCACGCCCACGGAAGTCCACGGGGAGCCCATCGGAACCCCGATCCTGAAGAGGCGCTTCTCTTCCCTTTATTGCGGGGGCAGGCCCTGCCGATCCAGCTCCTTTAAATAAGCCAGAATGGCTTCGATTTCGCTATCGGAGAGATGGAAGTTGGGCATCGCGGTGCCCGGCTTGATCCCCTGGGGATCTCGAAGCCAGAGGCGCAATACCACATGCGCGGGATCCTCCACCCGCCGGGTGATCCCATTCAGATCCGGAGCCAGGATCCCTCCTCGATCTCCAATCCGATGACACCGCCGGCATCCATACCGTTCCACCAGCATCGCCCCGGTCTCCGGGGAGGGATCCACCCGCTTCAGCAGGTTCAGGATCGGCCGTGGGGGATGCAGAACCAGCCACAGTCCCAGGATGAGCACTCCAAGCGCCGCCAGGCCTATCCATCGGTGACGCATGAACACCTCCGGATCTTCCATTAGCTGATTGCGGATCAACCCCTCGCCGCTGCCCTCCCGACCTCCCAAAGAACACCGGAAATCCCTGAAAGGTTCGGGGCCGCGCGGGATACCTCTGGTATCGTGCACGGCCAGAGGATGTTCTCCTCCCTCTTTGAAACCCCCATGGCCTGGGGGAGAAGAACACCGCATCTGGCCATCCCCGGACATATCTCCGCCAGATATTCGTTGTCTATGGTCGTGGATGGCCCTGCGCTTCTCCAACGGGGGATAAGCCGATCCTCTTTGGGAACGGGTCGAAGGCACCCTGCGCGGCCCCAAAAGCCCCCAGGGAGAAGCCATCTGCGCAACCATGTGAGAACAAAAAGCTCCCTGCGGCCTTCGGGACCGCAGAGAGCAAAGCATCCCTGGGCATCCCCTGCTGGAGGGGCGCAACGGCGCGCCGCGCCCCTCCTCCTATACTCTACGCCTTCACGACTTTCACCCGGCTGTCATAGAAGACCGCGGAGCCGCCGACCGGGTCGACGAGGCAGGTGTTCTTCAGGTAAGGATCCACCCGCATTGCCGCATTGGCATGGATGCCCATCGCCCGGCGTGGATCGCCCCGCACGACCACCCCATCGATGGTGAAATCCGAGGCCCCGTAGGCCCAGTGGCCATGGCCCAGGCTGAAAGCGATAACTCCGGGCCGGATCCCATGGACCACCCTGACCTTTCCGATCATCGGCCACTTCCGTCCATTGCCCAGATCCCAGACCCCCTCCGGGTTGGTCGGCGAGACGATTCGAACCTGATCGCCATCTTTCAGGCCCAGCCGGGCGGCATCGCGTGCATTCATCAGCACATAGTTCTCCGGCGCCAGAGCCAGCAGCCAGTAGTTGCTGATGGTCCGGCTCTTGGTATGGAAGATCTCCCGATAGGTGATCAGATGGAACTCGTATCCCTCGCGCTCATCCTCCAGGCGGTTGCCCAGGACATCCGTCGGCGCCGGGATATAGGTTGCGTAACCGATCAGCGGCTTGCCGTTCATAGCGCTCTTGCTGGTGGCGGTCTTCTCCTGGTAAAGGTTGATCAGCTGCCCATACTTGTTCTTGACCTGATCCCCTTCATAGGCTTTCTCGAAATCCTGGAAGCGGCCACCCCGGTTCAGGACGTAGATCACCTTCCGCCACAGGTCCTCGCCCACGATCGCCTTCCATCGCTCCGGATCGAAGACGCTCTTCGGGAGGTGCTTGCGGGCTTCCAGGAAGATCCGCACCTCCTCGTCGTCCGCATCCGGCACGGCGTCGGAGCCGTCCTCCTTCTCCCCAAAAGCCAGGTTGGCCACCATCCGCAGATAAAGGTGATCCGGATGGGTCAGCGGGATTCCCTCCCCCAGGCCGTTGGGGCCGAAGTTGGGCAACCCGAGGGCCTCCGCCAAACCCAGGAGCAAAGCCTCGAGGGAGAGCGGCATCTCCTGGCCGTAGACCCTCACCGTCTCCGTGAACGGCGGGATAGCCGGCTGACGGACCGGCTGCACCTTCCAGGCCACCGATGGGTGGGAACCAGCAAACTCCCACCGCTCCAGATAGGTGAGGTCCGGGAAGATGTAATCCGCATACATCGACGTCTCGCCGATCACAATATCGCAGGCGATGATCAGCGGGATCTTCTTTGGATCCTTCAGGACCTCAATGTTGGTGTGGCCGGCGGGCAGGGCATAGACGGGGGAGCCCATGTAGATGAACAGGATCTTGATGGGATACGGATAGGCGTCCCCCATGGAAGGGATCAGCTCCTGATAGATATCCGACGACAGCGGATACCAGTTCCGCTTCGCCGGATACTTCCCGTCGTAAAGGGTGGTATCCTGCCACTTCACCTCGTGGCGGATGATGCTGATCCCGAAGGGGCTGAGCTTGCCCGGGTTCATGGCGCCCAGGTTGAAGGGCTTCTTGGCCTTGGCGCCGGTGTAATCGTAGGTGGTGGCCTTGATCATCCCGCCCTTCCAGTCGTAGTTGCCGATCAGGAGGTTCAACGTGAACCAGGCCACCACATTATAAAAGCCATTTGTGTGCTGGGAGACACCCCGGTGGATATCGGCGGCGGCCCGCTTGCCGTGGGAAGTGAACTCCTGGGCCAGCTCCACAATGTCCTGCGGACGGATCCCGGCTTCAGCCGCATATTCCTCGATGGTCATCTTCTCCGCGGATTCTTTGAGGATCTGCATCCCGCTTTTCACCCGGATGCTCTTGCCATCCGGAGCCGTGAGCACGGTATCCACAAAGAGATCCCCCACCACGGGGTTCTCCGGATCGTTGGGGTCGAAGGCGACGGGCTTCCCCTCCACCATGGTCACCAGCAGATCATACGAGAACGCTTTGCCCTCCGGGGTCACATAGACCGTGACCTTCTTCCCCTCCTTTTCCACCTCCTGCTTCGTCGTGAGCCCGATCTCGGAGGCGCGCAGGAAGGCACCAGGGGTACCATCTTCGCCGATCTTCACCAGCCAGACCGCGTTGGTCCAGGTGGGCTCCCCCGCTGCCTTCGCCGCCGCCCTGTTGGCGTTACGGAGGTATTTCTCATCGTAGCGCCGGTTCTCGATGATCCAGCGGATCATCCCCATCGCGATGGCGCCCTCGGTGCCCGGCTTGTTGGCGATCCACTTCCAGGCCTTGGCCGCTGTCTTCGAGAGCCGGGGATCGATGACGGCATACTTTAAGCGACCCGAAACCAGCCCTTCGGTGATCTTTGTCACCCGGAGGGGTGGCCCATAGTTCCCCTCAAAGGGGCTGGCCCCCACGAAGATCACGAACTCGCTGTTGCCCAGATCCGCCTGCCAGTAGAACTTGGCCCCGCCGGAGAACTTGCCATCCACAAATTGTTCAGACATAGCCTTGCATCCGAAATACAGAGAACCCTGGCAGACGGTGGTATGGCCGTGACGGTTGACTGTGCCCAGGCCATCGCCGAAGAAGCGATGGATGAAATCGGAGCGCCCTCCCTTCAGCCGACCCCAGATGATGGCAATCTGATTGTTCTTCGGCCCCAGGTCCGGATGGTCGGGGTCGATGAGAGCGTCCAGATGATCCACGAATTGCTTCTTGAACTCTTCCACCAGGGCCTTCTTCTTCTCCGGGTCTTTCTCCGCCCAGATCTTCTTCACGAAATCACCCATCTCCTTCATGACCTTTGGATCCCGGATCGCCCAGAGCTCCTTAAGGCCGGGTACCGGGCCTTCGCCGAAGAGATCGCCCCCTTCCACGATCTCCCGGATCGCCTGTTCGAAGGGGATCGTGATCCACTGGTTCTCCCCTCGTTTGGTGCCGGGCTTGCGCTTCAGAACCACACGGATACGATAGGGGTCATAAGCGGTCTGGATGCCCGCCTGGCCCTTCGGACAGATCCCGCCATCGATAGCGGCCGCCTCCTTCAGAGGCGTTTTGTAAGGAAGATGGGGGTAGAGCGTCCACGGCGAATAAGGATTCCCATCGATCTTGGCGGCCACACCGTCTAACAGCTTCACCTTAATACCGCACTGGGTGTTACATTGCTGACACACCGTGAAAATCATATTCTCCGGATGACCCAGCGGATACTCCCCTTCCGCCTCTGGATGGAAACTGGCCAGCGTGCGGGCGGCCTGAGCGAACAGGGCGGTGCTGCCCACCAGGGCCGCGGTCTTCAAGAACTCCCGGCGGGTCATCCCGGTTCCCTGGGGCTGCTCTCCATGCTTCTCCTCACCGATCTTCGAGTGCAGATCCATCGCCTTCGTCATCCCCCACCTCCTGTCTCTCTAAATGGCGAATCTGCAACGACAGGCCCTCCGCCCGGTCACGCACTGCGCACATGTTCCGGCGTTAGCGGGAGCCGATCGTAAGCGACGAGGAAAATCAACCCGGCCAGGCCGCTGATGCCGACGCTCACGGCCCATTCCATCAGGCTGGGGAAGTAATGGAACTGGAGCCGGCTGCTGTGGAAAGCGCCGATCAACTGCGGCAGCTCCGGCACGCTGAGGGCGGGGAACACGATGTTGGCCCGCGCCGCAGCGAAACCGAGCAGCACCAGAAAGCCCGCAAGAGCCGCCCATGGGGGCTCGGTGGCCAGACGCGGCCACAGCAGAATGATGATGGGCACGATGCTGCCCAGAAAGAGCTGAAGAATCCAGAACGCCCACCAGTAGCGCCCGAACAGTACCTCGTTCACCGCCGCGACGTTCATCGGCATTCCCCCATAGACGCTCTGGGAGAAGTCCGCCCACAGGAAGTAAAGCTTGATCAGCTGGAGCACCAGGGTCAGGATAGCCAGAGTTCGCAGGAGAGAACGCCGGTGTTCATTGGCCGCGCGATCAAACAGCCCATACACCAGGAGCAGGAGGGCTGCCCCCGAGGCCAGGGAGAAGAAGGGAAACTGCACGGGGAACAGGCCCACATGCCAGAAGGGACGGGCCGCCTGGACCCCCAGGAGGGCTCCCACGCCGCCGCTCAGGAACAGCGCCAGAAACAGGCCGATCGCGGATAGGGCCTTCAGCCATCCGGCATAGCGCTGCGGCTGGAAGCTCATCCCCAGCATGATCAGAATGATCAGCCCGAAGATCGTGTAACCCCATACGATCTGATCCATCACCGAGTTGAAATTCGGCTGCAGATAGGCCTTCCAGACCCGCTCCGGATGCCCCAGGTCCAGCCAGATGTGAAGCAACCCGGCGCCCAGGGTGATGAGGGAGAGGAAGAGGGAGAGGCGGCCGGTGCGGGCGAAGATAGGGACCCGGAATAGATAATCCAGGGTAGCGAAGACAAAGGTGCCCGCTGCCATTCCAGTAAAGAAGAGATAGAGGGCGACCCACAAGCCCCAGACCACATAGCTTCCATATGCCGCGCTCTGGTGCCCGGAGACGATCCGATCGTAGATTCCCCAGACCCCGAACAGGGTCGCGAGGATGGCCAGTCCGTAAAGGATGCGTCGAACCATGGAATCCTCCCTCTGCACACCCGTGGCCGGATTCGGTTTACAGGAGGTAATAGACTTTCGGCTCGGTCCCAAGTTCCTCCTTCAGGCGCATCACATTCGGCCGGGCGATCAGTTCAGAGACCAAACTCTCAGGATCATTGGCATCGCCGAAATAGGTGGCCCGGCCGATGCAGGTGACCACGCACTCGGGCAACAGGCCGCGCTCGATGCGGTGCAGGCAGAAATGGCATTTGCGGGTGTTGCCGACCGGCGAGGCCTCGTCATGGCGCGGATGCGGCCGGCCATACTCGAACATGGGGATCGTCTCATGGACCGCCGCCCCCTCCTGACCGACCAGGAACGCCTGCGCCCGGGGCGTGCCCTCTGTATATCGATCGCCGAAATCAAAAGTCCGTGCTCCATACGGGCAGGCGGTGATGCAGTAGCGGCAGCCGATGCATTGCTCGTAATCGATGACCACGATCCCATCCGGCCGTTTCCAGGTAGCGTTCACCGGGCAAACCGGGACGCAGGGGGGGCGATCGCATTGCATACATGGGCGAGGGATGAACCGACGGGTGACATGAGGATAAGTACCGATCTCCTCCTCCAGCACCGGGCGGTAGACCACGCCCGGAGGCAATTTGTTTTCCACGACGCAGGAGATCGTGCACGCGTGACAGCCCACGCATTTCCGCAGATCGATGACCATGATCCAGCGGCGCTGCTCCACCGGTTTCTGCAAGGCCCGCTGCAGATCCCGCATCATGCGGACCACGGGGTCTTCATCTGGCCGAGGCGGGGGCAATTGCGGGAGCTCCGGAAGGGTCGCCGCCCTGGCCGGGGCTGCGCCTTCGCCGATAACCGCTGGAGCCACCAGCCCGGCAAAGACAGCGCTGGCCAGCTTCGTCAGCAGCTCCCGCCGATCCAGCTCATGCTTCCCGGAGGGTTCCGCCATCGTTCACCTCCTGCGGGCTCGGTTGATCGTCTCCTCGAATGGAGGTTCAGCCCCTTCCCTGCT
Organism: Candidatus Thermoflexus japonica; assembly: GCA_002898735.1. Taxonomy (GTDB): domain Bacteria; phylum Chloroflexota; class Anaerolineae; order Thermoflexales; family Thermoflexaceae; genus Thermoflexus; species Thermoflexus japonica. The sequence continues at coordinate 12,094 of BEHY01000030.1, forward strand.
GGCAAACGTGTGGGGCGAATCTCCCTTTCTTCTCCTTCCAGCCCATATCCTAAGCAGAGAATCCTGAGGCAGGTAGCAGGAAAAACCAGCACAATGCGGGTTTCCGCCGTCAGGGAAATCCGGAACCTCGTGTCCGGGAATCTCCCATTGCTGTCGGGGAAATACCTGACAGGGGTGACGCGGTTGACTTCCCATCGGGGATTTTGGGGCCGGGCCAGCCCCAAAGAATATGGGGGAGGAGCCTTCTCTCCCCCCCAACCGAAACCCGGCGGCGTAAGCCCTAACCGGACAGGAGCAAGCCTCCTGATCCGTTACCAGCGCCCCGGCGAAAGTTAAAACAAACCCTTGAGTCTCCCCTCCCCGGAGGAATGGTGGTATAAGTGAACTGTAAAGTAACGCGGCCTCTTTTCCGACTCACCCTGTCTGGATCAGCGTGAAAGGCCCCATGCCGTTCGTCCACCTGCATGTCCACAGCGAGTATTCTTTGCTCGATGGCCTGAGCCGACTCGACGACCTGATCCGCCGGGCGGTCGAGATGGGCATGCCCGCGATCGCCCTGACGGACCACGGTGTCCTCTACGGGGCGGTGGCCTTCTATCAAAAAGCCCAGGAGGCCGGGATCCGCCCCATCCTGGGGATGGAGGCCTATCTGGCCCGCCGCACGATCCACGATCGGGAGCCGGATGATCGGAGCCTGCACCATCTGACCCTCCTGGCCATGGATGAAACGGGGTGGCGCAACCTCATCCGGCTGGCGACGATCGCGCAGCTGGAGGGGTTCTACTATAAACCGCGCATCGACAAGTCCCTGCTGGAACGCCATGCGGAGGGGCTGATCGTCCTCTCCGGATGCCCCTCGGCGGAGATCCCCCGCCTGCTGGCCCAGGGGCGGATGGAGGAGGCCGAGGCGGTCGCCGTCTGGTTTGCGGAACGCTTCCCCGGCCGCTTCTTCCTGGAACTGCAATCCCACCCCGGAGTCCCGGAGCTGGACGACATCAACCGGGGGCTGGTCACGCTCTCCCGCCGTCTGAACCTCCCCCTGGTGGCCACCAACGATGTTCACTACGTCCGCCCGGAGGACGCCGGGATCCAGGATGTTCTGCTCTGCATCCAGACCGGGAAGCGCCTGAAAGAGCCCGGCCGGATGAAGATGAGCGACTCCACGTATTATCTCCGCCCCCCGGAGGAGATGCGGGAGCTCTTCGCCGAGGTCCCCGAGGCTCTGACCAACACGCTCCGGGTGGCGGAGATGTGTTCCCTCACCCTGGAGCTGGGCCGGCATCGCCTGCCCCGGTTCGAGCCCCCACCCGGGTTCCCCGACCCCGCCGCGTATCTCCGCCATCTGACGGAGGAAGGCTTCCGGACACGGTTCCCCCAACCCAAACCGGGTTATCGGGAGCGGCTGGATTACGAGCTGGAGATCATCCATCGGATGGGGTTCGACGCGTATTTCCTGATCGTATGGGACCTCATCCGCTACGCCCGGGAGCGGGGGATCTGGTGGAACGTGCGGGGCTCCGGCGCCGGGAGCCTGGTCGCTTACTGCCTGGGGATCACACGGGTGGATCCCATCGAGCTGGATCTGATCTTCGAGCGTTTTCTGAATCCGGCCCGCGTGTCGATGCCGGACATCGACATCGACTTCCCGGACGACCGGCGGGATGAGATGATCCGCTACGCGGTGGGCCGCTACGGGGCCGATCGGGTGGCCCAGATCATCACCTTCGGAACGATGAAGGCCCGGGCGGCCGTTCGGGATGTGGGGCGCGCGCTGGATCTCCCCCTGCCAGAGGTCGATCGCGTGGCCCGGCTTATCCCGGCCATCCCGGGCAGGGAAGTTTCGATCCGCGATCTCCTGGATCCCTCCAATGAGGAAGGGCGAGAGCTGCGCCGTCTCTACGAGGAGAAAGACTACATCCGGGAGTTGCTGGATCTGGCGATGCAGCTGGAGGGAACGGTGCGTCACGCCGGAACCCACGCCGCCGGCGTGGTGATCGCCGACCGCCCGCTGGTGGATTATGTGCCCCTCCATCGGCCGACCGGGGTGAAGGGGGGCGCCCGGGAGGAGAACGGCGAGGGGAACGGGGAAGGGGAGGCCCTCCTGCCGGTCACCCAGTTCGATATGGAAGCCCTCGAGGCCCTGGGTCTGCTGAAGATCGACTTCCTCGGCCTTTCCACCCTCACGGTGATGCGGGAGACATGCGATCTGGTCGCCCGCCGGCACGGCGTCCGGCTGGATCTGGAGACCATCCCCACCGACGCCCCGGAGGCCTACGCGTTGCTGGGCCGGGGCGAGACGGTAGGGATTTTCCAGGTGGAAGGCCGGGGGTTCAGCCGGATGATGCGGGATCTCAAGCCCCGCGCCTTCTCCCACGTGATGGACGCCCTGGCCCTCTACCGCCCGGGCCCGCTGGAGTATATCCCCAATTACATCCGCCGCATGCGCGGACAGGAGCCCATCGAATACCGGCATCCCCGCCTGGAGCCGATCCTCCAGCGCACGATGGGCATCCTGGTCTATCAGGAGCAGATCATGCGGGTGGCCATCGACCTGGCGGGCTATACGCCCTCCGAGGCGGACGAGCTACGCAAGGTTGTGGCCAAGAAGAAGGGCGAAGCCTTCCCGAAACAGCGGGCGAAATTCCTGGAAGGCTGCGTCCGCAACGGCATCCCGCCGGAGACCGCCGAGGCGATCTGGGGGGACATCGAATTCTTCGCCCGTTATGGCTTCAACGCCGCTCACGCGGCTTCTTACGCTGTGATCACCGTCCAGACCGCCTACCTGAAGGCGAAATACCCGGTGGAATATCTGTGCGCCCTGATGACCGTGGACCGGGACAAAACCGAGAAGATCGGGCTTTATGTGGCGGAATGCCGCCGGCTGGGGATCCCGGTCCTTCCCCCCGATATCAATCGGAGCGAGGCCACGTTCACCATCGAGAGGACGCCCGACGGAACCGAGGCCATCCGGTTCGGGCTGACCGCGGTGAAGAACGTGGGGGAGGGGGCGGTGGCCCGCATCCTGGCCGCGCGTCGGGAGGGCGGCCCGTTCCGGGACCTGGATGATCTGGCCCGGCGGGTGGATCTGAAGGAGGTCGGCCGGCGGGCGCTGGAGTCGCTGATCAGGGCCGGGGCGCTGGGGGCTTTCGGGAACCGGGCGCAGCTCCTGGAGATCCTGGATCGCCTGTTGGAGGCCAGCGCCCGATACCATCGGGAGCGCCAGCAGGGGATGCTCAGCCTCTTCGAGCTGAGCGGGTTATCCGTCGAAGCGGCCTCCCTCGTCGGATCGCTCCCGCAGCTCCCGGAGGTGGAGGAGAACCAGATCCTGGAGTGGGAGAAGGAGCTCGTCGGAACCTATCTCTCGGAAACCCCTCTCACCCGACAGTGGCCCATGCTGCAGCAGCTCGTCTCCCACACCACGGCGGACCTGAGCGAAGAGCTCCACGGCCAGACCGTGAAGCTCGCCGGGATCGTCCGGGCGGTGCGGACGACCACCACGCGGACCGGGGAGACGATGGCCTACGTGTCGATGGAGGATATCCATGGAACGGTGGAGGTCGTGATCTTCCCCCGGCTCTGGAAACAGAAGGGGCATCTCGCGCGACCGGAGGCCATCCTGATCGTGGTGGGTAAGGCGGATGCAGGCGGACGGGAGCCGCGGGTGGTGGCGGAGGATCTTCGGGATCAGGATACGATCCTGCGGCCGCTGGAAGAACCCCAGGAGGAAGGGGAGGCGCAACAGGACGACGCCCCCGCGATGATCCACGGCGGGATGGATTTCGATGCCCGCGAAGCGCGCCCGGCCGGGGGGGAGACCCCTTCCGCATCGAAGCAGAAGAGCCACCCGGTTGTGGAGCGTGCGGATATGTATTCCACCCCCACCGGGCAGACCGGGGCCCCTTCTCCCTCCGCGATGGCCGGGAGCTCCGCTGAACACGAAGATGCTTCTTTACCCCCATCCGGCGCGGCGAGACCTTCCTTTCCTGCTTCTGCACACGGTCCGGAGGATATGCCCGGGGCAGCGCAGAACGAAGCATCCCGGAAGGAGCCGCCCGGGCCCACTCCCGAGCCGAGAGCGGTTCCCTCCCGGCATATCCTGGTTTATTTCTATCGAACCGAACAGCTGGAAGAGGATCTCCGTCGCCTCCGCGAACTTCATCGGGTGCTGACGGAACAGCCCGGACCGGATCCGTTCAGCGTGGTGGTGGTGTATCCGGATCGGCGGCAGGTGCGCCTGCGCTTCCCCCATCACGGCACCACATACTCCCCGGAGCTGCTGGCCCGCCTGGAGAGCCTCCTGGGCCCGGATTCCGTGCGCGTCCTGCCGCTCGGGTGACCCCCCTGCTAAAATAGATGGCGGAAGGAACGATTCGGGGGGGGCGATGGGATGGTGGCTGGCGCTGGCAGCTTATCTGGTGGGCTCGATCCTTCCGGCGGAGATCTTTGTGCGCTGGCGGACCGGTCGAAGCCCCCATGACTTTGAGGACAACCCGGGAGGCGGCGGGGCATGGCGGCTGGCCGGGCCGCTGGCGGGGGTGATCACGATCCTGTTCGATATGGGAAAAGGGGCCATCCCCACGGCCATCGCCCTGCAAGCGGGGCTCCGGCCACCGGAGTTGATCGCCGTGGCGGTCGCGCCGGTGATCGGCCACTGCTGGCCGTTCTACAAGATCATCCGTCTGGATCGGGGTGGTCGGGGGTTAGGGCCCGCGACCGGGGCGCTGTTCGCCATGGCCTTTCGCGAGGTGGTGCTCGCTTACGTGCTGGGGGCGCTTGTCGCCTATCGCCTCCGCTGGCTGCCCAGCGTGGGCATTGTGGCGTTCCCCCTCGGGCTGATCCTGATGCTCCTCTGGCGGGTTCCCCCGGAACGTCTAACGGCGGCCTTCGCGGTCATGCTGGTGGTGCTGATCCGGAATGTGGGGCTTCTGTGGACCGTGCTTCGCACCCGCGGGGCGCGGTTGCCGCATTAACCGCAGGAGTTATAAGGCGGACTTCCATCCGAAGGCCTCTGGCGTCGATTCCCAAGAATATTTTGATCGCCAGGATCACCCCAGCGCACGGGAATGGAGAGCGCGATGAGCTCCGGCCCCCGTGTAGTTGCCCTGACAGGAGCCGGGATCTCAGCGGAGAGCGGAGTCCCGACGTTTCGGGGCCCTGGTGGCCTCTGGGGGCGATACCGCCCGGAGGAACTGGCGACGCCGGAGGCCTTTACCCGCGACCCGACACGGGTCTGGGAGTGGTATGCATGGCGCCGGGAGCGCATCGCCCGGGCGGAGCCGAATCCCGCCCACCGGACGCTGGCCGAGATGGAAGCGGCCCTGCCGGGCTTCCGCCTCATCACCCAGAATGTGGATGGCCTGCACCAGCGAGCCGGCAGCCGCCGGGTCATTGAGCTGCATGGGAATATCTGGCGTGTGCGTTGCGTCCGGGAAGGGCGGACATGGGAGGATGACCGGGTTCCCCTGCCGGAGATCCCGCCCCGCTGCCCCGCCTGTGGCGCATGGTTGCGCCCCGACGTCGTCTGGTTCGGGGAACCGCTTCCGCCTGCAGCCTGGCGTCAGGCGCTGGAAGCGGCCCAGCAAGCGGAGATCTTCCTGGTGATCGGAACATCCGGGATGGTGGAGCCGGCGGCGAGCCTCCCGCGTCTGGCCCGAGCTCATGGAGCCTGGATCATAGAATTCAACCTCGAGGAGACCCCCCTCACCCCTCTTGCCGATGAGGTCTGGCGCGGCCCGGTGGGGGAGACCCTGCCCCACTGGTGGCGGGCCTTCCAGGATCGCCCATAGCCGCTGGCTTCCTTTCCCAGGCCACCCTCAGACTCCCTTTTGTAACTTCCCCTCTACCAAATTCCAATTTTGTGCAAATAAACTATAACAACTTGTGCTCCGAAAGACTCGCTGGATCACCATCTGCCAGTGCCTCACCCCTGAACCTCCTTTCTCTGAGGTCTGAGGGAGGGATGAGATCGGTGGTTATGTCTTCGCTAAAAAAGGAGCGCCCTATGATCGATTTTCGTAAAGTATGGGTAGGCGGCCGGATCCTTCTTCTGCTGCTGAGCTTGCTTTACACCCTACAGATGACCCCGGCGCTGGTGAAGGCGGACCACGCTGGAAACCCCAATATCGCGGATATTGTGCTGACCGTCCCCACCACGTATATGCTCTGCCCCTCAGGCACGGACTCCGATGGGGTGGCGCTCAGCAATGTGGGGACACGCTGGCTGAGGGGATATGTCCAGCTGGATTTCGTCATCCCCGACGGCGGCGGACGCCAGATGGTCCAGCGCTGGGATGTTCTCCAGGGTGGAGACTACCGCCTGGAGATCATCTACCCGGCCTGGGAGACATGGCCGTCGGGATTCTTTGAGATGCATGTGGATCTGGTCTTTGAGGTCTATCCGACGGAGGCGGATGCGCGGGCGGGCACGAATCTGCTGGGGACGATCGGGCCGGGGCATCCGTGGGATATCTTCTGCCTGGCAGAGCGGCCGCCGGCGACGTCAACCCCCTCCCCGACCCCACCTCCGACACCGACGGGGATGCCGACGCCTCCAGCCACGCCCACGCCGACGCCCGTGGTCGCACCTCCAACCGCCACGCCTGGCCCGCTGCCTACCGAAACACCGATCACCGTTCCGCCGGTGGCTCCGCCGGCTACCCCCTCTGCAGACCTCACGCCAGCGCTTTCTGAGCCGGTCAATGGGGAATTGCTGGGCCGCACAGGCGCGGAGGGCCCTTCCCCCTCCATTCCCTGGATCGCCGGGCTATCCCTGGGGATTGCCGGGGGGCTTGCGATGAGGCGCATCTTCGGCCCCCGGCATCGCGGATAAGGACCCGCGATGATCGCTTCAAGGATCCTCCGATGACGACCCTTGAGCGCTGGATCCTGGGCCTCGGGCTTCTCCTGGGCGGGTTCCCCAATGCGATGCCTCCGGCCGGGTTGTCAGGGGAAGCCGATCCGGTGACGCTTCCCCCGTCTATCTCCCTGTGGGAAGCGCGTGTTGCTTCCGTCCTGGAGGAACCGATTTCCGGAGCCCCTTCTCCGAACCCTGTTCGATGGGGCGCATCGGAGCATGGGACATGGACGGCGGGGTCGGAGAAGCCCACCGCCCTCCCGGAGGATGGAATCCCGGAGCGTCTGGTGATCCCATCCATCGCTCTGGATGCCCCGGTCGTTCCCGCGGCGTCGCGAATCGTCCTCGTTGAAGGACGTCGCTATCGGGAATGGCTGGCGCCGGATCGCTATGCAGCGGGCTGGCATCCGACCTCGGCGTGGGCCGGGATGCCCGGCAACATGGTCCTCAGCGGTCACAACAACATCGCGGGGGCGGTGTTCCGGCGCCTGGCAGATGTGAAGATCGGAGATCCGATCCGGATCTACACCCGTGATCGGGTTTTCTTCTATGAGGTGACCGAACGCTACATCCTGCCAGAGCGGGGTCAGCCTCTGAAGGTTCGACAGGCGAATGCGCAATGGATCGGGCCGTTTCCGGATGAGCGATTGACGCTGGTCACCTGCTGGCCTCCATGGAGCAACTCCCATCGCCTGATTGTGGTTGCCCGCCCCAGGCCGTAATACCGGGTCGCGCTGGGCTCAGGAGGTCCATCGTGGGCCCGACGCCGGGAGGCAGGATGGTCCCTTCCCCGGAGGCAGACCTCCAAAGTGATCGCGCCCGGTAGCCGGATCCCTATCGGGGCAATGCCTCGCGCGCGCGGGGGTCTTGACAAAATTTCTGATCTGTGCTATAAACAGCGGCAAATCTTGAGCGAGCAGGAACGGCCGTCCATGGCATCCGGTCTGGTGGTTCTCTCCCTCATCCTTATCGTCCTTATTCTTCGGGGCATCCTTCGCCTCGGAGAGGCGATGCCCGTTTGGGAGGGAACCACCTCTGGTTAGCCCGGATCGTATTCCACAACTTTCAGCCGTGAATCCGGAGGGGGCCTCCCAAACGGGAGGCCCCCTCCCTTTTTTACCCCCCGCTCGCCGAAAGGAGGGATCCGATGGAGACCGCGACGATGGCCCAGACGCAGGTGAGCCCCCGCATCCTCCGGCGGGAGCGCCGTCGGATGAAGACGGCGTGGGCCGTGATGGAAGCCCTGGTCCGCGAAGGCGTGGAGGTGATCTTCGGCGTCCCTGGCGGCGCCTCCCTGCCCCTTTATGATGCCCTCTGCGATTATCCTCAGATCCGCCATGTCCTCGTCCGCCACGAACAGTGCGCCGTCCATATGGCGGAGGGTTACGCCCGGGCGACCGGGAAGCCCGGGGTGTGCCTGACCACTTCCGGCCCCGGCGCCACGAACCTGGTCACCGGCCTTACAGATGCCATGATGGACTCCACCCCGGTGGTGGCGATCACCGGCCAGGTTCCCACGTTCTTTATGGGCGGTGATGCGTTCCAGGAAGCCGATGTGATCGGCATCACCATGTCAGTCACCAAACACAACTGGTTGGTGAGAAAGCCGGCGCAGGCCCCCGAAGCGGTTCATATGGCCTTCCGGCTGGCCACCGACGGACGGCCCGGCCCGACCCTGGTGGACCTCCCCCGGGATGTGCTGCTCACTGAGGCCGATTTCGCCTTTGAGGATCCAGAGGCCTTCCGGCCCTCCACCCCTCGCCGGCCCTTCCCCGATGAGCGGGCCCTCCGTCAGGCGGCGGATCTCATCGCTCAATCCCAGCGCCCCATCCTCTATGTCGGGGGTGGGGCCATTCACTCCGGCGCGGCCCCGGAGATCCGAGCGCTGGCCGAGAAAGCCCGCATCCCGGTGACCACGACGCTGATGGGCCTGGGGGCCTTCCCCGAGGATCACCCCTACGCCCTCAAGATGCTGGGCATGCATGGGACCGTTTACGCGAACTTCGCCATCAATTTCTCCGACCTCATCATCGCTGTGGGCGCCCGCTTTGATGACCGGGTGACAGGCAAGCTCTCCGCCTTCGCGCCCCACGCGAAGGTGATCCATATCGACATCGACCCGGCGGAGATCAACAAGAACCGCAGGGCCGATGTGGCCCTCATCGGCGACGCCAAAGAGATCCTGCGCGCCCTGCTCCCCCTGGTTCGTCCCCCGGATACCGAGGCCTGGTGGCGCCAGATCGAGGACTGGAAGGCCCGTTACCCGCTGCGCTACCGGCAGGGGGATGATGTCATCAAGCCTCAGTTCGCCATCCAGATGATCTACGAGCTGACAAAGGACGATCGGCCCATCGTTACCCTCGATGTGGGCCAGCACCAGATGTGGGCCGCCCAGTTCTTCACATGGACGGAGCCGCGGACCTGCATCACCTCCGGCGGGCTGGGGACAATGGGCTTCAGCCTCCCTGCCGCGGTCGGCGCCCAGTTCGGTCGCCCGGACCGACTGGTGATCAACATCAACGGCGATGGATCCTTCCAGATGACTTTCCAGGCCCTGATCACCGCCGTGGAATGGCGGCTGCCCATCAAAGTGTTCATCATCAACAACCAGTATCTGGGCATGGTCCGCCAGTGGCAGGAGCTGTTCTACAACCGGCGTTACTCCGCCGTCTATCTGGCCAACCCGGACTTCGCCCGTATGGCCGAAGCGGTGGGCGCCGCCGGGATCCGGGTGGAGCGGCCGGAGCAGGTCGAGCCGGCCATCCGGCAGGCCCTGGCGATCACGGATCGGCCGGTGGTGGTCGACATCCTGGTGGATCCGGAGGAGAACTGCTTCCCGATGATCCCTTCCGGGATGACGGTGTTCGATATGATGATCGCCCCTGGCGTGAAGGCCGTGCCGTGAGAAGACGGGATGCAGGAAAGCGCGAAAGGAGGTGGGGATGCCGCACTGGCTGGCCGTGACGGTTGAGAACTCGGTGGAGAGCCTGAATCGGGTGTTCCATCTGCTGCGCCGGCGTCATCTCCCCGTGGACGCGATCTCGATGTGCCGGACGGAGGATCCTCAGGAGCTCCGTCTGCTGATCCCGGTGGACCCGGCCCGGGTGGATCCGCAGCGGGTGCGGGCCAACCTGGAGAAGCTCCTCTGCGTGAAGGCCGTGGAGGACTGGGGGGAGCGCCCGCTGGTGGTCCGTGATATGGCCCTGGTGAAGGTCCGGGCCTCGGCGGAGGCGTGGGTGGAGATCGCCCAGCTGGCGGAGTTCTATCGGGCCCGGATCGTCGATGTCGGTCCGGAGACCCTGATCGTGGAGGTCACGGGCTCGGCGGAGAAGGTGGATTCCTGCATCGCCCGTCTGCAGCGGTTCGGCGTGGTGGAGGTGACCCGCTCCGGGCCCATGGCAATGGTCCGGGGCCAGGCCGAGGCCGCGCCGGCCGACCGGGTGGCGGAGGCCGCCGCATGAGCGCTGCTCCCTGAAGAGCCTTCCGCTCGCGCAGGAAGGATATGAAGTCTGAGCCTGGCTTACAGCAAGCTTATCCCTTTATCGGAGGTATCCCGATGGCGCGCGTTTACTATGATGCCGATGCGGATCTGAGCCTCCTGAACGGCAAGCGGATCGCCGTTCTGGGCTACGGCAGCCAGGGCCACGCCCACGCCCTGAACCTCAAGGACAGCGGTTGCGATGTGTGTGTCGGCCTCTACCGGGGGAGCAAGTCCTGGGAGAAGGCCGAGGCGGACGGGTTGCCCGTCTACGAGGTTCCGGAGGCCGTGCGGCGATCCGACATCATCGTGATGCTGGTGCCGGACCCCGCCCAGCCGGCCCTCTACCGGGAGGCGGTGGCGCCGAACCTCTCCCCGGGCAAGACCCTGATGTTCGCCCACGGCTTCAACATCCGGTTCGGCCAGATCGTCCCGCCCCCTGACGTGGACGTGAGCATGGTGGCCCCGAAATCCCCCGGGCATCGGATGCGGGAAGTTTTCAAGGAAGGGGGCGGGGTTCCGGCTCTGGTGGCTGTTCACCAGGATGCGACCGGCAAGGCGCTGCAGACCGCCCTCGCCTATGCCCGGGGTATCGGATGCACGCGAGCCGGGGTGATCGAGACCACCTTTGCAGAGGAAACCGAAACCGATCTCTTCGGCGAGCAGGTGGTGCTGTGCGGGGGGGTCACCCATCTCATCAAGGCGGCCTTCGAGATCCTGGTGGAAGCGGGCTACCAGCCGGAGATCGCTTACTTCGAATGCCTGAACGAACTGAAGCTCATCGTCGACCTGATGTATCAGGGCGGCCTTTCCTACATGCGCTACTCGGTGAGCGACACCGCGGAATACGGCGATTACGTCAGCGGACCACGGGTCATCGATGACCACGTGCGGGCCACCATGAAGCAGATCCTGGAGGAGATCCGCAACGGGTCCTTCGCGGAGATGTGGATTGAGGAGAACGCGAAGGGCCGCCCGTGGTTCAACGCCAAGCGCGAAGAGGAGCGCAGGCATCCCATCGAGGAAGTGGGCCGTCGGTTGCGGGCGATGATGCCATGGCTGAACCCCAAGGAAGTCCCGGCAGGATGAGGAGGGGGTTATGGAGCCAGATGTGGTTCGGATCTTCGACACCACATTGCGGGACGGCGAGCAATCCCCCGGCGCCACCCTGACGGTGGAGGAGAAGCTCGAGATCGCCCGGCAGCTGGTCCGCCTGGGGGTGGATATCATCGAGGCGGGCTTCCCGATCGCCTCGCCGGGCGATTTCGAGGCCGTGCGACGGATCGCCCGGGAGATCGGCCCCCTGGGGAAAGAGCGCCCCAACGGCCCGCCGGTGATCGCCGGGCTGGCCCGGGCCAACAAAGAGGACATCGACGCCTGCTGGGAGGCGGTGCGGGAGGCCCCCCGCCCCCGGATTCACGTCTTCCTGGCGACCTCGGATATCCACCTGCAATACAAGCTGCGCATGACGCGCGAGGAATGCCTGGCCCGGATTCGGGAGATGGTGGCCTATGCCCGTAGCCTGTGTGACGATGTGGAGTTCTCCCCTGAGGATGCCGGGCGCACCGATCGGGATTTCCTGATGCAGGCGCTGACGGCGGCGGTGGAAGCGGGGGCGACCACCCTGAACATCCCCGACACGGTGGGCTACACCACGCCCGAGGAGTTCGGCGGCCTCTTCGCTGAGATCCGCCGTCGGGTTCCCGGCGTGGAGCGGGTGATCCTCTCCGCCCACTGTCACAACGATCTGGGCCTGGCCACCGCCAACACCCTGGCGGCGATCCGCAACGGCGCCCGGCAGGTGGAGGTCACCGTCAACGGCATCGGCGAACGGGCGGGCAACACCGCCCTCGAAGAGGTGGTCATGGCCCTCCACACCCGGCGGGATGTGTTCGGAGTGCGCACTTACATTGACACCACGCAGATCTATCGCACCAGCCGTCTGGTGAGCGCCCTCACCGGCATCCCGGTCCAGCCCAACAAGGCGATCGTGGGGGCGAACGCCTTCGCCCACGAGGCCGGCATCCACCAGGATGGGATGCTGAAGAACCCTCTGACTTACGAGATCATGCGGCCGGAGACCGTCGGAGTGCCGGAATCCCGGCTGGTGCTGGGGAAGCACTCCGGGCGGCACGCCTTCCGGGTTCGCCTGGAGCAGATGGGCTATCACCTCCCGCCGGACGCCTTCGAGGAGGCGTTCCGCCGGTTCAAGGCCCTGTGCGATCGTAAGAAATACGTGACGGACTTCGACCTGGAAGCCATGATGGCGGATTTCACCCAGAGCAGCGGCCAGGGCTGGCGTCTGGATATGCTCCAGGTGACCTGCGGCACGCCGCTGATCGCCACCGCTACAGTCCGCCTGGTGGGACCCGACGGAGAGGTCCGCGTGGGCACCGGAACCGGGAACGGGCCGGTGGACGCGGCCTACCGGGCGATCGAGGCCGCGCTGGGGGTGCAGGCCCGCCTCCTGGAGTTCAACGTCCACGCCGTAACCCCGGGGCGGGATGCCGTGGGGCGCGTGTTCATCCAGGTGGAAGATCCCCAGACCGGTGCCCTGGCCGGCGGGTTCGGGGCGGACACCGATATCGTCGTGGCGGCCGCCAAGGCCTATCTTCACGCGGTCCTGCGGCTCAGCCGCGCTCCCCAAACCGCTCCGGCGGAAAGGATGTCCATCCCGGTCCCGTAGCGCTCCGCTCGCGTTGTGGAATAGCGAAACACCATCCGGAGGTCCACCGATGGGCATGACCATGGCCGAGAAGATCATTGCCGCTCATGCAGGCCTGGATCGCGTGGAGCCAGGGGATCTGGTGGAGGTCCAGGTCGATTTCGTGATGGCCAACGACATCACCGCCGCCCTGGCCATCCGGGAGTTCGAGAAACTGGGGGTGGAGGAGGTCTTCGACCGGGAGCGGGTCGCCTTCGTGGCCGACCACTTTGTCCCACCTCCCAACATCAAGGCTGCGGAGCAATGCATGACCGTCCGCACCTGGGCCCGGCGCAAAGGGATCCTCTATTTCGAAGGGGGGCGGGAGGGCGGCATCGAGCACATCGTGCTGCCGGAGCAGGGCCTGGTGCTTCCGGGGGAGATCATCATCGGGGCGGACTCCCACACCTGCACCTATGGGGCCCTGGGCGCCTTCTCGACCGGCGTGGGCTCCACCGATGCCGCCGTGGCCATGGCGACCGGCCGGCTCTGGCTCAAGGTGCCCTCCACCATGCGCCTGTTCTATCACGGGACGCTCCGCCCCTGGGTTACGGCGAAAGATCTCATCCTCCACACCATCGGCCGCATCGGGGTCGATGGGGCGCTCTATATGGCGATGTTCTTCACCGGGCCGGTGATCCAGAGCCTCAGCATGGACGGGCGATTCACCATCACGAACATGGCGATTGAGGCGGGCGCGAAGGCCGGGCTGATGGAAGTGGATGAGAAAACCCTGAGTTACATCCGCCCCCGGGCGAAGCGCCCCTTCACGGTCTATCGGGATGACCCGGACGCCCGATATGAGGTCGACCTGGATTTCAACGTCAGCGATTGGGAGCCCGTGGTCGCGGTGCCCCACCTGCCCTCGAACGTGCGGCCGGTAAGCGAGCTGGCCGACATCCGGATCGACCAGGTGTTCATCGGCTCGTGCACGAACGGGCGCATCGAGGATCTGCGGCTGGCGGCCCGGATCCTCCAGGGACGGCAGGTGCATCCTGAGGTCCGCTGCATCATCATCCCGGGCAGCGGGCTGACCTACCGACAGGCGCTGGAGGAGGGCCTGATCGACATCTTTGTGGAGGCCGGCGCGGTGGTGGGCCTGCCGTCGTGCGGCCCATGCATGGGCGGATATTCCGGCGTGCTGGGGCCCGGGGAACGCTGCGTCTCCACCACCAATCGCAACTTCATCGGCCGTATGGGACATCCCACCAGCGAGGTGTATCTGGCCAACCCGGCGGTGGCAGCGGCCAGCGCCATCCTGGGCCGCATCGCCAGCCCGGAGGAAATTCAGACGGTGGCCCTCCCGGCGTAAGGGGGGCCGGCCCCTCACCCCCTTCCCGGGAAGGGTTCTCGATCCCATGCATCCGGAGGAAGAACCATGAACGATCGGCGCTGGGTTTGGGAGGATCTTCTGGAGCAGGCGGTTGCCCTGTGGGAGGCAGAGAGGGAAGCGGATCCTGCTCGCGTTTCCAGCCCGACGGAATGGGTGGTGGACTGCATGATGGGCTGCTACAACTTCACCGAGCCTGAGGAGAACTGAGGAGGGGGATCATGCGCTTCCACGGACGCGCCTGGGTCTTCGGGGATAACATCGACACCGATGTCATTATCCCGGGGCGTTACCTGAACACCACGGATCCGAAGGAGCTGGCCGCGCACTGCATGGAGGGGATCGATCCGGAGTTCCCCCGCAAGGTGCAGCCGGGCGACATCGTGGTGGCGGGCCGGAACTTCGGAAGCGGCTCCTCCCGGGAGCACGCGCCGATCAGCCTGAAGGCGGCCGGGGTATCCTGCGTGATCGCGAAATCCTTCGCCCGCATTTTCTTCCGCAACGCCATCAACATCGGCCTCCCGGTGCTGGAGTGCCCGGAAGCGGTGGAGGCGATCGCACCGGGGGATGAGCTGGAGGTCCATCTGGATACCGGCGAGATCCATAACCGCCGCACCGGCCAGACCTTCCGGGCGAAGCCCTACCCGCCCTTCATGCTGGAGCTGATCCGCGCCGGAGGGCTGATCCCTTACACCCGCGCCCGCCTGCAGCAGGAGCGAGCATAGGCGCTCCGCAAGCCCTCGCCGGCTTCGGGCCGCTCTGTGGAAACATGGATGATCCCAGCTTGAGAATACGGAGGAGGTCATGATGTCCCGTCGAGAGAGGAGGTGGACCCGGGTTGCCCCGCGCTGGGCCCGCTGGATGGAGGTCCTGAGCGGGGCCGCCCGCGCCATCGCCGCCGGGTTCGGCCGGATGTTCCATCCTGCTTTCCACCCCATACCGGTCGAGGAGGTGTGCGATGGAGCCCGTTTTGCTTTACGACACCACGCTGCGCGATGGAAGCCAGCGCGAAGGCATCTCGTTCACCGTTGAGGATAAGCTCCGGATCACCGAGAAGCTGGATGAGCTGGGGGTCCATTACATCGAAGGGGGCTGGCCCGGCTCCAATCCGAAGGACGCGGAATATTTCCGCCGGGTCCGTCAGCTGTCGCTCCGCCATGCCCGTATCGCCGCCTTCGGCATGACCCGACGCCCGGGCCGCCGGGTCGATGAGGATGAGAACCTCCGGGCGCTGCTGGAGGCGGAGACTCCGGTGGTGACCGTGGTCGGCAAATCCTGGGATCTCCATGTCCATCGGGTGCTGGAGACCACGCTCGAGGAGAACCTGGATATGATCCGGGAGAGCGTGGCCTTCCTGAAGGCTCACGGGCGCGAGGTCGTCTACGACGCGGAACACTTCTTCGATGGCTGGAAGCGAAACCCGGATTACGCCCTGGCGACCCTGCGGGCCGCCCAGGAGGGCGGGGCGGACTGGATCGTCCTCTGCGACACGAACGGGGGATCCATGCCCTGGGAGATCGAAGACGGGGTCGAGGCGGCGAAACGCGCCGTCTCTGTCCCCCTGGGCATCCACACGCATAACGACTGCGAGCTGGCCGTGGCCAATTCCCTGGCCGCCATCCGTCGGGGCGCTCGCCAGGTGCAGGGGACCATCAACGGCTATGGGGAACGGGTGGGCAACGCCAACCTGATCTCCATCATCGCCAACCTCAAGCTCAAGATGGGCATCGACTGTGTGA
This sequence comes from Candidatus Thermoflexus japonica, assembly GCA_002898735.1. GTDB lineage: Bacteria > Chloroflexota > Anaerolineae > Thermoflexales > Thermoflexaceae > Thermoflexus > Thermoflexus japonica. The sequence continues at coordinate 28,198 of BEHY01000030.1, forward strand.
CCGACGAGCAGCTGACGCGCCTGACCGAGATCTCGCGCTTCGTGGCGGAGGTGGCGAACCTGCCCCACGATTCGCATCAACCCTACGTGGGGGCCAGCGCCTTCGCCCACAAGGGCGGCATCCACGTGGCCGCGATCCTGAAAGCGGAGGAAAGCTACCAGCACATCGATCCAGCCCGCGTGGGCAACGTGAAGCGGGTTCTGGTCTCCGAGCTCTCCGGGCGTGGGAACATCGTCGCCAAGGCGATGGAGTTCGGGCTGCGTCTGGATCCCGATGATCCGGCCGTGCAGGCCGTGGTGCGCCGCATCAAGGCCCTGGAGAACGAGGGCTTCTACTTCGAGGATGCGGAGGCCTCCGTGATGCTGATGCTGCGGCGCGCGCAGCGCGATTACACGCCGCCCTTTGAGGTTCTCGATTACGTGGTGATGGTGGAGCGGCGGAATGGCCGGGAGCCGGTCGCGGAGGCCGCCGTGAAGATCCGGATGGAAGGGGAGATCGTGCACACCGCCGCGGAGGGCAATGGCCCGGTCAACGCCCTCGACGCGGCGCTGCGCAAGGCGCTGCTCCCCCGCTACCCGGTCCTGGCCCGCGTCCACCTGACCAACTATCGGGTCCACATCCTGAACGGGGACGCGGGCACGGCGGCCCGGGTGCGGGTCTGGATCGAAAGCACCGACGGCCAGCGCGTCTGGCGGACGGTCGGGGCTTCCACGAATATCCTGGAGGCCAGCCGTCTCGCCCTGCAGGACAGCCTGGAGTTCGGAATCGGATAGGCTCCCGGCGGATCCAATGGCGCAGGCTCATCACTGGCCTGGCGGGCCGCCCTTCAGCGGTCCGCCAGGCTTTTTCCAAACCTTCCGGGAGGAGAGGGAACACGCGATGGGGCACTTCGTCATCACCGTGCTGCCTGGGGATGGGATCGGGCCGGAGGTGACCGCTGAGGCCGTGCGGGTTCTGGAAGCCGTGGGGCAGCGGTTCGGACATCGCTTTGAATTCCACGAGGCGCTCATCGGGGGGGCCGCCATCGATGCGACGGGTTCGCCGCTCCCCCCCGAGACGCTGGAGGGCTGCCGTCGCTCGGACGCGATCCTCCTGGGAGCAGTCGGCGGGCCGAAATGGGACGATCCCACCGCTCCCGTGCGGCCGGAGCAGGGCCTGCTGGGCCTGCGTAAGGCCTTTGACCTGTTCGCCAACCTCCGTCCGGTCCGCGTGTTCCCTGCCCTGGTCCATGCGACCCCTCTCAAGGAGGGGATCGTGCGAGGGGTGGATATCCTGTTCGTCCGGGAGCTCACCGGAGGCCTCTATTTCGGCCCCCGTCAGGAGGCCGGGCCAGACGGGGAGGAAGCCTATGATACTATGCGCTACACCCGGCCGGAGATCGAACGGGTCGTCCGGCTGGCTGCCCGCCTCGCTCAGGGCCGCCGGAAGAAGCTGACCTCTGTGGACAAGGCCAACGTGCTGGCCGCCTCCCGCCTCTGGCGACGGGTGACCGAAGCGGTGGTCCGACGGGAATTCCCGGATCTCGCCCTGGAGCACATCCTGGTGGACGCCTTCGCCATGCACCTGATCCGGCGACCGGCGGTCTTCGATGTGGTGGTCACGGAAAACATGTTCGGAGACATCCTGACCGACGAGGCCGCGGTGCTGTCGGGATCCATGGGGATGCTCCCCTCCGCCTCGCTGGGGGAGGCACCGCCCGGCCTCTTCGAGCCCGTGCATGGTTCCGCCCCGGACATCGCTGGTCGCAATCTGGCCAACCCCATCGGGGCGATCCTGAGCGCCGCTCTGATGCTGCGGTATGGCTTCGGCCTGGAGACGGAAGCCCGGGCGGTGGAGCAGGCCGTGGAGGCCACCCTTGAGGCGGGCTATCGCACGCGGGATATCGCCGACGGCGAGACCTGTATCGTGGGGACGCGCGAGATGGGCGAGGCGGTTGCCCGATACGTTCTGGACGACGCATGATCAGCCGGCTGCTCTCCAGCCATCGCCTGGGATGATCCGGAACAGGGGCGGGCACCCTCGGCGCCGGGCGCAGCCTTAAAATCCCTTCAGGATGAAACGGCCGTGCAACGCCTGTCCAATTCCGATCCGGAGGTTCCGCCATGCCTATCCCCTCGAATGGGCGCAAGCATCGCAGTGCGCGGGTGACGGAGGGCCTGGAGCGAGCTCCGCACCGGGCCATGCTGCGGGCTGTCGGATTCCGGGATGAGGACTTCCGCCGACCGTTCATCGGCATCGCCAACACCTGGTTCGAAGCCCAGCCCTGCAACCATCATCTCCATCATCTGGCTGAGCTCGTCAAACAGGGGATCCGGGATGCGGGCGGGACGCCCATCGAGTTCAACGCCGTCCCGGCCAACGACGCTATCGGGATGGGACATGAGGGCATGAAAGCCTCCCTGGTCAGCCGGGAGCTGATCGCCGATTCCATCGAGCTCGCCGCCGTGGCGTATCAGCTGGATGCCCTGGTGACCATTGGGGGGTGCGATAAGACGCAGCCCGCCTGCGTGATGGCCATGGCCCGCCTGAACCTGCCCGCGATCTACCTGTATGGAGGAAGCGTTCCCCCGGGGAACTGGCGCGGGCGGGCTGTGACCATCCAGGATGTCTTCGAGGCGGTGGGGGCGGTGAGCCGCGGTCGGATGACCGTGGAGGAGCTCAAGGAGCTGGAGGAAGCCGCTGTGCCCACCTACGGCGCCTGCGGGGGGATGTTCACCGCCAACACCATGGCCTCCGCCTTCGAGGCGATGGGGCTGACGCTTCCCAATGGAGCCGCGCCGGTCGCCCCCAGCCGGGCCCGGGAGGAGCTGGCCTATGAGACCGGCCGGGCCATCGTCCGTGTTCTGGAAGCCGGCATCCGGCCCCGGGATGTGATGACCCGGGAGGCTTTCGAGAACGCCATCGCCGTGGCCGCCGCGATGGGCGGATCCACCAACCTCATCCTGCACCTGCTGGCCATCGCCCACGAGGCCGGAGTTCCTCTCACCCTGGACGATTTCGAGCGGGTCAGCGAACGAACCCCCCATCTGGCGGACCTGAAACCGGCGGGCCGCTACGTGATGGCCGACGTGGATCGCATCGGCGGCGTGCCGGTGGTGATGAAGGCGTTGCTGGATGCGGGGTTGCTGCACGGGGAATGTCGCACCGTCACCGGCGAGACCATCGCC
>BEHY01000031.1 GCA_002898735.1 Candidatus Thermoflexus japonica
ACCGGGCGGGAGCCCTATTATCCGCTGACCCTGGCCTCTTATGTGTTCTATGATTGGAACGTCTCCTCCGAGAAGGCGAAACGGGAGCTGGGATTCGAGCCGACGCCTTTTGAAGAAGGGGTCAGGCGGACCCTCGAGTGGTACTGGAGTCAGGGGATCCTGCCCCCACCTCGAAGAGGATGAGACGCGGAAGCGACGGGTTCTCCTCCGGGTGTGTGCCGTCATGGTTTGGGGGCTGGGGAAACCGCCCCCGGCGGCCCGCCCAGCCCCCGGATCTCCTGGCCTGTGGTTCATGAGCGGGCCATCCGCCATACGGTGCCATCCGGACGGTCTTCCAGGACGATCCCCAGGGCCCGGAGGCGATCCCGGATCTGATCGGCGCGGGCGAAGTCGCGCTGGCGGCGGGCTTCCGCCCGGATCTCGATGAGCAGCTGCACCAGCCCGGCCACCAGATCCGATGGGATGTCCGGCCGGATGACGTCAGGGATGATCCCCAGAACCTGGCCGCCGAACTCCCGATAGACGGCGTCGATGGCCTCCAGGATGGGGCGCCCCACCGTGGCCCCGCCGAAGAGCAGGCTGTTGACCGCTTTGGAGAACTCGAAGAGAACCGAAAGGGCCTCCGGCGTGCCGAAGTCGTCATCCATGGCCTCGAGGAAGGCGCGTCGTGCCCGCTGGATTTCCTCCATGAATGTCTCCGGTTCAGCGGCTTCGGAGGTATCCCCTCGAGCGAGCCGTTCCCGGACCTCGATCACGGTGTTCCAGAGGCGGTCCAGGCCTTTCTCCGCCGCCTCCATGGCCTCTTCGCTGTAGTCGATGGGCGAGCGGTAATGGCTGGAAAGGATGAACAGGCGGATCGCCTGGGGGCGATAGCTCTGGAGGGCATCTTTAATGCGCACCACGTTCCCCAGGCTTTTGCTCATCTTCACGCCGTTGACGGTGAGGGATCCCGTGAGCAGCCAGTAGCGGGCGAAGGGCACCCCGTTGGCGGCCTCCGCCTGGGCGATCTCGCTCTCGTTATGGGGGAAGAGATTATCAATGCCCCCCCCATGGATATCGAAGGGCTGCCCCAGGTATTTGGTGGCCATCACCGAGCATTCGATATGCCAGCCCGGGTAGCCCCAGCCCCACGGGCTGGGCCAGCGCAGGATGTGCTCGGGCTCGGCCCGCTTCCAGAGGGCGAAATCGGCCGGGTGGCGTTTCTCCTCCCGCACCGGGACGCGGGCGCCCTCCTCCTGCTCCTCCAGGCGGCGTCCGGAGAGCTTCCCGTATTCCGGCCAGGATTCCACCGAGAAATAAACGGAGCCGTTCACCTCATAGGCGTGGCCTTTTTCGATCAGGACCTTGATCATCTCGATCATCTCCGGGATGTGGCAGGAGGCCCGGGGGGAGATATCGGGCCGCACCACCCCCAGCGCGTCCATGTCCTCAAAATAACTGCGCATATATTTCTCCACCAGCTCCATCGGCTCCAGGCGCTCCCGGGCCGCCCCCTTGAGGATGCGGTCCTCCCCGGTATCCAGCAGGTGCCCCACATCGGTGATGTTCTGGACATAGCGGACCTTATAGCCGCGATACCGGAGGTATCGAACGATCACGTCCATGGAGACGTAAAGCTTGGCGTGGCCGAGATGGGCGTGATCGTAGACCGTTGGCCCACAGACATACATATGAACGCGCCCTTCGCGCAGCGGAACGAACGGCTCCTTCTGGCGGGTCAGGAAGTTATACACCACAAGGCTCATCGGTTCCATACCTCCAGAGATGGGTGAGGGCGGAGCGGATCCCAGAGTTCAGGAAGCCCGGGGAGAGCGCCGGTTGCGCAACTCCTGCTGGGAAACAAAGGCCTCAGGAGGAGCCTCCGCGGGTCAGTTCCTCGGGCCGGGCGAAGATCATCCGCCCGGCTGCGGTCTGGAGCACCTTGGTCACCACCACCGGGATCTCCCGGCCGATGTAGCGGCGCCCCTCTTCCACCACCACCATCGTCCCATCCTCCAGGTAACCCACGCCCTGTCCGGGTTCCTTCCCTTCCTGGATGATAGAGAGCGTGAACGTTTCCCCGGGCAGCAGAACCGTCCGCACGGCGTTGGCCAGCTCGTTGATGTTGAGAACGCGGATGTTCTGAAGTTCGGCCACCCGATTCAGATTGTAGTCGTTGGTCATGATCGGGCAGCGCATGCGGCGGGCCAGGGCGATCAGCTTCTCGTCCACCTCCCGGCCCTCCACATCCATATCCACAATGCGGACCGGGACGTGGCCTTCTTTCTGCATCCGGTTGAGGATCTCCAGGCCCCGGCGGCCCCGGTTGCGCCGCAGGGGATCCTGGGAGTCGGCGATGTGCTGAAGCTCGTTCAGGACAAAGCGGGGCACCAGCAGCGTGGCCTGGAGGAACCCGGTGCGCGCGACATCGGCGATCCGGCCGTCGATGATCACGCTGGTATCCAGCAGGATGAAATGTTCGCCATCCCGCCCCTCGCGCAGGTGGCGGGGAAGCATGGCCAGCAGGTCCTTATAGCGGGTGCCCGCCACCGTGAGGCCCAGGTAGCCGAAGAACACGGCTCCCAGGGAGGGCATCACCCGGCCCAGGGGGTCGGGCAGGAGGGAGAGCGGATAGGAGACCAGCCCGGCCATGATCAGCCCCAGGATCAGCCCGATGGTGCCGGCGATCAGCTGTTGCAGCGGGATCGGCCGGATGATCTGGCGGATCATGGCGGCCGGACGGATGGTGAGCCACGGCGTGAGGAGGAGGCCGAGGATGGCGCCGACCAGGCTGAAGGCCAGGGCGAACTGCCAGGCCGGGCGTGAGTCCAGCCCCAGCCGGGCCGCATCCATCCCCAGCCGCCACCCGGCGACCCCCAGCACCAGCATGCCGATCAGGCGAAGGAAGCGTTCGAAATCCATAAATCCTCCGGATAAGGACGAGGTGCAACGTTCATCTTACACCGGGGGCCATGGAGAGGGCAAGGCGCGGGGCCAACCCTCTTATCGGGCGTTCCACGGGGGAGTTCCCACAAGGAACCGGGAGGTGGACGGATCGCCTTCGGCGGCCCCTCCGGTCGCTTCATCCCCTGGCGTATCCACGCTGGACCGAGCCCTCGTCACCCATTCCCCCTCTCCTTTTCGGGGCTCTTCCAGGCGGTCCGGAGCCCAGGGGAATGCTCTCCGCGCAAGAGGGAAAAGGGATAGGGGGGATTCGGGCTCTGCCCCGAGGGCGGGCAATCCTCATAGGTCACCCGTTGCAGGCTCATCCGGGGAGCCCAGAGCCAGAACCAGACATCCGTGCGCTGGCAAAGGCGGCCTTCCAGGTTCCGGTAGGCGGTCGTTTGCGAGAGGGCCAGGCCGGCGCCCTCCCGTTCCCGAATCAACCACAGGCGATACTGAGCGCCCCTTAAGGTCCAGGAAAGATCCCCGCGGATGGCCAGGGTCCCCAGCATGCAGATCCCGCATCCGACCCCGACTACCGCCAGCGCGAGGAAGAGGGAGATCGCGGTTTCGAAGCGGCGGCGCATCGCTGTCCATCCCTGGAACTCTATATGGGAGAAGCTGAACGGCTTTCTGTTTCCTCCGGCTCATCGCCTTGCAGATGGATCAGGACGATCTCCGGCGGGCACATCAGGCGCATCCGCGGCATCCCGAGGCCCTCCATCCCCAGTCCCCGGCTCACATACATCGTGGTCGAACCGTGCCGATACAGGCCCATCTCATAGCGCTTTCCGTAAATGGAGGCGGTGACCAGCGCGCCGATGAGCGGAAGGCGGATCTGCCCGCCGTGGGTATGGCCGCACAGATAGAGATCGATCCCCAGCGCGCTGGCCTCGGGGAAGAGATCCGGCGAGTGGTAGAGCAGGATGGTAAGGGCGTGAGCCGGGATCTGGCGCATCAGCGCCCGCAGCCGCTCGCCGTCGTGCTCCGGATCGTGCGTGCAGGTCAGGCCGAGCAGGCAGATCTGAGGCCCCTGATGGCCCAGCTGCCCGAAGCGGGCCACCTGATTGTCCAGCCAGGTGATGTGCGTGAAGCCGAAGAGGATCCGCCGCACCACCTCCGGAGGATCCACCAGGGGCGTCCCGGTAACCAGGTAAACCCCCAGAGGGGCGTGCAGCGCTTCCAGGAACCGGCTGCACTGGGCCTGGGCATGGGGGTCGTGCACATAGCTCAGGTTGAGGAGATCCCCGGTGAAGACGATCAGATCGGGATCCAGCTCGTCGATCCATTGCAGGACCTGTTGCTCCCGTCGGGTCAGGCGCTCCAGGTGGAGATCGGTGAGGTGCAGAATCCGAAGGGGGGGCATTCCCCGCAGCCGGGGCGAGGCCACCACCAGCTCCGTCAGGGTCAGCTGGAAGGGTTCCCGATAGAGCGCGTTGAGGAGGTTCCCGGTGAAGGCGAGGTGTCCGATCAGCGCCAGCCCGATTGCCCAGGAGAGCGGCCGAAGGGGAAGGGTGCCCAGGCTCAGGAACAGGCGGAAGAGCGTGAAGGCGACAAAGGGCGGCTTGGGCGGGCCGAAGGAATACCCGAGGCGAGGGAGCAGGATCAGCATCAGGGCATCGCCTCCGGCGAAAGCGAGGAACGTTCCCCCGGCGCTGACGCCAACCCCAGGGGATCCGGAAGCGTCCCACCAGGCCAGCCCGATGATGATCCCCAGGGCGAGCGCCCACAGGCCCAGGAAGGCCCACGGAAGGCGTTCCAGGCGGTTCAGGGCCACCATGAACTGATGAAAAGGACTGGCCTCCGTTCCCGGCCGGAACCGTCGTCGCGGCATCGTGGCGCGCTCACCTGCCGGAGCCGGAGGGGGAATCCCCTCACGGATTTCGGATCCAGGCCCCAAAGCGTCCGGTCCTTCCATGCTCAGCCCGATGGGAATACCAGTCTTCGAGATGGCAGGCGGTGCACACCCCGGCGGCGATCACGGAGGCCACCCCCAGATGGCGCAGATGCAGGCGCGTGGCCTCGGGCAGATCGAGGTGCCAGGCACCGTTCAGCCGGCGCAGGGGAAGCGCTTTGCCGACGCGGGGCTCCAGCGCCTCGATGACCTCCGGGCCCACCGCGTAGCAACATCCCCCGATCCCGGGACCGAGGGCCGCATGGAGGGCGGAGGGGCGGCATCCCAGGTGGCGCTGGAAGATCTCCAGGGCGGCCTCCAGAACCCCCGCCGCCAGCCCTCGCCAGCCGACATGCACGATGCCGACCGCCGGAAGCGCAGGATCCGTCAGCAGAACCGGGATGCAATCGGCGAATCGCATGAAGAGCGCGAGCCCCCGCGCGGCGGTGATCAGCCCATCCACGCCCTCCAGGATCATGCCCCGGTGATGCGCATCGACCAGAGCCACCCGGTTCCCATGGATCAGCCAGGCGGTGACGACCTCTTCGGCCCGCAGTCCGATGGCGGCGAAGGCCCGGCGCAGGTTCTCGGCCACCGCCGCCGGATCATCGCCGACGGAGTGGCTCAGGTTCAGGGAAGCGAAAGGCGGGGCGCTCACCCCTCCTTTCCGCGTGAGGAAGCCGTGAGGGATGGCGCTCCACGGAGGATCCCCGAAGCGGTAAAAGACGATGGCGCCTCTCTGCACAGCTTCCCAGCATACGGGAGCGGTCATGGGGAAACATCCAGCAGGACTTTCAACACGCCCTTGCGGGCGGCGTGTTCAAAGGCCTGGGCGGCCTCGCGCAACGGATAGCGGGCGTGGATCAGCGGCAGCACATCCACAAGCCCCCGCTGGAGGAGCCGGAGGGCCGGTGGGAATGGTCCGCAGCGGGAGCCGATGACCGCCACCTCATCCACGGCGACCATGGTCAGGTTGGCTTCCACCGTGCCGTGGTAGGTGCTCTTCAGGACCAGCGTGCCCCGTGGGCGCACCCACCGGCGGGCGAGATGGAAGCCTTCCGGGGAGCCGGTGCACTCCACCACCACGTCGGCGGAGAGCCTGTCCACCTCATCCACCCGCGCGGTGGGGATTCCCCGCCGGGCCAGGAGGTCCAGCTTATTCCGGTTCCGCCCGAGCACCAGGAGATCGCACCCGGTGAGCTGCAGAACCTGCGCGACCAGCTGGCCGAGCTTGCCATCGCCCAGCACCACCACACGATCCGTGGGATGGATATGGATCTGCTGGAGAATCTCCAGGGCCGCCGCCAGGGGCTCCACGAACACCGCCGCTTCGTCCGGGATCTCCGGGGGGACTTCGTGGAGGTTGACCACAGGCAGGAGGAGGTATTCCGCGAACGCCCCATCGCGACCGGAGATCCCCAGCGTGGTCCGGTTGGGGCAGTGCGTGGGCCGCCCGGCCCGGCAGGTGGGGCAGATCCCGCAGGCGGCGTTGATCTCGCCGACCACCCGTTTGCCGATCCATTCCGGGTGATCCGGGGCCTCTTCGACCACGCCCACGAACTCGTGGCCGGGGACGCCCCGGAAGTCCAGATAGCCGCGCATCAGCTCCAGATCCGTTTTGCAGATCCCGGCGATCTTCACCCGAACACGGGCTTCCCCGGGTGGCGGTGAAGGCACCGGATAATCGGATCGGATCTCCAGCCCCCGGTTCAGATAAACGGCCAGCACGAAGCGCTCCTCCGCGGAGATGGGATCATCCGCGAATCTCAGAGAGAGCCAGCGATGTGGCTTTTATTATAACGCAATCCGCTTCCGAAGGCCTTCCCCTTTACCGGGCCGCATGGCTTTTCCACTGGACTCTGGACAACCGGGAAAAGCCGCGAAGCGTGGGGAGCCTGCTCCTCCTCCCTCCTCCAGGAGCCCGAACCGCGGGGACAGGGCGAGAAAATCCTTCTCCCCAGGAAATCCCCCGGGTTGCGGTATCCCAAGATAACCCAAGCCTTGCGTTAAGATTTCCCAAACCTCTTGTGCAGGTGGAGGGAATCCATATAATGGAGGCGTAGAGTGGTGCAAAGTGGAGGGTTGTGGTGGGGCCGAGAGGGCGGCGGAAGGACGAGCTGGGGCAACCGGTGCTTCCCCCGGGGGATTCCCCGATGTTCCTGGGGGAGTATCGGCATGGGATCGATGCGAAGGGACGGATGTTCCTCCCGGCGCGCTACCGGCCGTTTTTTGCGGCGGGGGCGGTGCTCACCAGAGGTCTGGAGCCCTGCCTCTATCTGTTCACCCTTCCCGAATGGCGGCGGGTGGCGGAGCGGATCGGCCAGCTCCCTCTCACGGCCCCGGAGGCCCGCGAATGGCGCCGGTTCTTCTTCGGCGGGGCCTTCGATGTGATCCCCGATGAGCAGGGTCGGATCCTCATCCCCGCTTCTCTCCGGGCCTATGCGGGTCTGGAGGGCCAGGCGGTGATTGTGGGCGTTCACACGTATCTGGAGATCTGGTCCCCTTCCGCCTGGCAGGAGATCCTGGAGCGCTTTCAGAACGGTCGGATCCCGCCAGAGCACTGGATGAAGCTCGAGATTTAGCGCCATGCCCGGCCGCAACGGCGATTGGCGATGCATATCCCGGTTCTGCTCCGCGAAGTGCTGGAGGGTCTGAAGGTTCGACCTGGCGGCGTGTATATCGATGCCACGGTCGGCGGGGGTGGGCACGCGGCGGCGATTCTGGAGCGCTCCGCGCCGGATGGCCGCCTGCTGGGGATCGATCGGGACCCGGAGGTGCTGGGGCGGGCGCGGGAGCGCCTGCAGCCCTTCGGCGAGCGGGCCATCCTGGTCCACGGCTCCTATGCGGAGTTGCGGCGGATCGCCGTGCGGTATGACTTCCTGGAAGTTGACGGGATCCTGTTCGATCTGGGGCTCTCCTCGTGGCAGCTGGCGGATCCCCATCGGGGGTTCAGCTTCCAGATCGAGGGCCCGCTGGATATGCGGTATGATCCCAGCCACGGGATCCCGGCGGCGGAGATTGTGAACCGGTGGCCGGAGAAGCAGCTGGCGGAGGTCATCCGCCGATACGGGGAGGAACGGTTCGCCCGGCGGATCGCGCGGGCGATCGTGCGGAACCGGCCCATCCGAACCACGACGGAGCTGGCCGAACTGATTGCGCGGGTGGTGGGCCGGGGGCGGGAGGATCAGCATCCGGCCACGCGGACGTTCCTGGCCCTGCGCATTGCGGTGAACGAGGAGCTTCAGGCGCTGGAACAGGCCCTCCCCCAGGCGGTCTCTTTGTTGAAGCCGGGCGGCCGGCTGGCCGTGATCGCCTTTCATTCCCTGGAAGATCGGATCGTGAAGATGTTCTTTCAGCGGGAGTCGCGGGACTGCCTCTGTCCGCCGGAGGTTCCGGTTTGCACGTGCGGGCATCGCGCAAGCCTGCGCCTGGTCACGCGCAAACCGATCCGGCCTTCGGAGGAGGAGGTTCGGATCAACCCGCGGGCCCGCAGCGCTCGACTGCGTATTGCGGAGCGACTGGGATGAGCGGATGGCAACGCCTCCTTCTTGGGCTGGCGGGAGCCCTGCTGTTCCTGGCTTCTTTCGCTCTGCTGTTCACGTTCCTCTCCACAGCGGCGGTGGAGCAGGGGCAGATCGTTCAACATCTGAGCGAGACCCGCGCCGCCCTGGAGCGGGGGAACGCCGCCATGGAAGAGGCCATCGCCCGGGAAAGCGCGATCCCGCGCCTGCAGGAGCGGGCCCGCTCGATGGGGTTCGTTCCCGGCGGGGAACACCCCGGCCTGCCCCTCTCATTGCCGGTGACGCTTCCGCCGGAGAACGCGGGGCCATGAAGGAGAACCTGTCGACGCTGCGGTTGCATCCGGTGGCGTTTCCACCTGCCCTGTTCCTCGGGCTGGTGGTGATCCGCCTGATCTATTTGACTTTCTACGCGCCTGGGGAGCCGCTGGGTGTCCAGTCCCTGGAATTGCGGCTCGAGGCGCAGCGGGGCCGGATTCTGGATCGACATGGCGCTGTGCTGGCGATGGATGCGCCGCGGTATCAGGTGGTCCTGGAATACCCACCCATCGCCTACGGGGGGGATCCGACCCGTCGGGCAAAATGGTTGCAGCAGGTGGATGAGGTCCTGAACCCCCTGCTGGGTCTCTCCGCCCAGGAGGCCGCGCGGGGCTGGCCGGATACCTGGTGGCAGTTCCCGCTGGTCCGAGGGATCCCGGAGGACTTGGCCCGGGCGGTAAGCCGGCGGATCGAGGAGACCGGCCTCCGGGGGGTGCGGGTGATGCCCTACTGGAAGCGGGTATATCCGGAGGGTCCGTTGCTGAGCCCTGTGGTGGGCTTCGTGTTCTTCGGGCCGGATGGTCGGGGCCTGGAAGGACGTCGGGGCGCTGCCGGGGTGGAGAAGGCCTACGATGAGCTCCTGCGGGGCAGGCCGGTGATCCTCCGGGTTCCGGTGGATGCGGAAGGCCGTCCGTTGCCGGTGAAGGAAGAGGCGCTGGCCCAGCCCGAGCCCGGCGGGGAGGTGGTGCTGACCATCGATCGGACGATCCAGGCGATTGTGGCGGAGGAGCTGGCGCGGGGACTGCAGGAGAGCGGCGCTCAGCGGGGGGATGCCGTGGTGCTCCGCCCTCGCACCGGCGAGATCCTGGCGATGGTGAGCCTGCCGGCCTTCGATCCCAATTCCCCGGAAACTTTAGATCGAGATGCCCGCAACCCGGTCGTCCAGGATCTCTACGAGCCGGGGTCTGTGTTCAAGATCCTCACCATGGCGGCGGCCCTGGAGGCCGGTGTGATCCGGCCGGAGGATCGCTATCTGGACCAGGGGTGTGTGGAATTCGGCGGGGCGCCGATCTGCAACTGGGACCGGGATCGCTATCCGGGCGGGCGAGGCTGGCTGGATATGACGGAGCTTTTGATCTACTCCCGGAACGTGGGGGCCGCTTACCTGGCCCGCCTCCTGGGCCCGGAGCGGTTCTACGCGGCGCTTCACGCTTTCGGGATCGGGGAGCCCACGGATGTGGATCTCCCCTACGAGGCGGTGATGCGGGTGCGGGCGTATGGGGATCCGGACTGGCGGGAGGCGGACCTGGGGCGGCAGTCCTTCGGGCAGGCGGTTTCCGTGACCCCCCTGCAGATGGCCGTGGCGGTATCCGCGGTAGCCAACGAGGGCCTGATCATGAGGCCCTTCGTGGTGCAGGAGATCCGCACCGCGGAAGGGGTGCGCCGGACCGAGCCCCGGATCCGCCGTCGGGCGATATCCGCCCGGACGGCGCAGATGCTCCGGGAGATGCTGGCCGCGGTGATCGAGCGGGAGGCGGTGAAGGCGCGGGTGCCGGGTTACCGGATGGCGGGCAAAACCGGGACGGCCCAGATCCCCACGCCGCTGGGCTATGATCCCCGGGATACGATCGCTTCCTTCGTCGGGTTCGGCCCGGTAGAGGATCCGCAGGTGCTGATCCTGGTGAAGCTGGATCGGCCCCGGCGTTCGCCCTGGGGCTCTGAGGAGGCCGCCCCGGTGTTCGCCCGAATCGCCACGAGGATCCTGCCGCTGCTGGGGATCCCGCCATCTTCGTCAGGGCCGTAAGGGATCGTCCGCGGATCCACGGTTTGCCAACGCATCCAGCGATCATGGGATGGGGTGAAGGAGCCATGGCGGGGGAGATCGGAACTCGGGTCGCGGTGGAGGGGATGACGCTGGCGGATCTGGCGGAAGCGTTGAGCGGGCGCCGTCCGCCCTGGGAGACGCCCATTCGACACGTGGCCATCGATTCGCGGACATGCGAGGCGGGGGATCTGTTCATCGCACTGCCCGGGGAGCGAACCGATGGTCATCAGTATGTGGGCGATGCCTTCCGGCGCGGGGCGATCGCCGCCCTGGTCCATCAGGATGTTTCGGAAGGCGCGATGATGGTGGATCTTGAGCGGGGCCCATGGCCGGACTCCCTGGCTTTCCCGGTCTGCTTCCGGGTCTCCCGAACGCTGGATGCGCTCCACCGCTGGGCCGGATGGTGGCGGGCTCGTTTCCCGGTGCGGGTGATCGGCATCACCGGGAGCGTGGGGAAGACCAGCACCAAGGAGCTGACCTGGGCGATCCTCTCCCGGCGGTATGAGACGCTCAAGACGGAGGGGAACCTGAACAGCGAGATCGGGCTGCCCCTGATGCTGCTCCGGCTCACCCCGCGCCACCAGCGGGCGGTGCTGGAGATGGGGATGTATGCGCGGGGGGAGATCGCCGCCCTCTGCGCCATCGCCCGCCTGGTGATCGGCGTGGTCACCATGGTCGGCCCGGTCCATCTGGAGCGCCTGGGGAGCATGGAGGCCATCGCGGCGGCGAAAGCGGAGCTGGTGGAGGCGCTGCCTGAAGATGGCGTGGCGGTGCTGAACCGGGATGATCCGTATGTTCGAGCGATGGCGGAACGGACCCGAGCCCGGGTCTTCTTCTATGGCCTGGATCCGGAGGCGGATCTGTGGGCGGATGAGATCGTGAGCGAGGGGCTGGAGGGGGTGCGTTTCGATCTGCACTATCGGGGCGAAACCTTCCGGCGGGTCCGGGTCTCGCTGCTGGGACGCCACAGCGTCCACACGGCCCTGCGGGCGATCGCCGTGGGCATCCTGGAAGGGTTGACCTGGGAGGAGATCTTCGCGGGCTTGCGGGACCGACGGGCCCAGCTGCGCCTGGTCGCGGTGCCGGGCCTTCGGGGCTCCATCATCCTGGATGACACCTACAATGCCAGCCCGCCCTCGATGCTGGCCGCTCTGAACCTGATCGCGGAGCTGGATGGCCGGAAGATCGCGGTGCTGGGAGATATGCTGGAGCTGGGCGCTTACGAGATCGAGGGGCATCGGCTGGTGGGGGGGCGGGCCGGGGCGGTGGTGGATCTCCTGGTCACCGTGGGGCCGCGAGCCCGCATCATCGCCCAGGAGGCGATGGCCGTGGGCCTGCCGCCCCATCGGGTGTGGACCTGTGATTCCAACCAGGAGGCCATCGAGGTCCTCCGGCAGATCCTGGAGCCCGGAGATGTGGTGCTGGTGAAGGGCTCGCGGGGCCTGCATATGGAGGAAATCGTGAGCGCTCTGTGCGAGGGGTGATCGGATTCAGGACTTACACGGTTGGGCTCCCGTTCGGGGAGGAGGCGGGATGGTTCCCTTGCTTCCCCCTCCCTGAGGCCTGAAAGGCCTCGGGGGGAGAGAAAAACCCTTTGCCGATGAGGTGCCTCTGTGGCGCAGGCGTTGTTCATGGGAGGCCTTTCCTTCCTGCTTGCGGTTGTGTGGGGTCCACCTCTGATCCGCTGGCTGCGGGCGAACGGGATCGGGAAGAAGATCCGGATCGAGGGGCCGCGAACTCACCTGGTGAAGATGGGGACGCCCACGATGGGCGGCCTGATGATTGTGGTGCCGGTTGTGGTCCTGACGCTGATCCTGAACATCGGCAACCTGATCGCCAACACCGAGGCGGGGCGGGTGTTCCTGAGGCAGATGGGATGGCCGGGGGATCAGCTGATCGGGCGTTCGATCCTGGTGCCGGTGGCGGCGATGCTGGCCTTCGGGGCGCTGGGGGCCGTGGATGACTGGGTCGGCGTGCGGGGGAATGGAGGGCTCCTGGCCCGCCACAAGTTCCCGATCCAGATCGCGCTCGGGACCGCCCTGGCGCTGATCCTGCATTTCGGGATGGGCCTGCGCAGCGTGGCGATCCCCACCGTGCCGCAGAAGATCGACATCGGGCTCTTCTACCTGCCGATCGCGGTGTTCATCATCGTGGGCTCGGCGAATGCGGTGAACTTCACCGATGGCCTGGACGGCCTGGCCGGGATTATCACCGCGACGAGCTTCATCGCCTACGGCGTGATCGCCTATCTCCAGGGGCAGATCTACCTGGCGACGTTCGCCTTCATCGTGGTGGGGGCATGCCTGGCTTTCCTGTGGTTCAACGCCCATCCGGCCCAGCTGATCATGGGCGATATCGGCTCCCAGGCCCTGGGGGCGACCCTGGGGGTGGTGGCTCTGATGACCGGCCAGTGGCTCCTGCTACCCATCGTGGCGCTGATCCCGGTGGTGGAGACGCTCTCCGTGATTGTGCAGGTGGCCTATTTCAAATGGACCCGGGGGAAGCGGCTGTTCCGGATGAGCCCGATCCATCACCATTTCGAGCTGCTCGGATGGTCCGAGACACAGGTGGTGCAGCGGTTCTGGTTGATTGCGATCTGGTCCGCCATGATCGGCGTGGCCCTGGCGTTGTTGTGAAGATCGATTCGGGGATATGGATATGCGGGATCTCGCCGGTGCTCGTGTGGTGATCCTGGGGCTGGGCCGGCAGGGATCGGCGCTGGCCCGCTGGCTGGTCCGACAGGGCGCGGAGGTCACGGTTAGCGATCGACAGCCGGCCGAGCGCCTTCAGGGCTTCCTGCAAACCCTGGAGGGCCTGCTCATCCGGTATGTGCTCGGAGATCACCCACCCGCGCTACTGGAGCGTTGCGATCTCCTCTGCCTGAGCGGAGGCGTCCCGCTGGACATCCCGATCGTCCAGGAGGCGATCCGGCGGGGGATCCCCCTGGCGAACGACGCGCAGCTGTTCCTGGAGCGCTGCCGGGGGTGGACAGCGGGGATCACGGGCTCCTCCGGGAAAACGACCACGACGGCGCTGGTGGGGGCGATGTGCCGGGCGGCGGGCTTTCGAACGTGGGTGGGCGGGAACATCGGCAACCCGCTGATCGAATCCGTTGAGGAGATCGGCCCGGAGGATCGGGTGGTGCTGGAGCTTTCCAGCTTCCAGCTGGAGATCATGACGGTCAGCCCGCGGGTGGCCGCGGTGCTGAATATCACCCCGAATCACCTCGATCGCCATAAGACCATGGAGGCCTATATCGCCGCCAAACAGCGGATCCTGGATTTCCAGGACGTCGAGGACATCGCTGTGCTGGGCTACGATGATCCCAACGCCCGATCCCTGGCGGCGGCGGTGCGGGGGCGGCTGCGGTTCTTCAGTCGGGAGCGGGAGGTGGCCCGGGGGGCTTTCCTGCGGGGCGAGACCCTTTTCCTGCGCCTGGGAGCGGATGCATGGCCGATCTGTCGGGTGGAGGAGGTGCGCCTGCGGGGCCGGCATAATTTGTGGAACGTCCTGGCGGCGGCGGTGATCGCCGGCAGCCTGGGGGCGGACCTCGGGTTCATCCGGGAGGTGGCGACCACCTTCTCCGGGGTGCCCCACCGCCTGGAGCTGGTGCGGGAGGTGCGAGGGGTGCGCTATGTGAACGACTCCATCGCCACGACCCCGGAGCGGGTGCGGGTGGCTCTCGAAGCCTTCGACGATCCCCTGGTTCTGCTGGCTGGGGGGCGGGATAAACAGCTCCCCTGGGACGAGGCCGCACGGGATATCGTCCGACGGGTGCGGATCCTGATCTGTTTCGGGGAGATGGGGGATCGGATTGTGGAGGCCGTGCAGGCCGCCCGGGATCGCCTGGGGGAGGCCGTCCTGGAGCGGGTGGAGCGGGTGGGCACGCTGGAGGAGGCGGTGGCGCTGGCTGCCCGGCTGGCTCGCCCCGGGGAGGTGGTGCTGCTGTCGCCGGGTGGGACCAGCTACGACGCTTATCGGGATTTCGAAGAGCGCGGTGCCCATTTCCGTCAACTGGTGGAGGCGCTGGGATGACCACGGCGCGGAGAAGGTGGTATGAGCCATCCATCCCCCGAAGCGGGTCGCTGGCGCTGCGGCCCGGGATCACCTTCCTGGAGCTGGGCTTGCTGATCCTGCTGGCCGTCCTGGTGCTATCCGGCCTGCTGCTCATTTACAGCGCCACCTACTATCTGGCGCGGCAGGTCTTCGGGGACCCGTTTTATTTCGTGCGGCGTCAGGCCGGGGCCGCGCTGGCGGGAGCCCTCGTCCTTCTGGGGCTGTGGCGGATGGATTATCGACGCCTCCAGCGATTTTCCATCCCTCTGATGCTGCTGGGGGTGGCGTCTCTCATCGCGGTGCTCGCCGTAGGGGAGGAGCGCCTGGGCGCCCGACGGGCCTTCTCGGGCGGCTCCTTCCAGCCTTCGGAGTTCGTCAAACCGATCATCATCCTGTATCTGGCCACATGGTTGCCCACCAAGGGCGAGCGTCTGCGGGAGTTCAGCCGGGGGTTTCTCCCATTCCTGATGGTGCTCGGCACGGTGGTCATCCCCATCTTTCTGCAGCCCGATCTGGGGACCGGGCTGCTGATCGGAACGATCGCTGCCGGGATGTTCATGGCCTCAGGCGCCACCTGGGTTCAGGTGCTGCTGGGGCTGGTGCTGGGGGCTGGGGCGTTCGGCGCGCTGATGCAGGTATACCCCCACGCGATGGCGCGATTGCTGGATTACCTGGAGGCTCTGAAAGATCCGGAGGGCGCTCAGGGACATCTCGGTGTGGTCTGGGCGGCGATCCGCTCCGGGGGCCTCTTCGGGAGGGGTCCGGGGGCAAGTCTCTACGTCCTCAGCGGCCAGGTTCCCCTTCCCCATTCGGACAGCGCCTTTGCGGTGGTGGGGGAGGCTTTCGGTTTTGTGGGCGTGATCGGGCTGATCGGCCTGCTGAGCCTCTGGGTGTTCCTGGGGTTCCGCACGGCCCGCCATGCCCGCGATGCCTTCGGCGGCCTGCTGGCGCTGGGGGTGGCGCTGTGGATTGCATGGCAGGGCCTGATCAATCTGGGCGGGCTGACCGGCGTGATCCCTTTCTCCGGGATCCCTTTCCCCTTTATCAGTTACGGCGGCTCCGCGCTGTTCAGCGAGCTGATCGGCGCGGGGTTGCTGCTCAGCGTGGCCAGGAGGCGAGGGGATGAGGATCTGGATCGCCGCGGGCGGGACCGGCGGGCACATCTACCCGGCGCTGGCCGTCGCGGAGGCGCTTCAGGCCTTTGATCCGAACCTGGAGTTGATCTGGGTGGGCACACGGGAAGGCATGGAAGCCCGCCTGATCCCCTCCCGCGGTTACACCTTTCTTCCCGTGGAAGCAGGCGGGGTGTATGGGATGGGCTGGCGCCGGGGATTGAAGGGGATCTGGCGGACGGTTCGGGGAGCGGTTCAGGCCCGGCGGGAGATGAGGCGACGACGCCCGCAGGCGGTGTTCACCACAGGAGGATTCGTATCGATCCCGGCCGCCCTCGCCGCGGCCGGATTGGGGATCCCGATTCTGGTTTACCTGCCGGACATCGAGCCCGGCCTGGCGGTTCGCATCCTGGCCCGTCTGGCGGCCTGGGTGGCGGTGACCGCGCCCGAAGCGGGGAAGGCCTTTCCGCGGCGGTCCGTGGTGGTCACCGGATACCCGGTGCGCCGGGCGCTGGTGGAGGCGGCCCGAGCTCGAGAGGACGCCCGGCGGCGGGGGCTCGCCCGCTGGGGGTTCCACCCGGAGGTTCCGGTCGTGCTGGTGTTCGGGGGAAGCCGGGGTGCCCGCCGGCTGAATCAGGCGGTCGCCCGTCACCTGGAAGCGCTGACTGCGGAGGCCCAGGTGCTCCACCTCACCGGGCCTGCCGATCTGGAAGCGATGCGGCGACGGCGAGCGGCGCTGCCTCCTGAACGCCAGGCCCGTTACCAGCCGGTGGCGTATCTGGAGGAAGAGATGGGGGAAGCGCTGGCCATGGCGGATCTGGCCGTGTGCCGGGCCGGAGCCTCCACGCTGGGGGAGCTCCCCCTGTTCGGGCTGCCGGCGGTGCTGGTGCCTTACCCGTACGTGCGGCGCCATCAGGAGCGCAATGCCGCTTACCTGGTCCAGCACGGGGGCGCCATCATGGTCCCGGATGAGGAGGTGGAGGAGCGTCTGGGCGAGGTGGTTCGGGATCTCCTCCGAAGCCCGGGCCGCTTAAGCGAGATGCGCCATCGGATCGCGGCGCTGGCCCGGCCGGAGGCGGCGGATCGCCTGGCGGCCCTGGTGATGGCGTGGATCAAAGGCCATAGCTCCATTCCGGCAGGATCCCGGGTCGGGAGGGGGGAATGATCGCGTTGCACGCGGTCTTCTGGGCCTTCGTGGTGCTGTTCGCCCTGATCGGGGCGTTGCGAGGGGTGGCCAAGGAGATCCTGGTCGGCGCTTCGATCGTGGGGGTCATGTTCTTCTTCAGCCTGCTGCAGCAGTTCGCGCCGGCGATATGGGAATCCTTCACCCGGGATCCGGCCACCGGGTTTTTCATCGAAACAGCCGCGATCGGTCTGGCGGCGATCTTCGGATACGCCGGCCCGGCGCTCTCCGTCCAGCTGGCCGGTCGGGCGAAACGGGAGAAGGGCACGGAGATCATCGCGGGGTTCGCCGCGGGGGCGATCAACGGATGGCTGATCATCGGCTCGATCCTGTTCTTCCTGCATCGGGCCGGATATCCCTTTCCGGAGATCCTTCAGCCCCCCGGCCCGAACAGCCCGATCATGGACCTGCTGCCCTGGATGCCTCCGGCGGTGATGAAGCCGCCGTTGCTTTACTTCATGGTGGTGGCCGTGCTGTTTCTGCTGCTGATCTTTTATCTGTGATCCAGGGTTCCCCTGGAGCGCCATGGATCTTATGGGATCTGGAAGAGGGAGGCGATGGAGCTGCGGGCTGGCATGGCGTTTCATCTGATCGGCATCGGCGGCGCGGGGCTCTCGGCCCTGGCGACGGTGCTGCATGAGCTGGGGTATGCCGTGAGCGGGTGCGATCGCTCCCCCTCGCCGTTCGTGGATGCCCTTCGCGCCCTGGGCGTTCCGGTGCATCTGGGCCATGATCCCGCCCATGTTCAGCACGCGGAGGTGGTTGTGCGATCCTCCGCCGTTCCGCCGGATCATCCCGAGGTCCGCGCGGCGGAGGCGCAGGGCCGGCCGGTGGTGAAGCGGGAGGCGGTGATCGGGGCGTTGATGGCCGAACGGATGGGGGTTGCGGTGGCCGGGACGCATGGGAAAACCACCACCACCGCCATGCTCGCCTGGGTGGCCATGTCCGCCGGCCGCGATCCCACCTTTATCGTCGGCGGTCTGATCCGGGGTCTGAACCGGAACGCGCGGGCGGGCAGGGGGGATCTCATGATCGTGGAAGCCGACGAGTATGACCGGATGTTCCTGGGATTGCGGCCGGAGATCGCGGTGGTGACGACGATCGAACACGATCATCCCGATTGTTACCCGACGCCTGAGGCGTTCTTCGAGGCGTTTGTGGCGTTCGCGGAGCAAGTGCCGCCCCATGGGGTTCTTGTGGTGTGCGATGCAGACCCCGGGGCGCGTCGTCTGGCGGATCTTCTGGAAACCCGAGGGCGATCGGTGGTGCGCTATGGTTGGGGACCTCCCGCCCGATGGTGGGCCCGCCCCCTGACGGTGGACCGCTTTGAGATCCATCGGGGGGGTCACCGGATCGGCGAGCTATCCCTTCCGGTTCCCGGGTGCCACCATGGCCTGAACGCGCTGGCGGCGCTGGCCGCAGCCGAGGCCGCGGGGATCCCTCCGGCGATCGCCCTGGAGGCGCTGAGCCGGTTTCCGGGCACGGCGCGGCGGTTTGAGATAAAGGGGGAAGCGCGAGGGGTGCTGGTCATCGACGACTACGCCCATCACCCGGGGGAGATCCGGGCCACGCTCCGGGCGGCCCGCGACCGCTACCCGGGCCGTTCCATCTGGGCGGTGTTCCAGCCTCACACCTACAGCCGGACGCGCGCGCTGCTGAAGGAGTTCGCGCAGGCTTTCGAGGACGCCGACCATGTCATCCTCACCCCCATCTACGCGGCTCGCGAGACGGACACCCTGGGGGTGAGCAGCGAGGACATCGTGAGGCAGATGATCCATCCGGATGCTCGTTATCTTCCCGATTTCGAGGCGGCGGTCGCCTATCTGCGGGAGCGCGTTCGATCGGGGGATGTGGTGCTGACCATGGGCGCGGGGGATGGATACCGGATCGGAGAGCGGCTGCTGGAGCTCCTGAGCGATCCTGTGGAGGAAAGGTGATGTCGGATTCCAGGGCCATCCCCGGCGAAGCTCTCGCCGCGGCGCTTCAACGATGGGGGCTGCCCCTGTATCGGGATGTCCCGCTGGCCCGGTTCACCACATCCCGGATCGGCGGGCCTGCGGATGCCCTGGTGATGGTGGAGGATGTTCAGGCCCTGGCGGATGTCGTTCAGGGGGCCTGGGCCGACGGGGTTCCTGTCACGCTGCTGGGCGGAGGCTCGAACGTCCTGATCGCCGACCGGGGGGTGCGGGGGCTGGTGGTGCTGAACCGGGCGCGGGCGTTGCGATTCGAGAGCGATGGGCGGGTGTGGGCGGCTTCCGGCGTTCTTCTGCCGACCCTGGCCCGGCTGTGCGCCGAGCGGGGATGGTCCGGCCTGGAGTGGGCCATCGGGGTCCCGGGCACCGTGGGCGGAGCGGTGGTCGGCAACGCCGGAGCCCATGGAGGGGACATCGCGAGCTGTCTGGAGTCGGTGGAACTGCTGTTGCCGGAAGAGGGCATCGTGACCTGGGGGGCCGGGCAGCTGGCGCTGGGTTATCGAACCAGCCGGCTGAAGACATGGCCGGCTGCGCCGCGACCGGTGGTCCTCGCCGCCCGTTTCCTCCTTCGGCCGGAGGACCCGGAGGTGATTCTGGAGCGGATGGCGGCCTTCAATGCTTACCGCCGGCGCACTCAGCCGGGCGGAGCCAGCATCGGGTCGATGTTCCGAAACCCGCCCGGGGATTACGCCGGCCGCCTGATCGAGGCCGCTGGCCTCAAGGGGGCCCGACGGGGTGGGATCGTGATCTCCACGTTGCACGCGAACTTTTTCATCAACGAAGGAAACGGCACAGCCGCGGATGTGCGGGCCCTGATGATGGAAGTTCAGCGCTGTGTCCAGGAGCGGTTCGGCGTGCTCCTGGAGCCGGAGATCGAGTTCGTTGGGGAGTGGGAGGATGAAACGGCGGATTCGGGTGGGTGTGCTGTTCGGGGGGAAATCCGGGGAGCATGAGGTGAGCCTCCTGTCGGCGCAATCGGTGATCCGGGCGCTGGACAGGACGAAATACGAGGTGATCCCCATCGGGATCACCAGGGAGGGCCGCTGGCTCACGCGGGGGGATCCGATGAAGGCCCTGACCGGTGGGGCGGTGACGATGGCGGATTTGCTGGGGGCGCCATCCGTCGTGGAGCCGGAATCGACCGCCTCCCTGGCGGTCCCCCAGCGGCGGGAGCTGATCCCGGGGGTTCAGGCCGATGGGATCCCGGAGGTGGATGTGATCTTCCCGGTCCTCCACGGCCCCTTCGGGGAGGATGGGACGATCCAGGGGTTGCTGGAGCTGGCGGACATCCCTTACGTGGGCGCGGGGGTGCTGGCCTCGGCGGTGGGGATGGATAAGGCGGTGATGAAGGATGTGTTCCGGGCCCACGGCCTCCCGGTCGCCCGGTATATCGTGATCTTTCGACGGGAGTGGGAGCGGGATCCAGAGGGCGTGATGGATCGGATCGAGCGGGAGATCGGGTTCCCGTGCTTTGTTAAGCCGGCCAACCTGGGGTCCAGCGTGGGCGTTTCCAAAGTGAAGCGGCGGGAGGAGCTCCCGGCCGCCCTGGCGGAGGCAGCCCGTTACGGCCGCAAGATGCTGGCGGAACGGGCGATCCCGGCAGCCCGGGAGATCGAAGTCAGCGTGCTGGGGAATGAGGAGCCCATCGCCTCCGTGCCCGGGGAAGTGATCCCGGCGGGGGAGTTTTACGACTACGCGGCGAAATATCTGGATGATCGAACCCGGCTGGTGATCCCGGCCCCGCTGGATGAGGCGCTGGCGGAGCGGATCCGCTCCCTGGCCCTGGAGGCTTTCCGGGCGATCGACGCATGCGGGATGGCGCGGGTGGATTTCCTGCTCTCCCGGGAGACGGGGGAGCTGGTGGTCAACGAGATCAATACCATTCCGGGGTTCACAGCGGTCAGCATGTATCCGCGCCTGTGGGAGGCCAGCGGCCTGTCGTATCCGGCGTTGCTGGATCGTCTGATTGAGCTGGCGCTGGAGCGCTATCGGGATCGTCAGCGGGATGCGATCGCTTACGAGGGGTTGACATGGCTTTCCTCTATTCGCGCCGACGGCGCGCCGCAAGAAGACGATCGCGAACCTTCCGCTCGGTGAGCCCGGCCGGGATGGCCGTGGCGGTCTGGACCCTCCGTCCTGCGGGCTCCCGGCTGGCGGCCGGAGGGCTGCTGCTGCTCTGGGCCATCGCGGGAGGGGTCCTGCTGCTTCATGATGCCTTCTACACCCGGCTGGATGTGGCGGGCGCCCGCAGGCTCTCCCCGGAGGCGCTGGCGGTGGCCAGTGGGATCGACGGGTTGCACATCTTCTGGGTGAATCCGGCGGAAGCCGCCGCCGCAGTCCGCCGCCAGTTCCCCACCCTGAAGGCCGCAACGGTGCGCTGCCGATGGCCGGCGTTCTGTACGCTCTTCGTTGTGGAAGGGCAGGCTTCATGGGAATGGGTGAGCGGGGATTTGCGGCTGCTTCTGGATGACAGCGGCCAGGCTCTGGGAGGAGAGGCCGTGGAAGCCCGGCGCCGGCTGGAGGTCTATGGCCTGCCGCCCCTTGCGCCGGGCCAGCGCGTGGATCCGTGGTTATGGGCGCGCATGCAGGATCTGAGTCAGGCCTTCCCGGAGATCGGGGCGTTCCGATATGAAACGGGCCGGGGGTTCTCCTTCGTCGATCCCTATGGCTGGCCGGTGCTGCTGGGGGAATTCGGGTCGATGACGGCGCGCGCGGCGGTCTGGCGGGCGTTGCGCGAGCGCCTCGCCGCTCAGGGCCAGCGCCCGGCCTACCTGGATCTGCGTGTCCCGGAGGCGCCGGCCGTCGGGTTCCCATAGGGATCCCCAACGGTGCGTGTCCGGACTGAAATGCACGCGCGAGGGTGCAACTCATGACGCTGGTCGCGATGGATATTGGAACCAGCAAGATCTGCACGCTGGTGGGCGAGGCGGATGAAGCCGGGATGCTCCGCATCCTGGGCGTGGGCGTTGTCCCGGCCCGGGGGATCCGGAGGGGGGTGGTGGTGAACATCGCCGAGGCCACCGAGGCGATCGCCGCCTCTGTCGAGAAAGCGGAGCGGACAAGCGGCTATCAGATCCGCCGGGCCATCGTGGGCATTGCCGGACCGTATGTGGCCTCGGTGAACAGCAAGGGGACCGCTTCGGTGATGCGCGGGGATCAGGGGATCGGCCCGGCGGATGTGCAGCGGGCGGTGGAAAACGCCCGGACCATCGCGATCCCGCATTCCCACGAAATCCTCCATGTGCTCCCGCGCGCTTTCATCGTTGACGGACAGGAAGGGATCCGGGATCCCCTGGGGATGTATGGGTTCCGGCTGGAGGCGGAGGTCCACATTGTGACCGCCCAGGTGGGCCCGCTGACCAACCTGCGGCGGTGCATTGAGGCGGCCCAGATCGCTGTGGAGGAATTCGTCCTCTCGCCGCTGGCTTCGGCCGAGGCCGTGATCACCGAGGGCGAGCGGGAGATGGGGGTGGCCCTGGTGGATATCGGGGCGGGGACGACGGACCTGGCGGTCTTTGTGGAGGGGAGCGTCGCGCACACGGCGGTGATCCCGGTGGGAGGGCAGCATATCACCAACGACCTGGCTTACGGCCTCCACGTTCCGGCCACGGTGGCGGAGGAGATCAAGATCAAATACGGCCATGCCGTGGTCCAGGCCATCTCGCCGGAAGAGCAGATCACGGTTCAGGGCTTTGGGGAGAACGGCGCGCTGACGTTTTCGCGCCGGGAGATGGCGGAGATCATCGAGGCGCGGGTCCAGGAGATCTTCCAGCTGATCCTGAAGGATCTGAGGGCTTCGGGTTACGAACGGTTGCTCCCGGCGGGTCTGGTTCTCTGTGGGGGCACGGCTCTGCTGCCGGGGATCCGGGAGGTGGCCCGCGAGGTCACCGGGATGCCGGTCCGGGTCGGGCTGCCGTGGGATCTGGGGGGGCTGGCGGAGACGCTCCGTTCGCCGATGTTCGCGGCGGCGGTGGGCCTGCTCCGCTGGGGCCTCCGGATGGAGACGAGCTCCAGCTATTCCCCGTCGGGGAATTCGTGGCTGGGGCGCCTCTGGCAGACCTTGCGAGGGATCTTCCGGGAGATGTTGCCCGGGTGAAGTTCGTCTTCTCGGCGCCGCCGGCTCCTGTATTGGAAACCCTGTATTCAGGAGGTGGACGATGGATGCGATGGCGACCGGTCAGACCCCAGCCAAAATCCGGGTGGTGGGCGTGGGCGGCGGGGGCAGCAACGCCGTAAACCGCATGATCGAGGAAGGGCTCCGGGGGGTGGAGTTCATCGCCGTCAACACCGATGTGCAGGCCCTCTCCCTGGCCAAAGCCGATCGCCGGATCCACATCGGGGAGAAGATCACCCGCGGGCTGGGCGCGGGGGGGAACCCCGAGATCGGCTACAAGGCCGCGGAGGAGTCGGCCGACCTCATCTACGAGGCGCTCCGGGGTTCGGATATGGTGTTCATCACGGCCGGCATGGGGGGTGGAACCGGGACGGGGGCCAGCCCGGTGATCGCCCGGATCGCCCGCGAGGTGGGGGCCCTGACCATCGGGGTCGTCACCCGGCCCTTTTCTTTCGAAGGGCCACGGCGGGCCAAGGCCGCCGAAGAGGGGATCGCCCGCCTGAAGGAGAACGTCGATACCCTGATCGTGATCCCCAACGATCGCCTCCTGGAGATCACCGATAAAAAGGTGACCCTGGTGCAGGCCTTCCGGATGGCCGATGAGGTGCTCCGCCAGGGCATCCAGGGGATCAGCGAACTGATCACGGTCCCCGGCCTGATCAACCTGGATTTCGCCGATGTGCGCACCATCATGGCCGAGGGCGGCGCGGCGCTGATGGCCATCGGGGAGGCTTCGGGGGAGAACCGGGCGGTGGAGGCGGCCCAGCAGGCCATCTCCAGCCGGCTCCTCGAGGTCACCATCGATGGGGCGCGGGGCATCCTGTTCAACGTCACCGGCGGCTCCGATCTCACCCTTCACGAAGTCCATCAGGCGGCGGAGATCATCCGTCAGGCGGCCCATCCGGAGGCCAACATCATCTTCGGCGCGGTCATCGATGAGGCCATGCAGGATCGGGTGCGGATCACCGTGATCGCCACCGGGTTCGAGCGTCCCCCGATTCCGGGGCGCCGCCCGGCGCAGGCGGCGGCGCCCGCCCGGCCCGAGTCGGGTGCCCAGCGCCCGGAGGATGTCCGGCGCCCCGTCTCCTCCGAGCGCAGCTTCAATGAGGGGGATCTGGATATCCCGGCCTTCCTGCGGCGGCGAGGATGAAATCCGCACGGCCGGCCTGAGTCGGGCGGGGTGTCCGGCCCTGCAGACGCCGGACACCCCGTGCCGGAGTTCTTCCACGGGGGCCTTGATCTTCTTCCCCCATCCGTGGCCCGATGCGCGTTCTATGGAAGGGGGCGGTTTTCTCCGCCGTCCCTTGCGCCGGTGGGCCATTTGCCCTGGCGAACGTCTCTCCCGGGGGGTTGGCGGAGGCTGGCCCCCGGGAGAGGGTCTATACGGGCGGTTTTCGTCGGGATGCGGGCAGCCCGCCGCCCCCGCTCGGCCTTTCAGGGAGGGCATGGGCCCATCGCCCGGAGAGCCATGGGAGAGGACCATCGTGCCTTTCGGATACGAGCCCAGGAGCATCCAGCCCGGCTCCGCTCCCTCAGGAGGAAGGGCCGACGCGCCTCAATGCCCCAGCTCAGAGGCGGAGGCTTCGCGGGGTTGCCAGACCAGCCGGACCCTTCGAAACCGGCTCAGGCGCTCGTGGGCCGCCTGCTGGAGAGGGCGCAGATGAGGGGCGCGCACCCGGAAGGTCCCCTGAAGCTGGGCCAGGACCAGCTGGCTATCCCCCCGGATCTCCAGGGTGAAGGCGGAAGGATCCTTCCCGGTCCTCTGGATCCGGCCGATCAGGTCCTCCAGGGCGGCGATCAGCGTCCGGTATTCCGCCTCATTGCTGGTCATGGTTTCGTCGAAATTCAGGCGGCGTCGATCCTCCCGCCCATCCCGGGTTCGGATGATATAGGATCCGTAACCAGGGCCCGGGTTGCCCCGGCTTCCTCCGTCGAAGATGATCACATAATCCGGAGTGGCGGCCCGCGGCATGGCCGGACCTCCCCAGGGAGATGGCTGACCTCTGAGATCGGGGTTATGATGAATAGCGCGATATGCGGCTTGCTGGCTGGCCGGGCCATGGCCCATAACCCCCACGCCTTCGGGAACACCTATGGCACGTCGCGAACGGCCTGAAATGGCGGTCTTCATCGATTTTGAGAACATCGCCACCGCGGCGGAAAGCCGCTATTACACGCTGGATCTCCAGCGCCTGTTCGCGGAGCTGGGGCGACGGGGACGACCGGTCCTGAAGCGCGCCTACGCGGACTGGTCCCGTTTCACCAAGTATCGGGATGAACTGCTCCGGCATGGGGTGGATCTGGTCCAGATCTATTCCTACGGCCACAAGCTCGCCCGCAACCGGGCCGATGTCCGCATGGCCATCGATGCCATCGAGACCCTGTTCACCCGCCCGGAGGTCCAGATGTTCGCGATCATCTCCGGGGACAGCGATTTCTCCAGCCTGATCACCCGCCTCCGGGAGCATGGCAAGTTCGTGATCGGCGTGGGGGTGCAGGGAGCGACCAGCGATCTGATCCCCGCGTTGTGCGATGAGTTCATTTATTATGACACCCTGATCACGCCGGAAGCGGAAGAGATGCCGTCCCCTGCCGCGTCCGCTCCTGAGCCGTCGCCCGCTGCCCCCGCTCCGGAGATCGTGGGGACCGCCGATCGTTACCGCCGCTATCTTCAGGATTGGGGGTTCGTGCTGCTGGAGCCCACCACCCGTCGGATGGGGTTGACCCGCCTCTTCGAGACCCTGCGGGCGGGGGTTGCGGAGCTCACGCTGGCCCGGTGGCTGGAGCGAACGAACTGGGAGGGCCTGGACCTGGATCCCGGCGGCCGCCAGGAGCTCGGGTGGTTGCTGCTCCTGGGTTCCGGGCTCTCCTTCGGGTCGCTTCCTCCCTCGTTCTTCACCCCGATTCAGGGGGTGCGGGTTGCTGGCCTGAAGCGGTTTATCGAAGCGGCGGAGAGCGGATGGATCCGATTCCTGGGCATGGCGAACTGGCCGCTGGAGCCGGAAGCGCTGGCTTTCCTCCTCGGGCTCCCCGTGGTGGAAGTCGAGTCCATGCTTCGCGGGATGGTTCGGGAGGGCCTGCTGGTGGCGGAAGATGGAACCTTCCGCTGGATCCCGCATGAGGATCCGCTGCGGGGTTCGGTGTTTGAGGCGCTGCGGGCGGATCTGGCCGGGGCCACCTATCCCTCCGGGATCACGCCGTCGCTGGGGGATGCGCGGGCGCTGTTTGAGGAAGGGATGAGCTACCGGCGGGATCGGAACTTCCCCATGGCGCTGGAGCGCTTCCGGCTGGCCCTGCGGATGACCCTGGACCTGTGGGAGACGCGCACTCCCGGCGTTGGGCCCTATGAGATCCGCTGGCGGGCGGCCAGCTACTGCTCTGTGCGGGCAGGGGAGCTGTTCAACAACCGTCGGGACTTCGCGGGTTCCCTGCCTTATTATTACGCCTTCATCGCCCTGATGATCCCGGGGGATCCGGTCTGGGAGAAGCTCCGCGGGCTGGTGGATTTCATGCTTCATTACGCGCTGTCGGCTTTCTTCGACAACCAGGTCCCGGTGACCTCGGGGCCTTTCGTCCGACGCCTGCTGGAGCTTTTCCACGATGCAGATCCCGACCGGGCGGAGCGGGTCCGGGAGTGGGTGGCCCAGGTGGCCCGGTTGAACCCGGCGATCCTCGGGTGGTTGCTGGAGCAGCTGACCGGGGTGGAGGCCGGGGAGGAGCAGAAGGAAGCCCTGGCGGTGTTTCTGCGCGGACAGATCCGGGGTTGATGCCCCATGGAGCGCCTTCGGCCCGGGGGCGCGGAAGGCGGCTGCCCCAGCTCCAGGGAGCGTTTTCCTTCCCCCCTCGAAGGACTGTGGGAGAGGCATCCCGCCTTCTACGTGCAGGCCCAGCCGCGCCGATCCCGGGGGCATATGGAGCACCAGGACCCCATGCCCGTGAGGGCGGCTTCCGCACTGGAAAACCTCTTCCTTCGAGGCGATGTCGATGTTCATCCGCTGGTTCGGAAGAGCGCTCGCGCTTATCGGGCTTATGATGATCATCCAGAGTTTGATCTGGATGAGCGCCGGGGTTGTGACGAACCGACAGCCGGGAGATCCCGCGCAGGGGGTCAATGGGGTGGAGGAGCCTGCGCCCACCCCATCTTCCGAATTCACGCCCACCCCCCCACCCACCCGGACGCCGACTTCCACCCCCACGCCCACGTTCACCCCTTTGCCCCCCACGTCGACACCCACCCCGGCCTTCCCGGCCCGGTGGGCGATCTCCCCCACCCCTCGACCGGCGGCCTCCGGGGGAAGCCCGGAGGGGATCCCGGAGCCCCGTCCGCCTCTGGCCTTCCCGCCCAGGCGGGTGAACCTGCTGTTGCTGGGGAGCGATCGACGTCCGGAGGAGCGGCTCGGGCGAACGGATACCATCATCTTTGCCTCGATCGATCCCGACGGGCCCTCGGTGCGGCTGCTCAGCATCCCGCGGGATCTATGGGTATACATCCCGGGCTGGGGGTTCAACAAGGTCAACACCGCCTATGTCCATGGAGAGCTGGTCCGTTATCCGGGCGGAGGCTATGGCCTGCTTCAGGACACGCTTCGTTATAACCTGGGGCTGACCGCCCACGGCTATGCCCTGGTGGATTTCGAGGGGATGCGGACGATCATCGACACCCTGGGGGGCGTGGATGTGAACGTGCGGTGCCCGCTGTATGATGTGTTCCCCGATCCCGACAACCCGGCGATCACCGGGACGCTCTCTTTGCCCGTGCCGGGTCGCTACCATCTGGATGGCAAGCAGGCCCTGTGGTATATGCGATCCCGGTACTCGACCGGCGATTTCGACCGCTCGCGCCGGCAGCAGCAGGTGCTGGAGGGGCTGCTGGACCGGCTGAAGGAAGGGGGATGGCTGCTGCGCGTCCCATCCCTCTGGTCCGGGATCCGTCAGACGGTGCAGACGGATCTGGGGCTGGAGGAAGTGCTCTGGCTGGCCTCCATCGGGGTGCGTCTGGATCGGAGCCGCATCGCCCGGGGATGGCTGCATCCGGTCCTGGCCTCTGGAACGATCTCCACGACCGCGGAGAACGGGCTGTTCGTTTACCTGCCGACGGAGCAGGCCTATTCCTACCTGGAGCGGTTCCTGCTGGGTCCATTGCCATCAGAGGCTTCGCCCATCGCGCGGGTTGAGGTCATCAACGCCAGCGGAAATCCCCTTTATGGGGAGATGGCGGGGGAGATCCTGCGGGAGGCCGGATTTCAGGTTGTCCGGATGGTGGAGGCGGCCCCGGATGGCCGGCCCACGCGGGTGATCGCCATGAGCTCCGCCGGATCCTCCACGGCCGCGCCGGGGCTCCTGCGGGCCCTTCGGCTGCCGGGGGCCCGTCTGGAGATCTCCCCCGAGCCGGGCGCGGAAGCCCCATATCGGGTCTGGTTGGGGGCGGACTTCAACCCGTGCATTCGATAGGCGCGCGGGCGCTCCGGGATCGATCCGGCGACATCCGATGAAGGGTCAGGGCGGCCGTCGCCAGGGAGCGATGAGAAAGGCCGCTCCCCAGCATGCCTATTCAGCGGTTCCAGCAACTGTGCCTTTCTCCGCCACGCGCTGGCAGGGGATTTTCACCTTGTTCTGGCCCCGCAGACGGTGCGTGAGGTGTTATGGTGGGCCGAACGAAAGGGGGGCGCCCGGCGTCAGGTCATCGAAACCTTTCTCGTCGACGTGGACTTCGAGATGGCGCCGGATGTGACGCGGGAGGACATCGAGGCGCATCGGGACACGATACGGGATGAAACGGATACCCCCATCCTGTTGGCGGCGATTCGAGCTGGTGTCGATTACCCGGTGACAAACGACAAGGACTTTCATGCGAAGTGAAGATCTGGAAAGGATCCGGCATCGGGAGTGGGATGACCTCCTCTGAGAATAGCGAAAGGGGAGGGTCTGGAATGGCTGACCCCTGAGGGTCACGGGGTGGGTATCGGGTTTCCCTGTTTCATTTCCGCTCGAAGAACATCACATATTCGTGCTTGAAGATGTAGAAGTTCCCCTTGAGGGCGCGATATCGCCACAGGTGATACTGGCCCCGTTTGCCCCGGTTCTCCTGGATGTCCTTGACGCAGATGCTTTTGAGGCGGAACCCGTGCCGCAGCACCCGCTCCATCGTCCGAAAGCCCAGGGGCACCCACTCCCCCCGCGTGTATTTATCCCCGATGACCAGGACCAGAAACCGTCCTCGATCCAGGAGGGGGGCGAAGTTCTCCACCACCCGCTCGAAGGCCTCGTAGAAGGCTCCCTCCGTGGGCGCGTTGGAGAGATCCCGGGGGTCCTCGCTGAAACGGATGATGTCGTGATAGGGCGGATGCAGGATCAGCAGCTGGGCGCTGGAGAACCCCCAGCGGGCCATGATCTCCCGGATGTGCTCGACGGTGGCCGGATCGGTGCTGTCTCCGACCCAGAGCTCCGTCTGAACCCCATAGGGGTTCTCCTCCAGACCGATGAGCCATCGGGCCCGTTCGGCCACTCCACGGACCAGCTCCACCCCGATCGCATAGCGGCCCAGGCGTTTCGCCTCAATCAGGGTGGTTCCCAGCCCGGCGAAGGGATCGATGACCAGCTCCCCGCGACGGGTGAAACGCCGCATCGCCTGGTAGGGGATCTGGGGGACGAAGTTCCCCCAGTATTCCGGGGTGTGCATCCCGTGGTTGGCCCGGGAGCCCAGCAGCCACAGGCTGTCGGTGAGGATATCCTCGTATTCCTCCCAGCGTTCCAGATCCAGATCGTGGATCGCCGCTGGTTTCATGGCTTTCCTCATTCGAGAATCTCCTTCAGGCAAAGGAGCAGCTCAAGGATATCCTCCGTATTTATCCGAAGTCCAGCGAAGAGGAATCTCCATCCGGCGTTTCCGGTGTTCCAGGCTGGCACCGGACACCTCAAAGCCCACCGGGGCCTCCTGCCCGCGGCGGCGCATGGGCTAAGCCTTCTCCCACCGGGGTGCCCGGACGCCCCGCGCCATCACCTCGCTCGGTGGGAGGGAACAGCGAGGTGTTTTTTTGTTTTGGGAATATGAGAATGGCCAGCCCCTGTTCCGGCCAATCCAGAACCAAGCCCAGATGTTCGGCGATCCCTTCATGGAAAAGGCCGACGATTTCCTCCAGGACTTCCTGCGCGTTCTCCTTCAGGAATCGCCAGTTCCCCTCCATTGCTTTGCATACGTAGCGAAGATCGTCTTCCGCTCCTTCGGGGAAACGAGCTGAGCCCCCCGAGCTCTCCGGCCCCGCTTCGAAGGATGGATCGGATCCATGGGGAAGGAAACGCATGGCTGCCCCTTCCCTCACCGTTCACATCCGATCCCGTCCTTGTCCCCATCGAACCGGTGGGGATCCCCATAGCGGTGATCCACCGGGAAGTTGCGGTAGGGGATGTCCCCGCAGTCCAGGTCCGGCGGCGGTGGGGGGATGCAGACGGTGGGGTAGGCCGGGTGACAGTTCCCGCCCGGGGGAGGGAGCGCGACCATCGGCGTCGGCGTCGGGGCGGGCATCCCCCACAGCCCCCGGCCGGCGGATCGGGCCTCCGCCTCCGCCGCCCGGAAGGCCTCCGCGCAG
>BEHY01000032.1 GCA_002898735.1 Candidatus Thermoflexus japonica
GATATCCTGGGGCGATGGCCGGATCTCCTCCCACATGTGGGGGGAGCTTTCAGGTTTTCCACAGGGCGTGGAAATCCGGGAGATCCGGTTTCACGGGGGCGCGTCCGCTTCCTGGGCGCTCGCGGCCGGGTTCCCCGGAGGGAGGGGGGGCGGGCGGGCGGCCGAAGGGCCCCCGCCCGGCCCCCAGAAGCCCCGTCCGAAATCTCCTTCGTGAGCGCCGGGCTCAGGCGGCAGCGCCGACTGCGGGGAGAGCGGCCAGGGCGCGGGTGACCTCCTCGGCCGGATATTCGTAATCCGCGAGCTCCCCCCGCAGATACTGATCGTAAGCGGCCAGGTCGAAGTGCCCATGTCCGCTCAGGTTGAACAGGATCACACGGCGCACGCCTTCCTCCTTCGCCCGCAGGGCCTCGTCGATGACCGCACGGATCGCGTGGGCGGATTCGGGGGCGGGGATGATCCCTTCCGCCCGGGCGAAGAGCACGGCGGCCTCGAAGACCTTCGTCTGGGGATACGCCACGGCTTCCAGATGGCCCTTCTCATACAGGGCGCAGAGGATCGGGGCCATGCCGTGGTAGCGGAGCCCCCCGGCGTGGATGGGGGCCGGCGTGAAGGTGTGGCCCAGGGTATACATCTTGAGCAGGGGCGTGGTGCGGACCGTATCGCCGTAATCGTAGGCGTAAACGCCTTTGGTCAGGCTGGGAGCCGCCGTGGGCTCGACCGCGATGAAGCGCGTGGGGCGGCCCTCCACGAGCCGGTCCCGCATGAACGGCAGCGCCAGCCCGGCGAAGTTGCTCCCCCCGCCCACGCAGCCGATCACCAGATCCGGATACTCTCCGGCCAGCTCCATCTGCTTCTTCGCTTCGAGGCCGATCACGGTCTGGTGGAGCAGGACGTGGTTGAGGACGCTGCCCAGGCTATACTTCAAACGTCCGCCGCTGGTGGCCGCGGCCTCCACGGCCTCGCTGATGGCGATCCCCAGGGAGCCGGGGGAATCCGGGTTCTCGGCCAGCACCTTGCGGCCGGCGGCGGTCTCGGGGCTGGGGCTGGGGATCACCCGGGCCCCGAAGGTTTCCATCAGGATGCGGCGGTAGGGTTTCTGCTGATAACTGATCTTGACCATAAAGACGGTGCATTCCAGGTCGAAGAAGCGGCAGGCCATCGCCAGGGCGCTGCCCCACTGGCCGGCGCCGGTCTCCGTGGTCAGGCCCCGAACGCCCTCCTGCTGGTTATAGAACGCCTGGGCCAGGGCGGTGTTGAGCTTGTGGCTCCCGGCCGGGCTCACCCCCTCATACTTGTAGTAGATGTGCGCGGGGGTATCCAGCATTTTCTCCAGCCGGCGCGCCCGGATCAGAGGGGTGGGCCGGTAAAGCCGATAGATCTCCCGGACCGGCTCCGGGATCTCGATCTCCCGCTCCCGGCTGACCTCCTGCTGGATCAGGGCCATCGGGAAGAGCGGCGCCAGATCGTCCGGCCCGATCGGCCGGCCGGTGGCCGGATGAAGGGCCGGCGGCAGCTCGAAGGGGAGATCCGCCAGAATGTTGTAATAGGCCTTCGGGATGTCTTCCTCGGAGAGCAGGAATCGCGTTCGATCGCCCATGGTTTGCCTCCTGCGACAGGATGGATGACCAGAAGGTTTTTGGAGCGGTGACGGCCGCCTTCGATGGCCGCCCCCGCCCCCAGATCCCCGGCGCGTTGCCTTCACAGATAGCGGGCTTTCAGCTCCGCGAGGTGGCGGGTGCTGAGACCCATCGCCGCCCGCGCCTCCGCCAGGGTGGCCTGGGAGATGGGGCGGACCTTCGCCGCGCCGGCGGCCAGGATCTCATCGATGAGATGGGGCCGCGCCGCGTAATACGCCCGCCGTTCCCGGATGGGCACCAGGAACCGCTCCAGGGCGGCGATCAGCCGCTTCTTTACCTCCACGTCGCCGACCTTCCCCTGCCGGTAGCGGGCCTTCAGTTCCTCGACCTCCGCCTGATCGTCGTTGAAGGCCTCGTGGTAGCGGAAGACCACATTGTGGGGCGCGTCGGGGTCCGCCGGGATGTCCGGCCGGATCCGGGTGGGGTCCGTGAACATCTGCATCACCTTGCGGGCGACTTCCTCCGGTGGGTCGCTGAGGAAGATGGCGTTCCCCAGGGATTTGCTCATCTTGGCCCGCCCGTCGATCCCCGGGAGGGTGGGCACATCCCCGATCAGGGCCTCCGGCTCGGGGAAGACTTCCCCGTAGAGGCTGTTGAACCGGCGGGCGATCTCCCGGCAGAGCTCGACGTGGGATTCCTGGTCCTTCCCCACCGGGACGATCTCCGCTTTGACGTGGAGGATGTCCGCCGCCTGGAGGATGGGGTAGAGCATGAGCCCCATGGAGGGGTTCTCGATTTTCTGATCCCGGATCATATCCTTCAGGGTGGGGATGCGTTCGACGCGCGGCAGGGTGACCAGCATGGAAAACAGCAGCGCCAGCTCGCAGACCTCGGGCACATCGGATTGCACGTAGATGGTGGTCTTCTCGGGGTCAATGCCCACCGACAGGTAGTCCAGCACGATCTCCCGGATGTATTCGCGGGCGGCCAGGATGTCCGCCTTCTCCGGTTTGGTCGTGAGGGCGTGGTAATCCGCAATCAGGAGGAAGACCTCATACTCATCCTGCAACCGCACCCGGTTGGCCAGCGTTCCGACATAGTGACCCAGGTGCAATGGACCCGTGGGGCGATCGCCCGTGAGCACGCGCTTCTTCTTCGCCATCGCGACCTCCCGTTTAAAAAGGTGAGGCGGCCTCCGCCGCGAGTCACCAGGGGTGTGGGCCTCTGGTTCAACGATGGGGGGAGGGGCGGGTCGCCCTTCCCCCGCTCCGGAAGCGAAAGCCCTCACACCCGGGGTGAATAAAACAGGGCCCGTCCCGCAAAGGGACGGGCCCTGTGGTTGCCCGTGGTGCCACCCTTTTTGGGCGCGACCTCTCCGAAGAGAAGCCGGCCCCCCTCGTTCCCGCAGGCACCGCCCGGCCCGACCGGGCGAAGCCCTCAGCCGATAACGGTGGCGTCTCCGGCCGCGCCTACTGCGGAGGAAATCCCTCCGGTTCGGGCGGCAGCTCCGGGGCCCATTCAGGATCCAGGATCCGCATCGGGCTCCCACCTGACCCCCGACTCTCTGGGCGGCGCTGGATCCTTACTCTTCCCCTTCGTCGCTTTTTGAGCGATCCTTTTGGCTAATAATTTAACCGCCTTTGCCGCGCGTGTCAAATCCGCTCTTCCCTCCCCTCGCCCGTCAGTTGCATAATGGGGGAACCCGGGCCCGGGGATCACTCCTCGGGCGCCGGGGGGATGGGCTGCTTCGCCGTCCTGTCCGTTCCAGATCCCTCCCGGAGCTCGGAGTTCGATGATCGAGGCTTTTCTCTTCGCGGGGATCGGGTGGCCCATGGGGATGCTGGTCAACGGCCTGGCGAACGCGTTGCCGCGGCGCCGGGTGATCCCCCTGTGGGAAGATCGAGGGGGGCCTCCCTCCGCCTGGATCCGGGCGCTTCGAACCGGGGCCTGCCCCCGTCGGCGGGATCTCCTGGTGGAGCTGGGGGTGCCCGTTCTCTGGGGGCTGGCGGCCGCGCGCTTCGGGCCCTCTTCCCGGGCGGGGCTGATCGGCCTGTATCTGACGGTTCTGGTTCTGGTCACCGTCACGGATCTGGAGCACCGGCGGATCTACGATGCGGTGATGCTTCCGGCGATCGCCCTGGCCATCGTGCTGGCCCCGGTTTCCCCATGGCTGGGGGCAGGCGCCCTGGGGGCATGGCTGACGGGCCTGGGGGCCTTCGTTTTCTTTTCCCTGATGGCGCTGCTCACCCGCGGGGGCATCGGAGGGGGGGATGCGGTCCTGGCCGCCTTCATCGGGCTGATCACGGGGTTCCCCCAGGGCCTTCAGGCGCTGGCTTACGGGATCTTCATCGCCGGAGGGGTCAGCTTTCTCCTCCTGCTGACCGGGCGGGCCACGCTGAAGACGGCGATCCCTTATGGCCCTTTCCTGGCCCTCGGGGGAGCGATCGTCCTCTTACGTTAGCCACATCCACTGGGTTCCCGAGAGCCGATCCAGCCCCGCCTCCGCGAAGTGGCGGACCAGGAGGCTGGGGTCCTCCAGGGCGGCCGCGAGGGCCGGGATGCTCCGGGGCGAGGCGATGCGGGCCAGCGCCCGGGCGGCCAGGACGCGGACCCGGGGATGGGGATGGCGGAGGCAATCGATCAGCGCCTCCAGGGCGGACTCCCCGTAGCGGGCCAGCGCCTCCGCGGCCACCCAGGCCACCCATGGTTGATCTTCCAGACGCCGCTGCAGGGCGGAGATCACCGCATCCTGCCGTTCCGTCGCCGGGTGGATCCCCAGCGCCCAGGCGGCCGCGGCGCGAACCTCCGGCTCCGGATCCTCCAGGGCGCGCAGCAGGAACGAAAGGCTCTCCGCATCCCGGGCTTCCCCCAGGATCCGGCAGGCCCATGCCCGTAGATCGGGGTCGGTGTCCTGAAGCAGCTCCTGAGCCAGCGCGCGCAGATGTGCCGGATCTTCCCGCAGGGCGGCGATGCGGCGCTCTGCCTGTTCGGGGTCTTCCCGGAATAAACGCTGCCACTCGTCCATGCGCATGGCCGTGACACCCGGCGGAAAGGAACGCCTCCCGCCTCATGGCCTGGCAGGTCACGTGGCGGGTCGAGGGGGCGGGCGGGTCCCCGAAGGCCGCCCACCCGGCCCCCAGGGCCCCTTTCTTGATCATGCGGCCGGCGGGGGGACGGGGAGGGCATCCACGGGCGTATCGCGCCACTTATCGCCTTCCTCAATGAGCATCACCGGGATGCCGTCCCGGATCGGATACTTGCGCCCGCAGTCCGGCTCCGTGCATACCAGCCACGCGTCCTTCACCAGCTCCAGCCGGCCAGGATCCGGCCCCTCTTTACGGGTCGGTCCGGAAACGCAATGGGGGCAGCGCAGGATCTCCAGAAGCTCCGGACTGATCATCGGAAAACCTCCTCGCAGATCGGATGTGGACAGATGGGCCCGCCCGAGGCGGCATGCCCGGACCCTCAACCTTTTCTCCCCGCGGTCTTCCAGGGCCGCGGGGGTGAGCTCCCATCACCTGGCGAATCGCACCACCGTCGCCCCATCATCCGGGGTGGGTTCCATGCGCTCCACGTGAGGATGGGTTTTCAACCGCTCCCGCACTGCGCGGCGCAGGGCCCCCGTCCCTTTGCCATGGATGATCCGGACGAAGGGCATGCCGGCGAGGAAGGCCTCGTCCAGGAACTTCTCCAGCACCGGCAGCGCTTCCTCAACCCGCATCCCGCGCAGATCGAGATCGAGAGGGACCTGGGGCGGCCGAACCACGGCCGTGGGGGCCGGGGGAGAAGGCGCAGGCCGAGGCCGCTCCCGTCGTTCCAGATCCGCCAGGGCCATCCGCAGCCGCCACCGGCCGACCTGCACGTCGGCCTCTTCCCCTTCCAGGCTCAGGATCTCTCCCTCCATCTGAAGGGGGCGCACCCAGACCCGATCGCCGACCGCGAAGGCAGGCTCTGTCGGGGCCTCCACAGGGGGCGCAGCCCGGGCAAGCGTTTCCCGTATATGAGCCTGCAGAGCCTCCAGGCGGCGTCGGGCCGCTTCCACCTCTGCCTGATGCACCGCCCGCAGCTGACGACGGATCCGCTCGATCTCCTCCCGGGCCTCCTGAAGCAGGGCGGCGATCTGCGCCTGCGCCTCCTGAAGCATCCGTTCCCGTTCCGCTTCGATCCGGGCGAGGCGGGCTCGCCATTCTTCCTCCAGGGCACGGGCGGCGGCGCGGGCCTGCTCGGCCTCCCTGTGGGCCCGGGCGGCCTCCTCGCGGAGCCGCTCCGCCTCGGCGAGCAGGGCCTCCAGGCGCAGGGCCTGGGGCGAAACATACTGCTGGGCCCGGGCGATCAGGTCCTCAGGTATCCCCAGCCGCCGGGCGATCAGGAAGGCGTTGGATCGGCCGGGCAGCCCGATGCGAAGCCGGTAGGTCGGGGCCAGGGTCTCCGGGTCGAACTCCATGCTGGCGTTGATCGCGCCCGGGGTGGTCTGAGCCCAGAGCTTCAGCTCCGGGAAATGGGTGGCCACCAGCGTGGTGGTCCTGCGGGCGTGGAAGTGCTCCAGGATCGCCCGGGCCAGCGCGGCCCCCTCCATGGGATCAGTCCCCGCGCCCAGCTCGTCCAGAAGGACCAGGGAGCGGGCGGTGGCGGATTCCAGGAAGCTCAGGATGTTCAGGAGATGGGCGGAGAACGTCGAGAGGTTCTGCTCGATGCTCTGCTCATCGCCGATATCGGCGTAGATCCCATCGAACACCGGCAGGCGGGAACCCTCGGCGGCCGGGATGTGCAGGCCGCTCTGGGCCATGAGGGCCAGCAGGCCCACCGTTTTGAGCGTCACCGTTTTCCCGCCGGTATTGGGCCCGGTGAGGATCAGCATAAAGGTGGACGGATCGGGCGTCACATCGATGGGCACCACCCGCTGCGGGTCCAGAAGGGGATGGCGGGCCTGGCGGAGCCAGAGGGGCGAAGCCGTGCGCTGCTCAGGGGGCTCTTCAGGCCAGGGGACGATCTCCGGGCGCTCCGCCTGGATGGCGATGGCGTAGCGGGCTTTGGCCAGCGCCAGGTCCAGATCCGCCAGCGCTTCCAGGGTGAGCCGGATCCCCTCCGCCTGCGCGCCGATCGCGGCGCTCAGGGATGCCAGGATGCGGGCCACCTCTTTCTCTTCCTGCGCCTGGAGGGCCCGGAGCCGGTTCCCCATCTCCACGACAGGCAGCGGCTCGATGAACAGCGTGGCCCCGCTGGCGGAGCTGTCGTGGACCAGGCCGGGGATTTTCCCTTTGTGTTCGGCCCGGACCGGGATCACGAAGCGGCCGCCCCGCATGGTGATCAGGGGCTCCTGGAGATAGGGCGCGTAGCGGGGATCCGTGAGATAGCTCTGCAGGCGGGCCTGGATCTCGTGGGTCAGGCGGCGGATCTCCGCCCGGAGGGTGCGGAGGATGGGGCTGGCCTCATCTTTCACCTCCCCCGCCTCGTCCAGGCAGCGCTCGATCTCGGCTTCCAGGTCGGGGAACTCTTGCATACGCCCGGCATGCGAAGCCAGATGGGGCAACCCCTCGGCCCGCCGCAGCAACAGACGTCGGATCCGCCGGGCGGCCCTCAGGGTGTCCCGCACGGCGAGGAGATCGCCCGGCGGGAGGGAGGCCCCGTGCCGGGCGGCCGTGAGGAGCGGGCGCAGGTCCCGTATGCCGCCCAGATCCAGGCCGGGCTCCAGGGCCAGCAGGCGGCGGGCCTCTTCCGTCTCCGCCAGCCGGGCCTGGACCTCCGCTGGATCGGTGGAGGGACGCAGGGCCCGGGCTTTCTCGGCGCTCCAGGGGAAAGCCGTGAAAGCCGCCAGCCGCTCCAGGATCTTCGGCCATTCCAGGGTGTTCAGATCGTGATCGCGCATGGATCGGGAATCGCTCAACGCCTGCCCGGTTGCAGGCCCGGAGGTTTTCCGGTCAGGATTTTCTCCTCGGTTCGAGACGGGGGCCGGACGACCTCATCCTCATAGGGCCAGGCAGCGAGGCGGAGGACTTCATCCCCTGCCGGATCGCCCCTCGTTTTATTCTATCTGAGGGGAGCGAACCGGGGCCCCGTTCGCCAGGGCCTGTGACTATAATCGACAGGGGCGGAAACCTCAAGGAGGAGGGCCGGATGCGACCCCACCGGATCGAACCTTTGATTGAGGCCGAAGCGCTGGCCGCGCGGGTGCGGGATCTCGCGGCTCAGATCTCCGCCGACTACCGCGGTCGGGATCTCCTGATCGTGGGGGTTTTGAAAGGCGCTTTCGTCTTCTGCGCCGATCTCCTCCGAAATCTCCAGGACGTCCACGCGCAGGTGGACTTCATCGCCTGCTCCAGCTACGGCGTCGCCACCGAGACCTCCGGGGTGGTCCGGATCCTGAAGGATCTCAACGCCCCGGTGACCGATCGCGAGGTGCTGCTGGTGGAGGATATTGTGGACACCGGGTTGACGTTGCAATATCTGCAGTCCCATCTGCGTCAGCAGAACCCCCGCAGCCTCCGCACGGCGGTGCTGCTGGACAAGCCTTATCGTCGCCAGGTGCCGGTGCAGGTGGACTATCGGGGCTTTGAGATCCCCGATCTGTTCGTCGTGGGCTATGGCATCGACTGGGCCGAGCACTACCGTCATCTCCCCTATATCGGGGCGGTGCGCTTTCTGGATCAGGCGCAGGACCGGCGCAGCTCCGCCTGAGTGGGGCAGGCGGCCCGGTCCTTCTCCGGGGCCCTTTCGCCCGCCTGCGGGTCGCGCGAGGGGATCAACTGCGAACCCCGACCTCATCCAGATGGCGCAGGAGGTCCGCCGGGTCCTCGTATACCCGATAGGCCCCGGCCCGCTCCAGCTCCTCCCGCCCGTAGCCGCCGGATAGCAATCCCACCCCCAGGGCGCCCGCCCGGCGGGCCGCGAGCAGATCCCACACGCTGTCCCCCACCACCACGCACGCCTGGATCGGGACCCCCAACCGTTCCGCGGCCGTCAGGAACAGATCCGGATCCGGTTTGGCATACCGCACATCATCGCGCGTCACGACCGGAACGCGGAGATCGAGACCCAGCAGGTTCAGGATCGGCTGGGCGACCTCCCGGCGTCCGCTGGTGGCGATGGCCCAGGGCACGCCCGCCTCGCTCAGGGTCTGGAGCAGCTCCCGCGCGCCGGGGAGCGGACGCACCTGGGGGAGCATGCGGGCGAAGGCTTCGGCGTGGCGCTGCTGGATCCGGGCCACCTCCTCCGGGGTGACCTCCCGCCCGGTCTCCCGGAGCAGGGCGCGGAGCAGCAGCCCGCCGCTCATCCCGATGCGCCGGTGGATCCGCCACACGGAGAGGGAGATCCCCACCGCCTCCAGCGCCTCGCGCCATGCCAGCACATGCTGATAGACACTGTCCACCAGCGTGCCGTCCAGATCGAAGAGAAATCCCGGACCTCGCGGCATCCCCGAACCTCCGGCGGGCTCCTGAAAGGATCCACCCCTCAACTTTATACGACCCGCTCCCCGTGGATCCAGACGGCCTCCGGCGTTCCCCAGCGCGCCCACAGGACGAGATCGGCCGGAGCGCCCGGCCGGATGCGCCCCAGGGATCGCAGGCCGATGGCCCTTGCCGGCGTCCAGGTGGCGCTGCGGACGGCGTCCAGGGGGTCGATGCCCGCTTCCTCGATCAGCACGCGCAGGCCTTCGTTCATCAGGGCGATCGATCCCGCCAGCGCGCCCTCCGGGGTCTGGCAACGCCCATCGGCCACGATCACCTCATAGCCCAGCCAGGTGTAACGGCCCGGCGGCAGCCCGGCCATCGGCGCGGCGTCACTGATCAGGGCCACGCCGGAGGCGCCTTTGACCCGGAACAGCAGCCGGATGGCCGCCGGATGGACGTGCTGTCCGTCCGCGATCAGCTGGGCGATCACCTCCGGCTCCAGCAGGGCGGCGGTGAACAGCCCGGGCTCCCGATGATGAAAGGGGCGCATGGCGTTGAAGAAGTGGGTGATCTGTCGGGCTCCGCGCCGAATGGCCTCCACGGCCTGATCATAGGTGGCGTCGCTGTGCCCGATCACGGGGATGATCCCGTGAGCGATGAGCGCCGGGATGGCCCGCATCGCCTCCCCTTCCTCCGGGGCGAAGGTCCATAACAGGATGCGCCCGCCGGCGGCGTCCTGATAGCGGGCGACGGCCTCCGGGGTCAGGGGGCGAAACCATGCGGGGTTCGCCATCCCCGGCCGTTTGGGGGAAAGGTGAGGCCCTTCGATGTGAATCCCCAGGATCCGGGCCCCTGACGGGGGGGTCTCCATGATCCGGGCCATCGCCTGCAGGCGCTTCAGGATCTCTCCCTCGGGGAGGGTCAGGGTGGTGGGGACGAACGCGGTGACGCCGTAGCGCGGAAGGCGCCGGGCCGCCTCCGCCAGCTCGGGGCCGAAAAGATCGTATCCTTCCAGGCCGTGGATGTGGAGATCGATCAGCC
Organism: Candidatus Thermoflexus japonica; assembly: GCA_002898735.1. GTDB lineage: Bacteria > Chloroflexota > Anaerolineae > Thermoflexales > Thermoflexaceae > Thermoflexus > Thermoflexus japonica. Next base: position 10,007 of record BEHY01000032.1, read on the forward strand.
CGGGAGTGAGGGGATGCCCTTTCGCATCGATCCGCTCCGCCCGGCGGGGCGGGCGGATCTCCCGCGCGGGGCCCAGGGCGAGGATGCGGCCCTCAGCGAACACCACGGTTCCGTCCTCGATCCGTCGGGCAGGCGTATAGATCTCTGCGTGGAGAACCGCAACGGGGCGCGAGGTCATCCGCCGCCTCCGGGGGAAGATCCGCCTTTCGGCTCCGGGTTCACCCAGACCTGGTCGCCCTCCACCCGGACCTCGTAAACCGGGATGGGCACCACGGCCGGCAGCCGGAGCACCCGGCCCGTCCGGATGTCGAAACGGGCCCCATGGCGCGGGCACTGGATGACGTAGCCTTCCAGCTTCCCTTCCGCCAGCGGGCCGCCGTCGTGGGTGCAGATATCGCCGAAGGCGAACACCTGGTCTCCGACCCGGGTCAGCGCAATCGCCCGACCCTCGACCAGGAAGACCTTCGCCGATCCCACCGGGATCTCTTCGAGGGCTGCGACATGAACCCACAAGGACGCACCTCCGATCCAGGGATCTGGGCCCAGGACGTCCCAACGCCCACTTCCTTAAGGCGATGTCCTTCCGGCCTGTTTACCAGGGGATCCACCCCCGCTCATGTAAGCATTTCAGCACCGCCTCCAGAACCCCCCCGCCGACCGCCCACGCCTTGTCCGAAACAGTGAAGCAATGGCGGGCCTCTGCCCGGGGATCCACATCGCCCACTTTCATGCCGGGCGTCACCTCCAGCCCGTCGAAGAGGAGCCCCCGGAGCACCCCCGCGATCGCTGTCCGAATGGGGGTCTCATCCACATACGCGACGATCTCCCCCGCTTCCACCCGATCGCCGATGCGCCGGATCCCCCGGAAGCGCCCGGCGCATGGCGCCCGCAGCACCCGCAGCACATCGTGCCCGCCGATCGTCCCCGGGATCCCCGTGTCCGGCAGGGCGCTCCCCGTGTAGTAGACCCGCCCCAGGTCGTGGCCCCGGGCGGTCTCCACCACGGCATGGCAATCCACCCCGGCCGTGAAGCCCGGCCCCAGGGCCACCACCACCGGCGCGTCCTCGATCGAGGTCCCGGTGTTGCGCTTGGCCATGATCGCATCCACCACGACCTCCGGCCGCAACCGCCGGATGCTCTCCCCGCCCGGATCCACCAGCACGGGGATCTCCCCCCGTTCCCAGAGCGCCGGGAACTCCGAGGGGTCGGCCACCCGGCGTGCGGTATGGCCCTCGACAGTGATGGCGCCTTCATAGACGGCGCTGGCCACCGCCACGGCCCGCCGGATCGCCAGGGGCTGGGGGAGCTCGGTGACCCAGACCCGGAACCCCGCTCGATGGAGCCGCAGGATCGCCCCCGTCCCCAGATCGCCTCCGCCCTTCACCGCCACCCGGATCATCGCGGCCTTCGGTTTCGCCTCGAAGGGTTCCATCGCCGATCTCCGCCGCGGGTTCCCGGCGGGAGCCGGAGCGGATCAGGCATGAAGATGTTCGTGAAACCATTCCGCCACCAGCGGGACGGTGGTTTCCAGATATTCCAGAGGAAGCATGTGGCCGGCCCCGGGCACCACGATCAGATCGCTCCGGCCGCGCAGCCGCGCCGCGAACGCCCGATGCATATCCGCTGGAAGGATCCGGTCATGCTCGCCGACCAGCAGGCGCACCGGCTTCGTCATCGCCTCCACCGGCGGCTTGTCCGATGGCTCCAGAAACACGGAAACCCACGCCTTCAGACGATAGGCCCACACGCAGTGGGGATCCCGCAGCCATCGATGCCGGTTCTCCGGCTTCTCAAAAACGTGGGAAGGCTCCAGGAAGGCGCGCACAGGGATGGGGAGCTCGCCCAGGATCGGCTGGAGGGGCCGCGTCGCCCGCGCGAGGGGAACCAGGATGAAATGCCGGCGCAGATAAAGGACAGGGCGGATGTCCCGCAGATCCAGCACGTTGTGGCAGACCGCCGCGCGGATGCGGGGGTCCTCCAGCGCGGCGTAGAAGGCCAGGATGCCGCCCATGCTGGATCCGGTGATCCCGATCCGGTCGTGATAGGTCTCCAGGGCGAAATCCACCGCCCGGCGGATGTTCCGGATGGCCTCCGCATAGGTGAATCGTCCCCGCGCGCCTCCGCTCCGCCCGTGCCCCTGGAGGTCGAGGGCGACGACGTTGAGGCCGGCCCCGGCCAGGGCCTGGAGGTAGTTCGCGCCCGGGATCATGTCGCTGTAAAAGCCCGCGTGGGCGGTCATGCCGTGGATGAAGATCGCCACCGGGGCCTGGGGGGAGGACTCATAGAGCGTGAGATGAAGCGGAAGGCCATGATCCTTGATCTGAAGCGTGCGGACCATTACCATCGCATGCCCCGTTGATCCCTGATGGCTTGCGGAAACCGGATCAGGCGGAGGCTCCGGGCGCTTCGGTTTCCAGGATCACCCGAATGTGGTGGGCGAGCTCCAGGCCGATGATCACATCGTGCTGGGCCAGGCGAAGGCGGAGCGGCCCGTTGAACGGCGCCCGGGCGATCAATTCGAAGGCGGTGCCCGGCACCAGGCCCAGGGATCCCAGGTATCGGAGCTGTTCCGGATCCTCCGTCTTCACCCGGGTGATCCGACCCCGCGCGCCGATCCACGCGTCGCTCAGCGGGATGTCGGGAAGCGGCGGCATCCGCCCATCCGGCGTGGGGATCGGATCCCCATGGGGGCAATGGGTCGGGCGGCCGGCGACCTCATACATCCGTTCACAGAGCGCCTCGTCGATCACCGGGTCCAGCCGGTCGGCCAGGGCATGGACCTCCTCCCAGCCGATGCCCAGCACCCGGGTCAGGAAGGCCTCCAGGATCCGGTGCTGGCGGATGCTCCGGAGGGCTTCCCGCTCCCCCGTTTTCGTCAGAAGGATCCCGTGACGGGTCCGCTGGATCAACCCATGGGACTCCAGACGGTTCAGCATGCGGACCACCGCGGGGATGGTGACGTCCAGACGTCGAGCCAGCGCGGCGGCCCGCACAGGCCCCCCCTCGCCCATACGGTAGATCTCCGCCAGATAGGCCCGCATCGCCGGGCTGAGCGATCGGCTGAGGTGCTCCTGCCGGTTCAGGCTTTCCTCCTCATCTTCCACAAATTCGTTTGGGCTTACGCCATGACGGGATCCCTCGGGAAGCGAGGAGGGGCCGGCTTCCCCTTTTCACCCCTCCCGGGAATCCATCCTGAAAAAGTGTAACATAAATTAAACGGTGGTTCAATGAGCTCGGCGGACTTCCGGTCCGGATCAGGGGGACAGGCCGATGGGATTCCCTGAAGGCGCCCATGCGATCGCGGCCGGGCTTCGCACCGCGATCCGACGGGAGTGGCCCGGCCTGGGGCTGTGGATCGCGGCGGTCCTCGGCTTTGGGGGCTTCGCCCTCCAGCGGGAGCGGGTGGACCTCGCCCTCCCGGCCCTCGGGTTCTTCGCCGCTCTGATGGCCGGCTACCTGGGGAGCGCCTGGCTTCCCGTGGACGCCGTGCGCCGCTGGATGGGGGCGGACATCCGTCGGATCTACGGGATTCCGTTCGCCCTCTGGTTTGGAGGCGGCCTGTGGCGCATCCTCCGGGGGGCGCCCCTCGATCCCGGAACCCTGCTCCTGGACCTGGCGATTCTTCTGGTTCCCACGGCGATGGTGATCCATAACCGCGCCTTATGGAAACCCATCGAGGGGTTGACGGTGGCCGGGGCTCTGGCGTTCCTGCTGATCCCTGGCCCGCCGCCCGCGGATCCGGTGGGGTGGGCGTTCCGGATCGGCGCCGCGCTCTGGCCCCTTCCTTTCATCCTGGGGTGGCCGGTGGAGACCCGAAAGCGATCCCATCTGCTTTTCTTCGGCGCCGTGCTCTTTATGTGGTATGCGGTGGAATTCCAGCGGCTTCCGGACAACCCCCTGATCGCGGGTGGGCCCTCGTATGATCAGCTGGCCGTCATCGTCCTGTTCCTGGGGTTGCTGATCCTCGCGGGCCGATTCCCGGATCTGGGATTCACTTTCCGATGGACGTGGGGGGATCTGGGGGTGATGGCGCTGAACCTGATCGGGTTCGCGGCCTTCGCATTGCCTTTCGGGCGGCTGACCGGTTTCATCGCCCCGGCGGCAGCGCTTCCCGGCCTCCCGGAAGCGCTGATCCGCCTGCTGGCAATTTATCTGTTCATTGGGCTCCCCGAGGAGATCCTGTTTCGGGGGACCCTGCATGTGCACCTGCAACGGACGCTGGGGTGGCCCCCGTTGCGCACCCTGATCCTCTCCTCCATCCTGTTCGGCCTCGCCCATCTGAACAACCCCCCGAAGGTCGGCCTCTATGCGATCCTGGCCACCGTGGCGGGGTTCTTCTACGGGCGGACCTATCTGCAAACCGGGAAGGTCACGGCGGCGGCCATGGTGCATGCGATGGTGGATTGGATCTGGGGGGTGTTCTTCCAGTGACCCGTGGGGAAAGGGGTTTGAGGCATCCCGCCGGGCTGCGCCGCCATCGAGCCGCTTCGTCAAGGGAGCCATACCGTTCCCGGAGTTTGTAATGGATGCTCCCCTTTCAACCTATCCACCGGAAGCACCACCCCGCGGATGGCATCGACCATCCGCTCGGTCGGATACCATTTCCCCGTCCCCTTGACCGATGTCCCATCCCTCCCCGGGGCTGGTCGTTGCCCTTTCTCCCTGATCATGGAACCATCGGATGTCACATATGCTTGACATATAGTAAACGATCGTTTACTATCCCAGGAAAGCAACAGGAGGGCTGTCGTGCAGGGGCAGCGGGAACTCCTCGTCCACGTGCGGGCTCGCCGGCAGGCGCTCGGCATGACCCAGCAACAGCTTGCGGAGCGAGCCGGGATCAGCCGCCAGACGCTGGTCGCGATCGAGGCCGGCCGGCTGGCGCCGAGCGTGACGGTCGCGCTGCGGCTGGCCCGCGCGCTCGGGTGTGCGGTCGACGATCTCTTCGGCCTCGCGGAGCCGCCGCTGCTTGAGGCGCAGCTGGCGCTCGGTGAGCGCTGGGCGGTGCCGATCCCCTCCCGCGTGCGCCTGGCACGTGTCGGCGAAACCCTCATCGCATGGCCTGCGCGGGACGAGACGGGCGAGGCCGAGGGGTTGGTTCGTGAGCGCGAGGGGGACCGGGTCAGGGTGGAGCTGCTCGTCGACCCCGGCGCGCTGGAGCGGAGCCTCGTCCTCGCGGGTTGTGATCCGGCGTTGGCAATGCTCGCCGCGCACCTGCGGCGCTGGCATCGGGACCTGCGGGTCGTCTGGGTGCCGGTCGGAAGCCGGGCGGCGTTATGGGCCCTGGCGCAGGGATGGGCGCACGTGGCGGGCACCCACCTGTGGGATCCGGAGACCGGCGAGTTCAATCTCCCCGAGGTGCGTCGCCAGCTGGCCGGTCGGCGTGTCGCGGTCATCACGCTGTCCCACTGGGTAGAGGGGCTGGGGATCGCGCCGGGCAACCCGAAGCGGATCCGGTCGGTGGACGATCTCGCACGACCCGATGTCACGCTCGTGAATCGGGAGCCTGGCTCGGGGAGCCGGCTGGTGCTGGATGCCTACCTTCGGGATGCCGGCCTCGATCCGGGTTCGCTGCGGGGATACGACCGCGAGCTCCCCAGTCACCGGGCGGTGGCGGAGGCGATCGCGGGCCGCCTGGCCGATGCCGGCCCCCTGGCCCTGCCGGTCGCCCGTTCCTACGGGCTCTCCTTCCTGCCGCTTCTCGAAGAGCGCTACGACCTCGTCGTCCCGCTGGACTTCCTGGATTGGCCGTCGGTCCGCGATCTCCTCGAGCTCCTCGCCTCACGAGCCGTGCGGCGCGAGCTGGAGGCCAATGGCTACGCGACCCGGGAGAGCGGAAAGCTGGTGACACGAATCGCGTGAGCGCTGCCAGCGGGATGCGGCGGAAGGAGTCAACCATAAGCCCTGAGCAGGTATGGGTCCCGCCAGGTCCTGAAAGAGGGCCCGTCTTATCCGTGACATCGCGCAAATCCTCACAGGCAGATTGAGATCATGCGGAGAACGGTTCTCGGCCGGATTTTCGTTCTGGTTCTCATCGTGTCACTGGTGACGGCGTGTGGAGGCGCGGCAACGCCGTCAGCGCCCGGCGCGCAACGGACATCGGCTGCCAGCGGATCGACGGCGACGCTGGCGCCTCGCGTTACGGGTGAGATCATCGTGTTCGCAGACGAGCTGATCGTGGCGGCTGCGGCTGACCTCCGGATGACTATGGAGGAGCTGGTTCGGGTCTATCAGGCCCGAACGGGGATCCGGGTGATCGTCAGCTATGGTTCCAGCGGGCAGCTGACCCAGCAGATCGAAAGCGGGGCGCCCTTCGACGTTTTCCTCTCCGCCGATTGGGGGTATATTGAGCGGCTCCGTCGAGGGGGCCATACGGTTCCCGGCACCGAGCAGCGGTATGCCCGGGGGCGGCTGGCCCTGGTCACGTCGCCGAAATTCCCCAGGGCGCTTCATTCCCTATCCGATTTGCGGGATCCGGCCATCCGTTATCTGGCGATCGCCAATCCGGATCATGCGCCCTATGGCCGGGCGGCGCGGCAGGCTCTGGAGCGTTCGGGCCTGTGGGAGGCCCTGCAGCCGAAGATCGTGTTCGGGGAGAACATCCTCCAGACGTTCCAGTTCGTTCAAACCGGCCAGGCCGATGCGGGCCTGGTGGCGCTGGCGCTGGCGCTGCCCGGGGATATGCCGTGGGCGCTGATTCCGCAGGAACTCCACGAGCCGATCGATCAGGGCCTCGCGGCCCTCCGTCGAACCTCCCGGGAGCCCACCGCCCGGGATTTCATCGCCTTTGTCCTGAGCGATGAGGGCCAGGAGATCCTGCGCCGATATGGGTTCGAATCTCCATCCCGGTGATGTTTCATCGGACGGGATGCTCTGGAGGGTAGAGCGGTGGACTGGTTTCCCTTTCTTCTCTCCGCTCGGGTTGCAACACTGGCGACCGGGATCAACCTCGTCATCGGGATTGCGATGGGATGGCTGATGGCGCGCCGGTCCTTCCCCGGATGGGATCTGATCGGCGCCGTGGTGACCATCCCCCTGGTTCTCCCCCCCACGGTGCTGGGATATTATCTGCTGGTCGCCCTGGGCCGGGCCAGCCCCATCGGCCAGGCCCTGGAAGCCCTGGGGATCCCCGTGGTCTTCACCTGGCGGGGAGCCGTGGTCGCTGCGGCCGTTTCCTCGCTCCCCCTGATGGTGCAGTCCTGCCGGGCGGCGTTTGAGGGCGTGGATCCGGAGCTGGAACAGGTCGCCCGGACGCTGGGGCGATCGGAATGGGAGGTGTTCCGGACGATCACCCTGCCGCTGGCGTGGCGGGGCATCCTGGCCGGCACGATCCTGAATTTTGCCCGGGCCCTGGGGGATTTCGGGGCCACCCTGATGGTGGCGGGCAACATCCCGGGGCGAACCCAGACCCTGGCCATCGCGGTGTATGACGCCGTCCAGGCGAACGACCTCGCCCGGGCTGGAATCCTGGTGGCCGTCCTCTCGATCTTCGGCATCCTCACCCTGGTGGCGGTCCAGCAGCTGGGCCGCCGGCTGGCGGCATAACCCATGCTGGAACTGGAGATCGTCCACGCCTGGCCGGGGTTCCATCTCGAGCTCCATCTGGAGGTGGGCGCCGAGTTGCTCGTCCTGTTCGGCCGCTCCGGGGCGGGCAAGAGCCTGACCCTGCGGGCGATCGCGGGGCTTTTTCGTCCTGCTTCGGGGCGGATCGCGTTGAACGGGCGGGTGCTGTTCGATGCCCGGCGTGGGGTGAATCTGCCCCCTCAGGCCCGACGGGTGGGTTACGTGCCTCAGGGCTATGCCCTGTTCCCCCATCTCACGGTCTTCGAGAACGTGGTCTACGGCCTGCGGGGCTCACCCCGGGAGATCCGGCGCCAGGGGATGGAATGGCTGGAGCGCGTCGGCCTGGTGGATCTGGCCGGGCGGCGGCCGCATCAGCTCTCCGGTGGGCAGCAGCAGCGGGTGGCACTGGCGCGGGCCCTGGCCATCCATCCGGATGTCCTCCTTCTGGATGAGCCGCTCTCCGCCCTGGATGCGCCCACACGATCGGAGCTGCAGATCCTGATCCGGAACCTCCAGCGTCAGCTGAGGATCCCGATCCTTTTCGTCACCCACAACCTGGCCGAGGCGATGCTGCTGGCCGATCGGATCGCGGTTCTGGAGAAGGGCTGGCTGTTGCAGGTGGGGCCGCCGAAGGACGTGCTTCATCGCCCCGCCCGGCGGGAGGTGGCCCATCTGGTGGGCGTTCGCAACATCCTCCGCGGCCAGGTGCGGGGAAGGGATTCGGAGGGGTGGCGCCTGTGGATCGGGGAGCGGGAGCTGCGGGCTCGCCCGAACCCGCTGGACCCCCCGCCTGGCGAGGGGACGGCGGTTTTGGCCTGCATCCGCGCCGAGCACATCGCCCTCATCCGGCCGGATCGTCCGCCCCCTCCGGATGGAGAGAACCGGCTGTCGGGGGAGATCATCGGGGAGATCGACTATGGCCTGGCCCGGGTGCTCTTTTTCCGGGTCCATGGCCCCCGGCTGACCCCGGAGCGGGAATATGACCTGGAGATCGAGATCCCGCCGTATGTTTATGAGCGGCTGGATCTGGAACGGGTCCGCCTCTGGACGATCGCCATTCGTCCGGAATCCGTTCATCTGATCGTGGCGGAGGAGGAGAAGGAACCGCCGGCCTCGGTCCTTCCGTGAACCCTGGGGGGCGATCGGCGCGCGACACGGCCGACCGCGGATCCGGAAGGGCGGCGGGCGGCCACACCCCCGCGGAAATCCCCGGGGGGCGACATATATTGGGGCCATTGAAAACTTCTGTGAAGAATTCCTTCCCTCTCCGAAATCCCGGGGGGATTCGCGGAAAATCGGGCGGGCCGGCCGGAAGGAACCGCCCGATCCGCGGATGATCAGCGTGGTTTCCCCAAGATATGAGGGCCTCCGAGCTGGACGATCCTGTTCGTTCTGCGAATCCCGCAGCGGGCGGATTCCCGGGGGGATTCGCGGCGGGTGCGGAGGTAAAAAGAGAAAACGCTGGGGCTGCGGTGCCCAGGCGCCGCACTCCAACGCAAAGCGGTGCCCAGGCACCGCACTCCAAAGCAAAGCGCTGGTTGCCTTTCTCCGGTTTCTCCGGTATAATGATGAACGCCCGTTCGGGGATGGATCCCGGGATGCCACCTTAGCTCAGCCGGAAGAGCACCCGCCTCGTAAGCGGGGGGTCGCGGGTTCGAATCCCGCAGGTGGCTCTCCATACCCGATCGCCTCATCGGCGCCGGTATCTTTCGTTTTCCGGGGACCCCGATTCCACCGAATATGTCGGCCGCCCCTTCGGGTTCGCAAACCGCTCTCTCCCCCCGCCTGGGAGCTTCCTGGATCCGGCTTCCGGCGAGAGGGTGGATGTTTCTGGCCAGCTGGCGGGGGATGGCGATCCCCGCGCTGGCGCTGGGCCTCGGGGTCCTCTGGATGCGCATCGCCCCCCAGGCGCCTTCCCCCGATGATCCCGCTTACGGGCTCTGGGCCGCCCACACCCGCCTCCGCTTCGGCCCGCTCTTCGACCCCCTGGACCGCCTGGGCCTGTGGTCCCTCGCCGGGACGCCGGGCTGGCGGTTGCTCTGGGCCGCCCTGGGCTGGAGCTTCCTGGCCCACGCCCTGGAGGCGGCCCGGGCCCGACGGCCGCTGATGGCCCTCAGCTTCGCCCTGCTGGTTCTCGCCATCGGGGTGGGAGGCTTGGGGCGTTACCTGCCGCCGCCCCGATCCCCTGCCCTGGCCCTGGGGGAAGGGGAGCGGGTGGATGATTTCCGCATGATCCTGGAGGAGAACGGCCTCTCCCTCTGGCGCCAGGGGGATCTCATCGGGCGGACGGCCTTCCGTGCAGGCTTTCCGTTCCTCATTGGACCGTATGGCGGGATCGCATGGCGCAGCCATCCGGTGCTGGAGCTGGAGGCCGCCGGTCCTTCCGGTCCGCTGCCGCTGCGGGCGGCGCTGGACGCCCCGCTAACCCCCCGCCTCCTGCTGCATCCGTCCCTGGAGGGGGAAGCCTTCGCGGCGATCCCGGACGCCCGCTGGATCCTTCGGGTCCAGGAGGGACGGTGGCTGACGGTTTTTGAGGAGGGGACAGGGGCGGTGGTCTGGCAGGAGGAGCTGCCCCGCCTGGCCGATGGCCAGACGATCGAGCAGGCCCTTCCAGGAGGCTACGTCCTGCGCCTCACCGCGCGCCCCGTGTACCGGTTCCTCCTGTTCCCTCTGCCGGCCTTCCTCCAGCGCCTCCTCAGCATCGGGACGGCCCTCCTGGGTCTGGGCATCGGGGGTGCAGCCTGGCTCCGCGCGGCGATGGCCCGCTCTCCCCGGTCCGCCTGAACCCTTCCCCGGCTCGCCGCCCGCGCCCCCAATCCGCCCGGGCGCTCGCCATGTAACGGAACGCCCCTTTGGGTGTTTTGTTTAAGAACTGTATTGCTGGCGCGGGCTTCGGGGCGGGCTTTTGATCTTCAGACCCTGCATGAGCGAAAGATAGAATCCGCGGGTCGATGAGGAGGGAGGCGGGATGGCGCGTGTGGTGATCACCGGGATGGGGGCGATCACGCCCCTGGGAAACGATGTGGAGACGTTCTGGCGGAACGTGGTGGCCGGGCGATCCGGGGTCGGGCCCATCACGTTGTTCGATGCCTCCCCGTTGAAGACCCGGATCGCCGCCGAGGTCCGGGATTTCGATCCGGAGGCGTGGTTCGGGCGGAAGGAGGCGCGCCGGATGGATCGATATGCCCAGTTCGCCCTGGCGGCGACGCAGCAGGCGCTCCAGGACGCCCGGCTCGAACCGGCCCACGTGGATCGGGAGCGGGTCGGGGTGATCCTGGGGACCGGGATCGGCGGGCTTGGGGCGCTGGTGCAGGGGGTGGAGACGCTGATGACCCGTGGCCCGGATCGGATCAGCCCCTTCATGGTCCCGATGATGCTGGCGGATACAGCGCCGGGCCTGATCGCCATCGCCTATGGGTTCCGCGGCCCCAACATGGCGGTGGTCACCGCCTGCGCCAGCGGGACCAACGCCATCGGGGAGGCGATGCATCTGATCCGGCGAGGGGATGCCGACGTGGTGATCGCCGGGGGCGCGGAAGCGGCGATCCTGCCGATCTCGGTGGCCGCCTTCAACGTGATGGGGGCCATCTCCACGCGGAACGAGGAGCCGGAGCGGGCCTCCCGCCCCTTCGATCGAACCCGGGACGGCTTCGTGATGGGAGAGGGGGCGGGGATCCTGGTGCTGGAGCGGCTGGAACACGCGCAGGCGCGGGGCGCGCGGATTTACGCGGAGGTCGTGGGCTACGGGGCCTCGGCGGATGCCTATCACATCACGGCGCCGCTGGAGAACGGAGAGGGGGCGGCGCTGGCCATGCGCCGGGCCCTGGCCGACGCGGGCCTCTCGCCGCGGGAGGTGGACTATATCAACGCCCACGGCACGAGCACGCCCCTCAACGATAAAAGCGAGACCCAGGCCATCAAGGCGGTGTTCGGCGAAGCCGCCTATGATGTGCCCATCTCCTCCACGAAATCCATGATCGGTCATCTCCTCGGAGCGGCCGGAGCCGTCGAGGCCATCGTCTGCATCCGGGCCATCACCGATGGGATCATCCCCCCCACGATCAACTACGAGCATCCCGATCCCGAGTGCGACCTGGATTACGTGCCGAACGTCGCGCGCCGCAAGCCCGTGCGGGTGGCCATGTCCAACTCCTTCGGCTTCGGCGGCCACAACGCCTGTGTGATCTTCCGCCGTTATGAGGACGGCGCCTCCTGAGGCGAAATCCCCACGGCTTTGGGGATCGGGCCGTCCCCTTTCGGCGGCCTGACCTGGACATCTCTGACTCCTAGGAGGCCACGGATGGCGCGATATGCGCATATCGTGGGCTGGGGGATGGCGGTCCCCCAGCGGGTGGTGACGAACCATGAAATCGCTCAGTTCGTGGACACCTCCGATGAATGGATCGTCACCCGCACTGGGATCCGGGAGCGGCGGGTCGCGGGCCCTCAGGAGAGCACGGCCACCCTCTCCATCGCGGCGGCGGAGGAGGCCCTCGCCGTCGCCGGGATCGCTCCCCGGGAGGTGGACCTGATCCTGGTGGCCACGGTGACCCCCGAGCACCTGTTCCCTTCCACCGCCTGTCTGGTCCAGGACGCCCTGGGGGCCCCCCGGGCCGGAGCGTTCGATCTGCTCGCGGGATGTTCCGGCTTCATTTATGGGCTTCATATGGCGGCGGCTGCGATCCGCGCGGGCACCCATAACGTGGCCCTGGTGATCGGGGCGGAGACCCTTTCCCGCATTGTGAACTGGCGCGATCGCAACACCTGCGTCCTGTTCGGGGACGGGGCCGGCGCGGTGGTGCTGAGGGGAAGCGATGTCCCCGGCGGGGTGCTCGCCTCGCTGATCCGGGCGGACGGATCCGGCGGGGAGCTGCTGATCCTCCCCGCGGGCGGCAGCCGGTTGCCCATCTCCGAGGCCGTCGTCCGGGATGGATGTCACTTCGTCCGGATGAACGGGCGCGAGGTTTTCCGGTTCGCCACCCGGGTGATGGAGAAAGCGACCCGGGAGGTGGTGGCCCAGGCGGGCCTGCGCCTGGAGGATGTGGACCTGATCATCCCCCATCAGGCCAACATCCGGATCATCGAGGCGGCGGCGAAGGGGTTGGGGCTGCCGATGGATCGCTTCTTTGTGAACATCGATCGCTATGGGAACACCTCCTCGGCCAGCATCCCCATCGCGCTGTGCGAGGCCATCCAGCAGGGGCGCCTGAGGCCCGGCGACCGGATGGTGATGGTGGCTTTCGGGGCCGGTCTGACGTGGGCGGCGGCCCTGGTTCAGTGGGGCGCCCCGACGGCCCGCCCGCGACCGCTCTGGCTGGAGCGGCTGGCCCGGATCACCCTCTATGGGCCCGCCCAGATCCACTCGCGCCTGATGCGCCTCTGGAGGCGTTTCGACGCATGGCTGAGCCGGGTCCTCCGGCAGGAGGGAGAATGAGCGCCGGCGGGCGGCTTCGGGGGCCCAGGTCCATCCGAGCGTCCTGCTGGGGTGGGCGCACGACATCACGCCCACCCCAGCGGAACCTCTCCCTCCCCATTCCATCCTTCCCCTGAGCGGCGCTTGCGAACCCTTTCGGTTCGGATTTATGCTCCCCGTCGGATCCCTTCGTTGAGGATTCGTCCATGGATCCGCGACCGCGAACGAAGATCGTCTGCACGCTCGGCCCTTCCACCGATCATCCGGAGATCCTGCGGGCGATGATCCGGGCGGGGATGAGCGTGGCCCGCATCAACTTCTCCCATGGGGATCACGCCGCCCATGCCCGGCGCATCGCGATGGTGCGCCAGATCGCCCAGGAGGAAGGGGCTATCGTGGCCCTCCTGGGGGATCTCCAGGGTCCCCGCTGGCGGGTCGGCGTCATCGAAGGCGGATACATCTCCATCGCCCCGGGCCAGCGCATCACCCTCACCACCCGCCCGGTCCCGGGGAGCCCCCAGGAGGTCCACCTTCCCCACCCGGAGCTGGTCGCCCTGATCCGCCCCGGCCAGGTGTTGCTGCTCGATGATGGGTTGCTGGAGTTCCGGGTGGAGGAGGTCAACGGGACCGATGTGATCTGCCAGGTGGTGCGGGGGGGAACGCTCAGTTCCCATAAGGGGATCAACGCGCCGGGCCTCCCCATGACCCTGCCGGCCCTCACGGAGAAAGATCGTCTGGATGTGCGGTTCGCGGTGGAGCAGGGGATGGATTACCTCGCCCTTTCCTTCGTGCGCACGGCGGAGGATGTCCGTCAGCTCCGGGCGCTCCTCCAGGATCTGGGGGCTTCGATCCCCATCATCGCCAAGATCGAGAAGCGCGAGGCGCTGGAGAACTTCGAGGCCATCCTGGAGGCGGCGGATGCGGTGATGGTCGCCCGGGGGGACCTGGGGGTGGAGATCCCGCCGGAGGAGGTCCCGATCCATCAGAAGCGGATCATCCAGCGGTGCAACCGCGCGGGCAAGCCGGTGATCACCGCCACCCAGATGCTCAACTCCATGGTGAGCCATCCGCGTCCCACCCGCGCGGAGGCCAGCGACGTGGCCAACGCGATCCTGGACGGGACGGACGCGGTCATGCTTTCGGCGGAAACGGCCACCGGGACCTATCCGGTGGAGGCGGTGCAGATGATGGCCCGGATCGCGCGGATCGCCGAGGGGGCGCTTCCCCACCGCCAGTGGCTGGATCGGATCGGGGAATCCGCCGAGGTGACGGAGGCCATCAGCCGGGCGACGGTGGAGATCGCGGAGCAGGTCGGCGCGCGGGCGATCGTCACTTCGACCATGTCCGGTTACACCGCCCGGATGATCGCCCGCCACCGCCCGCCCGTTCCGATCCTGGCCGTCACCCCGGTCCCGGCGACCCTGCGGCGGCTGGCTCTGGTGTGGGGGGTGGAGCCGGTTCTGATGCCCTCGGTGCGCAACACCGATGAGATGCTGGGGGCCGCCAGTCAGGCGGCTCTGCAGAGCGGCCTGGCACGCCCCGGGGACCTCATCGTGATCACCGCGGGGGTCCCCTTCGGCCGCCCGGGCCATACAAACCTGCTGAAGGTTCACCGGATCGAGCCGGTTTCCCTGACGGGTTCGCCGGACGCGTGAGAGGGGGAGAAGAGCCGGGGCGACGATCTTCGAGGCGGCGGGTCGTGGACCGCAGGAGCGGCGACGGGAGGGCCGTGGGGGCGGCGGGCCCCCGGAGGCTCCGCTCCGGTCGCCTCATCCTGGGCCCTCCACCGGGAGGTCGGCGGAGGCCGACCTCCCGGGAAAAAAGGGGGCCATGCCCCTCAGGCCCGGGCCTTGTGCAGGGCCTTCAAGCACCGGGTGCAGATATGGATCCGTCGGGTGACGCCGTTCAGGGTGACCCGCTTCTTCTGGACGTTGGCCATGAACCGGCGGCGCTCGGCGTGGTTGGAGTGGCTCACGTAGTTGCCGAAGGCCGTTCCTTTCCCGCAGATCTCACACCGTGCCATCTCGCTTCCCTCTTCGCCGCAGGATGAATCCCTTGGGTCCTGGCCCTGAGATTTTACCGGGGGAAAGCCCCTCCGTCAATCGGGGCGGATCCGGGCCATGGAGGCGATGCGGTCCGTGTCCGTCAGGGCGATGAGGCGGCTCCCCCGGGCCGCTCGCCCGGCCTGAGGGATCTCCGCGACCGGGATCCGGATGGCCATCCCGTTGGCGGTGAGCAGCACGATATCATCCCCCGGCCGCACCACCCGCGCCGCGGCGATTTCCCCGATTTCCTCCAGGCGATCCGCGATCGTCCGCACGCCCCCCGTGGCCCGACCCTTCGGAGGATACTGACCGATGGGCGTCCGCTTCCCGAACCCACCCGCTGTGACCACCAGGAGCTCTCCTTCCGGATCGGCCCGATCCAGGGCGATCACCCGGTCGCCCTCCTCGAGCCGGATGCCGCGCACGCCGGCCGCCGCCCGGCCCATCGGGCGCACCTCTGCCTCCTCAAAGCGCAGGGCCTGCCCTCGGGCCGTGACCAGGAGGAGATCCCCGGCGCCGTCGCTGAGGCAGACGTCCTGCAGCTCGTCGCCCTCTTCCAGCTGGATGGCCACCAGCCCGGTGGATCGGGTGGTGAGGAATTCGTTCAACGGCACCCGCTTCACCTTCCCGAGGCGTGTGGCCATCACCAGATAGCGATCGCCCCCGTTGGCTTCGGTCCCCTCCATCCATGCCGGCGATACGGCCACAGCGGCGGTGATCCGTTCCCCCTCCGCCAGGTTGATCAGGTTCACGATAGGGATCCCCCGGGCGGCGCGGTCGGCGTCCGGCACCTCGTAGGCGCGGATCCGGTAAGCCCGGCCCTGATCGGTGAAGAAGAAGAGGTAATCCAGGGTCCGGCAGGCGAAGACGCTGGCCACCGCGTCATCCTCGTCGGTCGCCATGCCGGTGACCCCGCGCCCGCCCCGGCCCTGGGGCCGATAAGCCGACACCGGAACCCGCTTGATGTATCCGCGCTGGCTGAGGAGCACCAGCACCGGCTCGTCCGGGATCAGGTCCTCCACCGTGAACTCCGCTGTCGCCTCAGGCAGGATGCGCGTGCGTCGGGGATCGCCGTATTTCTCCTTCAGCTGCTGGAGCTCCTCGCGGATCACCCCGAGGATCCGGTGGGGATCCGCGAGCAGGGCCTCCAGCTCGGCGATGCGGGCCACCAGGCCCTGATATTCCTCCTCCAGCCGCTGCCGTTCCAGCGCCGCCAGCCGCCGCAGAGGCATATCCAGGATGGCCTGGGCCTGGACCTCGGTGAGGCCGAAGCGCTCCATCAGCTGAACTTTCGCGGTCTCCGCGTCGGGGGCCTGGCGGATCAGGGCGATCACCTCGTCCAGAAACTGGAGGGCGATTCGAAGCCCCTCCAGGATATGCGCCCGCGCCCTCGCTTTCTCCAGGTCATAGCGGGTCCTCCGGGTCACCACCTGGATCCGGTGCTCGATGAACAGCTGGAGGATCCGCTTCAGCGATAGCACGCGGGGCTGCCCGTCCACCAGGGCCAGCATCTGGACGCCGAAGGTGGTCTGGAGGGGGGTGAATTTGAGCAGCTGGTTGAGCACCGTCTGCGGCCGGGCGCCCCGTTTCAGCTCGATCACGATGCTCAGCCCGTGGCGGTCGGATTCATCCCGGAGATCGGCGATATCATCGATGCGCCCTTCCCGGACCAGCTCGGCGATCCGCTCGATGAGGGCCGCCTTGTTCACCTGATAGGGCAGCTCCGTCACCACGATCCGCCACCGCCCGCCTTTCATCTCCTCGATGCGCGTCACCGCCCGCACCACCAGGCGGCCGTGCCCGGTGGCGTAAGCCGCCCGGATCCCCTCCTGGCCCAGGATCAACCCGCCGGTGGGGAAATCAGGCCCGGGGATGAAGCGCATGAGGTCCTCCACGGTCACCTCATCCCGCTCCTCCCAGCGGTCGATCAGATGGAGGAGGGCGTCGCAGACCTCGCCCAGGTTGTGGGGGGGGATGCTGGTGGCCATCCCCACCGCGATCCCCGACGCCCCATTGATCAGAAGCTGCGGCACCTTC
>BEHY01000033.1 GCA_002898735.1 Candidatus Thermoflexus japonica
GGCTGCGTCGTCCGCTTTCTCCACCCGTGGGGGTCACGATCAGCCTCCCGTCGGCGGTGCGCTCGAACTGATAGCCCGGGTTCCGCTCCGACAGCTCCCGCAGCTCCTCATCCGTCACCCGATGCAGCAGGTCCAGCCGGATCCCCATCCCCCACCTCCTATGCGAACACCGGCCCCAGCTCCAGCACGAAGCCCGGCAGCTCCGGATCCAGGGCGATCCGCTCCACCCCCTCATACCGCTCCACCCGACCCCCCGGCCGATACACCTCCACCACCCGCCCATACGGATCGATCAGCACCCCCAGCCGCGCCCCGTTCGCCATATACACCCCCATCTTCTCCCGCAGCTCCCCCACCCCCTGAGAGGCCGACCGCACCTCAAACACCACATCCGGACAGAGGGGAACAAACCCCTCCCGCTCCTCCGGGCTCAGCGCCTCCCACCGCTCCCGGGCCACCCACGAGGCATCCGGAGAAAACAGCGAGCCATCCGGAAGCCGAAAACCCGTCGAAGAATCAAATACCACCCCCTGGCGATGGGATCGGTTCCAGCGCTCCAGCTGGTAGAGCACTTCCGCGCTGCGTCGTCCGCTTTCTCCACCTGTGGGGGTCACGATCAGCCTCCCGTCGGCGGTGCGCTCGAACTGATAGCCCGGGTTCCGCTCCGACAGCTCCCGCAGCTCCTCATCCGTCACCCGATGCAGCAGGTCCAGCCGGATCCCCATCCCCCACCTCCTATGCGAACACCGGCCCCAGCTCCAGCACGAAGCCCGGCAGCTCCGGATCCAGGGCGATCCGCTCCACCCCCTCATACCGCTCCACCCGACCCCCCGGCCGATACACCTCCACCACCCGCCCATACGGATCGATCAGCACCCCCAGCCGCGCCCCGTTCGCCATATACACCCCCATCTTCTCCCGCAGCTCCCCCACCCCCTGAGAGGCCGACCGCACCTCAAACACCACATCCGGACAGAGGGGAACAAACCCCTCCCGCTCCTCCGGGCTCAGCGCCTCCCACCGCTCCCGGGCCACCCACGAGGCGTCCGGAGAAAACAGCGAGCCATCCGGAAGCCGAAAACCCGTCGAAGAATCAAACACCACCCCGGACCGGGTTCGGCGATTCCACTCCCGAAGCTGCCCGAAAACCTCCCCGCTGCGCCGTCCGCTTTCTAGGCCTGTGGGGGTCACGATCAGCCTCCCGTCGGCGGTGCGCTCGAACTGATAGCCCGGGTTCCGCTCCGACAGCTCCCGCAGCTCCTCATCCGTCACCCGATGCAACAGGTCCAGCCGGATCCCCATCCTCGCCTCCCCTGAATCCGGATCTCCTGAAGATCATTATACGGGAGAATCCAGGGGCAGGCCGCCAAACCGCCCTGGCCTGCACCCCTGCAAGATCCGTTGCATTCCCTCCCCACCCGAGGCATCCTGGCCCTGAAACCCCGGTGGGCCGACTTTTCCTGGGCTACAATATCAGAGGATGCGCGAAAGCCATGGGAATGTCATCGACCCGTTCCAAAGCCCTGGAGGTGAATCCCGGATGAGTGTGCGCGTTCGCTTCGCCCCGAGCCCGACCGGGTTCCTTCATGTCGGCGGAGCCCGGACGGCGCTGTTCAACTGGCTCTTCGCCCGCCACCACGGGGGGCAGTTCATCCTGCGGATCGAGGATACGGATCGCAAGCGGCTTGTCCCCGGCGCGCTGGAGGACATCCTGGAGTCCCTCCGATGGCTGGGCCTGGATTGGGATGAGGGGCCCGATGTCGGAGGACCTTACGGCCCTTATATCCAGTCCCAGCGGCTGGAGATCTACCAGGAGCATGCCCATCGCCTGGTTGCGATGGGCCACGCTTACTATTGCTTTTGCTCCGAGGAGCGCCTGGAGCGGCTGCGCCGCGAACAGGAGGCCCGCAAGCAGCCCACCGGCTACGACCGGTTCTGTCGTTACAACGTCCCGCCCGAGGAGGCCCAGCGTCGTATCGCCGCCGGGGAGCCTTATGTCATCCGCCTGAAGGTCCCCCTGGAAGGGACCACCACCTTTCACGATCTGGTGCACGGCGAGATCTCGGTGCAGAACCGGACGCAGGATGACTTTGTGCTGTTGAAGTCGGACGGCTACCCGACCTATCATCTGGCCAATGTGGTGGACGATCACCTCATGCGCATCACCCATGTGATGCGGGCCGATGAATGGATCCCCAGCACCCCCCGGCACATCCTGCTCTACCGGGCTTTCGGCTGGGAGCCCCCGCAGTTCGCCCATCTGCCCATCATCCTGAGCCCGACCGGCAAAGGGAAGATGAGCAAGCGGGTGCTGCAGGAACAGGGACGATGGGAGACGGCGGTCTTCGTCCGGGATTTCCGGGAGGAAGGCTATCTGCCGGAGGCCCTGGTGAATTTCCTGGCGCTGACCGGCTGGGCTTACGATGATAAGACCGAGCTGTTCACGGTGGAGGAGCTGATCGAGAAGTTCGACATCTCGGGCATTAACCCCAAGCCGGCGGCTTTCAACTATGAGAAGCTCGAGTGGATGAACGGCGTCTACATCCGCCGCCTGACCGTGGAGGCGCTGGCGGATCGTTTGCGTCCTTATCTGGAGGCCATGGGCCTGCGCCCGGACCCGGAGACGCTCCATCGGGCCATCCCCCTGATCCAGGAGCGCATCAGGACCCTGCGGGAGGGGGCGGAGATGCTGGAGTTCCTCTGGCGAGAGGAGGTCTCGCCCGCGCTGGAGGATCTGGTGCCGAAGGGAAGCACCCCGGAGCAGGTCCGCGTCTGGCTGGCGGAGGCCTCCCAGGCGCTGGAGCGTCTCCCCGAGTTCACGCACGAAGCCATCGAGGCCGCGCTGCGAGGGCTGGCGGACCGCCTGGGCGTGAAGGCCGGCACGCTGTTTATGGCGGTCCGGGTGGCGGTGACCGGCCGGCGGGTCACCCCGCCGCTCTTCGAGTCCATCGCCCTGCTGGGCCGCCCGCGAACGCTGGCCCGTCTGGAAGGGGCGATCCGCCTGCTGGAACGGGTTCCTTCATCCTGAACCCGAAAGGTCGAGAGGGATCATCCCGCACACCGAAAGGGGTAACGGCCGTTGAAATCGCGTTCCTTCACCCTGGAACTGCTGACGCTCGCCGGGACGCCGGTCCGGGTCCACTGGAGCCTGCCGGCGCTGCTGGCCGTGGCCGTGCTGGGCGCGGGCGCGCTGGGGGGATGGCGCGAAGCCCTTCGCCAGGGGTTCGGGTGGGGCCTCCTGTTCGGCCTCGTGCTGTTGCATGAGATCGGCCATCTGGCGGCCGCTCGCCTGCTCCGCATCCCCGTGTCCTCCATCCTCCTGTGGCCGCTGGGAGGGTTCACGGCTGTGCAGCTGCCGGCCGGTCGTTTCGGCGCGGAGCTCGCCATCGCCCTGGCCGGCCCGGCGGTGAATCTCCTGATCGCCATGGGCCTCAGCGCGATGGGCATCGGCGGGGGTTCCCCAGGGAGCCCGGGGGATCGCGGGGGGATCTGGTCCATCCTGTGGCTGCTCAATCTCCTCCTGGGGGTTTTCAATCTGCTGCCGGTGTTCCCGCTGGACGGCGGACGGATCATGCGCAGCCTGCTGGCCATGGGCTTCGGTGAGGAGCGAGGAACCCAGCTGGCCCTGCGGGTGGGCCAGGCCGGCGCCCTGGGCATCGGCGGCATGGCGGTCTGGCAATTCATGCATCGAGATGCCGGGGGGCTGGTGACGATGACCGTGGCGATGTGGCTGTTCGGCCAGACGCTGCAGGAAGCGCGGCTGCTCCGCCGCCAGGAGCACCTCCGGCGGATCCCGGTGGCCCCCTATCCACAACCGCTATGGATCGCCATCAACGATCGCGTCGCGCTTCCGGCGGCCCGTCGCTTGCTGGCCCACAGCGGGCAGCCGCTTCTTCCGGTGGAATCCGCTGGCCAGTGGGCGGAGGGTTTCTTCCTGAATCCGGAGGGGATCCGACGGCGGCCCCTGCGGATCGTGGACGGGGAGAGTTCCATCGCCGCCGCCTGGTCCTGCCTGACCCGGAGCGAAGAGCCCGGCCTGCTGGTGATCCGCAACGGCCGACCCATCGGCTGGCTCGCCCGGGAGCAGGTGGAAGCCCTCCTTCAGGATCACCTCTCGTAATCGAAACGCCCTGCCGGACAGCGGCCCGCCATCGCCCTGCCGGATCCTTCCAGCCATGGGCAAAGGAAAGAGGACACGCCGTGATGAAGCGGATCCTCCGGTGGGTTTATCGAGCGAAATATCGCCTCCTGGGTCGGCGGATGGGGCAGCCGGAGGCCCCACCGACCTCCGAGCGGGGCCTGGTGCTCATCCAGATCGACGGGCTCTCTTTTCTTCATTTGCAGCGTGCCCTGCAGGAGGGCCGGATGCCTTATCTGGCCCGCCAGATCCGCAGGGGGCGCTTCCAGGTCGCGCCGTGGTTTGCCGGTTTCCCCACCACGACTCCGGTCGTGACCGCCGCGCTGCTCTACGGCCAGCTGGACGCGATCCCGGGGTTCCGCTGGTATGAGCGGATGCGGAAGGAACAGGTGGTGATGAAGCGCCCGGCCCACGTCCGGCGGGTCGCCGCGCGATTGCGGTCCGGCGGGAGGCCGGGGCTGCTCCAGGGCGGCGCCTGTTACGCCAGCATGTTTGATGGGGGGGCCGAGCGCACCGTTTTCACCCTGAGCACCATGGGCCTGCCCGGGCTGCTGAGCGGCGTGCAGGGGCTGGGCCTTTTCCTCATGGTGCTGCTGAACCCGGGCCGGATCTGGCGGATCCTCCGGATGGTGGCCCGGGACATCCTGGACGAACTGTGGTATGGCCTTCGCTCCTGG
This sequence comes from Candidatus Thermoflexus japonica, assembly GCA_002898735.1. Classification (GTDB taxonomy): domain Bacteria; phylum Chloroflexota; class Anaerolineae; order Thermoflexales; family Thermoflexaceae; genus Thermoflexus; species Thermoflexus japonica. The sequence continues at coordinate 4,816 of BEHY01000033.1, forward strand.
GAGGCATGGCGGCGTTTCCTGCGCGATCCCACCGGGCTCTTTCGGACCGCGTTTCTGGCCCTGGGGAGCGCCCTGCTCCACGAGCTGTTAACCTTCAGCCTCAGCATGGACATCCATCGGGGGATCTCCCCCCTCTATGCGATTTACGTGCTGTATGATGAGGCCGCGCATCGGTATGGCCCGGACCATCCGGTGGCCTTCCGGGCCCTGCGTCGGCTGGACGCCTATCTGCGGGAGATCGATCGGATGGCCGGGTTCGCCCGGCGCCCCTACGATCTTTACATCTTCTCCGATCACGGCATGACCCCTTCGGAGCCCTTCGCCCGACGTTTCGGGCAAAGCCTGGGCGATTTCGTCCGGGAGCATATGGCTCAGCCGGTGACCCTGGATGAGACCGTGGAACCAGACGACCGGCGCTGGCGGTCGTGGCGATATCTGATGGCGGAGATGCGCGGCCTGGAGCGAACCCTCTCCCCCCGCGGCGCCCAGGTGGTCCGGGCGGCCCGGGCCTATGTGCAGCGACAGACCTCGCGTTCCCGCGAAGGGGGAAGCGGCCTCTCCAGGCCTCGGGCGGATGTCGTGGTTCGGGCCTCCGGACCGCTGGCTCATCTCTACATCACGGCCGCCCCGCACCCCATGTCGTTGAGCGAGATCGCCGTTCAATGGCCCCATCTGCTGGATGCCCTGATCGAGCATCCGGGGATCGGACTGGTCATCGGGCGGGAAGGCGAGGAGGTGGTCCTGATGGGCCGGCAGGGGGCTCGCGTCGTCCGCGCCGATGGCCGGTCTTCGATCTATGGCCAGGATCCCCTGACGGATCCGGAGCGTATGGCGCGGGAAGGGCGCTGGCTGGACCGGGAGCGGACGGCCCAGGAGCTGGCCCGTCTGGCCCGGTTGCCCGACAGCGGGGATCTCATCCTCCTGGGGGCCTGGGATGGCCAGACGGTGATCACGTTCGAAGATCAGCGAGGGACTCACGGGGGGCTGGGCGGGGCTCAGGAGATCGCCTTCCTGGCCTTCCCATCCGATCGACCGCTGCGCCCGCAGCGATGGCGCGATGCCCGGGATTTTCACGCTTACCTGAGCGAAACGTATCAGAGGACGCCTGCCCTGCATGCTCAGCCGGACTGAGGAGGAGACCGCATGAAAAGATCGGCGATGATCCTTCTAACGCTCATCGCGGGGGCCTGCGCACCCTCCCCGACGCTCACGCCGACCCTTCCACCGCCCCCGCCGGCCCCCGCCACGCCCACCCCGGCCCTGGCAGCCCGTGTGAACGGCACGCCGATCTTTCTCCCGGATTTCGAGAAGCGGGTGGCCGCATATGAGCGCGAGTGGATTCGCAACGGCCTGGATCCCCAGTCTGAGGAAGGGCGACAGCGCCTGGCCCAGCTTCCCCGCCAGATCCTGGAGGGAATGATCGAGGAGATCCTGATCCAGCAGCATGCCGCGGCGCTGGGGATCGCCGTGTCCCCGGAAGAGATCCAGGCGACGCTGGCCCAGTCCATCGCGGAAAGCGGCGGGGTCGAGGCTTTCCGCCAGCGGCTGGCATCCCTGGGGATGACGGAGGAGGAATTCCGGCGCAATCAGGAAGCGGCCCTCCTGGCCCAGAAAGTTTTCGAGCGCCTGACCGCCGATATCCCGGAGGCGGCCGAACAGGTTCACGCCCGGCATATCCAGGTGTCCCGCGAAGAGGTCGCTCATCAGCTGCTGGCCCGGCTGCAACAGGGGGAGGATTTCATCGAGCTGGCCCGACAGTATTCAGAGAACGAAGCCACCCGGGAGCTGGGGGGAGATCTGGGATGGTTCGCCCGGGGAACCCTGGCGATCCCGGAGCTGGAGGAGGCCGCCTTCTCCATCCCCCCAGGCCAGGTCACCCTGGTGAAAACCTCCCAGGGTTACCATTTGCTCCTGGTGGTGGAAAAGGATCCGGCCCGGCCGCTTTCGGAGGACCAGAAGGATCTGCTCCGCCAGAGGCGGATCCGGGAGCAGCTCCAGGCCTGGCGGACGGAAGCTCGGGTGGAGATCTTCATCCCCCTTTCCCCATAAGGAACACCTGCGGGGATCGACGCGGCCCGGCGCCGCCAGGCTCGAAGGCATGTTTCTGTCCGGATCGGCGCAACCGGGAGGCGCGGATGGGGACGCTGTATGTGGTGGGCACGCCCATCGGCAATCTGGAGGATATCACCCTGCGAGCCCTGCGGGTGCTGCGGGAATGCGCCCTGATCGCCGCGGAGGATACGCGCCGGACCCGCATCCTGCTGGAGCATTACGGGATCCACACCCCGATGATCAGCTACTTCGAACACAACGAGCCGGTTCGCATCCCCCAGATTCTGGAAGCCCTGACCCGGGGGGATGTGGCGCTGGTTTCGGAGGCCGGGATGCCCGGCCTCTCGGATCCGGGCTACGCGCTCATCCGGGCCGCGCTGGATCGGGGATTCCCGGTGGTGCCCATCCCCGGGCCTTCCGCCCCGGTGACGGCCCTGGTGGCCTCAGGGCTCCCGGCGGATCGCTTCGTTTTCCTTGGCTTTCTGCCGCGCAGGCCCGGGGAACGACGGCGGCTGCTTGCGGACGTCGCCGCCCTGCCCTGGACCCTGGTGGCCTTCGAGGCCCCTCACCGCCTCCGCGAGTCCCTTCAGGATATCCTGGCGGTCCTGGGGGATCGCCCCATGGCGGCGGCCCGCGAGCTCACCAAGCTCCACGAGGAGATCCGCCGGGGCACGGTGCGGGAGATCCTGGAACATTTCACCCGGGTGGAGCCTCGAGGAGAGTTCACCCTGGTCATCGCCGGAGCGCCCGAGGAGACCGCGCGCTGGGAGGAGGCGGAGGTGCGGAGCCGCCTGCAGGAGCTGCTCGCGGCCGGAATGCCCCCGGCGCAGGCGGCCCGCGAGCTCGCCCGGGTCTCCGGGTGGCCCCGTCAGGTCATCTATCGCATGGCGCTGGCCCTCCGGGGAGAATGAGACCGGACGGAGGGACCCGCTCCCCAGGCCCCCGGCTCTTCCCTTTGTTCGGAGTCCGATTCCATGCATCTCGAAGGGACCGGATGCGCAGGGAGTTTCCTCCCATGATCCTTTCATCCCCCGCATCGTGGCGGATGATCCGGTTAATGCTGATCTCGGAGATCCTCTGGGCCCTGGGGGAGGGGCTTTTCTTTTATCTGATCCCGGTATACGCCCAGGAACTGGGGGCCACCCCGACCCAGATCGGGATCGCCCTGGGGATCGGGGAGCTGATCCTGACCGCCGTCTACCTTCCGGTGGGCTGGGTGGCGGATCGCCTCCCCCACAAGCCGCTGATGCTGGGCGGATGGCTCGCCGGGTGGATCGGGGTCCTGGCGATGGCCGGGGCGGCCGACTGGCGGACGTTCATCCCGGGCCTGACGCTCTATCTGGTGTCGGGCTACTGTCTTCCCATCATCCACGCGTATGTGGCCCGGATGGCCGGGCCGATCCCGCTGGAGCGGGCGTTCCCGCTGCTGAGCGCCGGCTACGCGCTGGGCGGCGTCCTGACGCCCGCCCTGGGCGGATGGATGGCGCAGCACTGGGGGATGCGCCGGGTGCTCCTTCTGAGCGCCGCGCTGTTTGCCCTCTCCACCCTCGCCGCCCTGCGCCTCCCCGCTGATCCTCCCCCACGTCCCGGCCCTCAAAGCCCGGCGGCGTTCTGGCGAGGGATCCCCTGGCCTTTCGGCCTGGCCCTGCTCGCGCTCTTCACCACCGGGCAGATCGGGCTGGTCCTGCTGCCGAATTTCCTGCAACAGCGGGGAGGATGGACCAAGGCCCATCTGGGCTTCTTCGCGTCGCTCCAGGCGCTCGGGACGATCGTGCTGGGCCCCATGCTGGGCCGATGGGATGAAGGGCGAGCGCGGCCCCTGGGGTTGCTGAGCGCATGGGGGCTGGGCTGGATCGCTTTCGCGCTCCTCCAGATCGGATTCCCGTATCTTCCCGTCGTGGGCGGGGCGATGTTCCTCCTGGGGGGCATCTACGCCGGCTATTCCCTGGCCGCGGCCCGCATCCTGCGTCTGGCCCCGCCGGAGGCCCGGGCCACGGCCTCCGCCCTGGTCCATACGGCCCGCAGCCTGGCCATGACCCTGGCCGCCCCGCTGGCCGGGCTCCTGTTTGCGATGGAGCCCGCCTATCCGCTGCAAGCGGCCGGGCTGGCGCTCCCCCTGGCGATGAGCGTCATCTTCTGGACGGGGACGCTGGTCCGGGGGAAGGAGGCCGCCCCGCCCGGATAGGCTTTGGAGAAGAAGAGGCATCGCCTATAATACAGGCGCCTGGGGAAGAAGATCCATGGGACGGCTTCCGCGGCCTGCGCTTCCTGAAACCTCGCACAGAAGGAGGCGAACGTGAAGGAGCTCCTGGAGCGGGCATTGAACGCCGCGCAGCTGAAGGGCGCATCCTATGCGGATGTCCGCCTGGTCCACCGCATCGAGCAATCCCTCCTGGTCCGCAACGGCGTGGTCCAGGGCATCAGCCAGATCGAGGACATGGGCTTTGGGGTTCGGGTGATCGCGGACGGCGCATGGGGGTTCGCCTCCAGCGCCCGGCTGACCGTGGAGGAAGCCGAGCGGATCGCCGGGCGGGCCGTTCAGATCGCGAAAGCCAGCGCCCTCTTCAAGAAAGAAGATGTGGACATCGGCCCGCCGGTGGTCCAGCGGGGGACCTATCGGACGCCGGTGCAGATCGATCCCTTCACCGTCCCCCTGGAGAAGAAGCTGGAGGTCCTGATGGCCGCCGACGCGGCGATGCGGGCGGTGAAAGGGATCGCCGCCACGGAGGCGGAGATGGTGTTCCTCCGCGAGCGCAAGATCTTCGCCAGCACAGAGGGGTCGTGGATCGAGCAGGAGATCATCGAATCGGGCTGCGGCATCGAGGCCCTCGCGGTGGGGCCCGATGAGGTCCAGCGCCGATCCTATCCGAACTCCGTGGGCTGCCACCAGATGACCCGGGGATGGGAGTTCATTGAGGAATGCGATCTGCCGGGCCACGCGCCGCGCATCGCGGAGGAAGCGGTGGCGTTGCTGACCGCCGACCCGTGCCCCGACACCGTGACCACCGTGATCCTGGGGGGCTCCCAGGTGGCCCTTCAGATCCATGAATCATGCGGGCATCCCATCGAGCTGGACCGCGTTTTCGGGACGGAGGCGGCCTATGCCGGGACCTCCTTCCTGACCCCGGAGAAGCTGGGGACCTTCCGCTACGGCTCGGAGGTGGTGAACATCACGGCGGACGCCACGCTGCCCGGCGGCCTGGGGACCTTTGGATGGGATGACGAGGGGGTGCCCGCCCAGCGGGTGGACATCGTGAAGGAGGGCCTGTTCGTCGGCTATATGACTTCGCGGGAGACCGCCCGGCAGCTGTTGAAGCTCCTGGGCCCCTCCCCTTACGTGACCGGCCTCTCGAACGGAACCATGCGGGCCTCCGGCTGGAACCGCATCCCCCTGATCCGCATGACGAACGTGAACCTGCTCCCGGGGACGTGGCGCCTGGAGGATCTGATCGCAGACACGGAGGAAGGGATCTTTATGGACACCAACCGCTCCTGGAGCATTGACGACAAGCGGTTGAACTTCCAGTTCGGGTGCGAGATCGCCTGGGAGATCAAAGGGGGGAAGCTGACCCGCATGTTGAAGAACCCGATTTACACGGGGATCACGCCGGAGTTCTGGCGCTCCTGCGATGCGGTCTGCAACGCCGATCACTGGGTGATCTGGGGGACGCCGAACTGCGGCAAAGGGCAGCCTTCGCAGCTGGCGCACACCGGCCACGGGGCCGCCCCCGCCCGCTTCCGGAACGTGCGGGTGTTCAGCCGCAAGTAGGAAGCCCCGCGGCCGGCCCCCTCCGGGCCGGCCTCCAGACGATGGAGGATCCACAGGGAGGTGACGATGCTGGGCGAATCACAGATCCGCGAGCTCCTGGAGAAGGCCTTCCGGATCTCCCCGGCGGATGAGACGGAGATCGTCCTGGAAGCCCACGATAGCGCCCTGACCCGCTTCGCGAACAACACGATCCATCAGAACGTGGCGGAGGTCAACACCGAGATCGCTGTCCGGGTCGTTGTGGGGAAGCGGGTGGGCTCGGCGATCACCAACCGCCTGACGGAGGAAGCGCTCGGGCGGGCGATCGAGGAGGCGGTGGCGATGGCCCGGCTGCAGCCGGAGAACCCCGAGTTCCCCGGCCTTCCGGATCCGGAGCCTATCGAGCCCGTCCTCGCCTTCGATGAGGCGGTGGCGGGCGCCACGCCGGAGTGGCGGGCGCGCGCCGTCGGGGCCGTCTGTCGCATGGCGGAATCCATGGGGGCCAGCGCGGCGGGCGCGCTCTCCACGGGGATCTATGAGCTGGCGGTGGCGAACTCCCGGGGGGTGTTCGCTTACCACGCCGGCACCGAGGTCCACTTCACCACCGTCGTGATGTGCGACGAGGGGTCCGGCTACGCCCATCGGGCCGCCTGGCGCCTGACGGATCTCGATGTGGAATCCCTGGGGCGCTCCGCAGTCGATAAGGCCCTGCGAAGCCGGAACCCGCGGCCGATCGAGCCGGGGGTGTATCCGGTGGTCCTGGAGCCCTACGCGGTCGACGACATCCTTTCCTGGCTGGGCTACGCCGGCGCCGGCGCGCTGGCGGTCCAGGAGGGCCGATCGTGGATGAACGATCGGATCGGCCGCCCGATCATGTCCCCCATGGTGACGATCTGGGACGACGGCCGGGATCCGGCGGGGTTGCCGCTTCCTTTTGATTTTGAGGGGGTCCCCCGCCAGCGGGTGGTCATCGTGGAGAAGGGCGTCCCCCGGAGCCCGGTCTATGATACGATCACCGCCGCCCGGGAAGGCCGGCGCTCCACCGGCCACGCCCTCCCCCGCTCCCGGCCCCAGACGGCCAGCCTGGGGCCCATTCCCATTCACCTGTTTATGGCTCCCGGGGAGGCAACCCTGGAGGAGATGATCCGCCAGGTGGATCGTGGCCTCTACATCACCCGGTTCTGGTATACCCGCCTGGTCCATCCGCGGGATTGCGTGCTGACCGGGATGACCCGGGATGGGGTGTTCTGGATCGAGAAGGGGGAGATCGCCTACCCGGTGCAGAACCTGCGGTTCACGCAAGGCTACGTGCCGGCCCTGGCCCAGGTGCGAGCCGTCGGGAAGGAGCGCTGGGTGCTCTCCGAAGGGTTCGGGTTCACCTGCGTCCCGGCCCTCCTGCTGGAGGCGTTCACCTTCACCGGGGTGACCGAGATGCCCGGGCGTTAGATGGGAGGCGATCCCTTCGAACACGAGGCCCAGCGATGCGTCAGGGGGGCACGGCATGCCGTGCCCCTACCCCCTGTGCGGAGGTTCCGGTTGAGCGAACCGAAAGCGTTGCTGGCGGTGCATGGGCATTTCTATCAACCCCCGCGGGAAGACCCGTGGACCGGGGAAGTCCCCCCTGAGCCCGGCGCGGAGCCTTATCACGATTTCAACGAGAAGATCACAGCCGAGTGCTATCGGCCGCTGGCCGAACGTTGTCTGTTCGAGCGGATGAGCTTCAACGTAGGGCCCACCCTGATCGCCTGGCTGGCCCGACACGATCCGGAGACTTACCGGAGGATCGTGGAGGCGGATCGAGGGAACGTGGCCCGCGGCGTGGGGAACGCCATCGCCCAATCGGCCCATCACACGATCCTCCCCCTCGCCCGACGCCGCGATAAAATCACCCAGGTCTACTGGGGGGTCAAATCCTTTCAGCACCGGTTCGGCCGGCACCCCCGGGGGATGTGGTTGCCCGAGATGGCGGTGGATCTCACCACGCTGGAGGTGCTGGCCGAGGCCGGCCTGACGTTCACCATCCTCTCCTCCGAGCAGGTGCGGGGGAGCCTGACCCGGGGCGCGGGGCCTTATCGGGTCCGCCTGGAGGCCAACGCGTATTTCACGGTTTTCGTCCGGGATCGCGACCTCTCGAACCAGGTCTCCTTCGCGATGCCTTCTCTCGGGCCAGCGGACCGATGGGCGGCAGAGGTCCTGCGGGGAAGGTCCCACCTGACGCTGCTGGCGATGGATGGGGAAACCTTCGGCCATCATCACCGGGAAGGGGTGGATTTCCTGGAGCGTCTGCTCCACCCGCAGCCCTCCGCCTACGAGGTGGTGACCCTCACGGAGTATCTGCGGGCGCATCCGCCGGTAGAGGAGATCGAGGTGATCCAGAACACGGCCTGGAGCTGCGCGCACGGCCTGGCCCGCTGGAGCACCGGATGCGCCTGCACCCCCGGGGATTCCCGGTGGAAATTGATCCTGCGGGCCGCGATGGATCTGCTCTCCGAGGAGATCGACGCCGCCTATCTGGACCTGGCCCATGGGCGCATCGGCAACCCATGGCGGTTACGGGATGAGTATATCCATGTGGTCCTGGGGGTGATGGACGCCCGTTCGCTGTTGCGGGAATTCGCCGATCGCCCTCTCTCCGCCGAGGTCGAGCAGCGCCTTCTGCGGGCCCTCCAGGCCCAGGTCCATCGCCAGCGGATGTTCGCCAGCTGCGGCTGGTTCTACGCGGATCTGGATGCCCTGGAGCCCCGCCTGGTGATCCGCCAGGCCGCCCGGGCCATCGAGCTGATCCAGGAAGCGACGGGGGTCGATCTGAGCGATGGATTCCGTCGGGCCCTGGCGCTGGCCCGAAGCGAGCGAACCGGCAAAACCGGGGCCCAGATCTTCGATGAGATCTGGGCCAGCCGGCCGGGGGCCCGTCCTCCTTCCCCCGCTTAAGGACAGAATGTTCGGGGCGGGATCGGGCGGGCGACCCGGCCGCCCCCGCATGGAGCGCCCTCCCCGGGTCATGGATCCGGGGGCCGATCCAGGTCGGAGGCGATCTTCAGGTCGAGGATTGGGGAGCCATCCAGGGCATCCAGCCCCCGCACGCGCACGACGTTGCCCTCGATGGCCACCACCCGCACCCCGGTGAGCCCGATCGGGTTGGGCCGATACTGGGAACGGGTGGCGAAGACCCCCTTCATGGGCCTGGTGCGGTCCCCCCGGGGGTGAACTTTCAGGCGGGCCTCCTTCACCTGATGCAGAACGTAAATGACCATCAGCCCGTCGCCGGGTTGCAGACCCTCCAGGCCCTCCACGAACTCCGGATCCAGGACCAGTTCGCTCTCCTCCTGGCGCATCACATCCGCTTCCGTCCATTCCGAGAAGCGGCTCCGAACATAGCCGATGGCCCGGAACACCCATTCTTTCCGGTTCATCCCGCTCTCCGCTGAACGCCGGGCGAAGGGAGAAGGCCCCAGCCGTTCTGGGGGATCTCACACGCGGACGCGCTCCCAGGCCCCGCTGAGGAAACGCCATCCGAACAGCCCCGCCCGCACCGTGAAATCCGCCAGCATGCCCAGCCAGGCGCCGGGCAGCCCCCAGCCCAGCCCGTGAGCGAAGAAGATGGCGATCGGGAGACGGACGATCCAGATGGACGTGGCGGTGATCCACAGCGTGTAACGCGTATCTCCGGCCCCGCGCAACGCGCCGGAGAACACGAAGCTGACCGCCATGGCCGGCTGGATCAGCGCGGTGATCCGCAAGGCCGCAGCGCCCTGGGCAATGACCTCCGGGTCCTCGGTGAACAGATCCACCAGCAGGGGCCCTCCCAGGGCCAGGGCCAGCCCCATGGTTCCCATCAGGGCCAGCGCCAGGAAGAGGGCGCTGAACGTCGCCCTTCGCCCCGCCTCCGGTTGTCGCGCCCCCAGGGCCTGGCCGGTCAGCGTGGAAGCGGCCACCGCGAACCCCCATCCCGGGAGGAAGGAAAGGGACATCACCCGCAGTCCGATCTGATGGGCCGCATACGCAGCCGTCCCCAGGGCGGTGATCACGCCGGTCAAATTCAGCAGGGCGAGCTGCAGCAGCAACTGTTCCGCCCCGGCAGGCAGCCCGACCCGGAGGATCCGTTTCAACACCTCCCATTCGGGTCTCAGCCCGCGATGCGGGAGGGCCAGACGGGAGGTTCCCCGCCACAGACGGGCGCCCACCAGCACCGCCCCCAGGGTCCGGGCCAGGGCCGCCGCGATCCCCAGCCCGGCCACGCCCAGATGGAACGGGCCCCACGGGCCCGAGAGCACCCAGGCCAGCGCCGCGTTGGTGAAGACCACCACGGCCCAGGTGCGCATCGGCGTGAGGGTATCCCCGGCGCCCCGGAGCGCGGCGTTGCCCACGAAGAGAATGGCCATCGCCGGGAAGGAGAAGGCCGCGATGTTCAGATAGACGCGGGCGGCGGCGCTCACCGCCGGCTCCGCGCCCAGGGCGGCGAACAGCCAGGCCCCGCCGATCCCCGCGAGCGCCGTCCCGGCCAGCCCGAGGGCCCCCGCGCCGAGCAGCGCCTGGAGGGTGATCCGGCCGGCCTGATCCCGGTCGCCGGCGCCGACCGCCCGGGCCACCAGGGCCGTGGCCCCCACCCCGAGGGCGCCGAAGAAGACCGCCACCAGGTTCGTGAGCTGTCCGCTCAACCCCACCGCGGCCAGGGCGACCGTTCCCAGATGCCCGGCGAGGTAGGCGTCGGTCCAGTCCACAACAATGTTCAACAGCTGCTCCAGGACTGCCGGCCAGGCCAGCCCGAGCACGATCCTCAGGGTCGGGATCCAGTGGGCGGAAACGCCCCGGTGGACACGGCGGGAAATCCCCAGGCCGGCCGGGGCGCGTCGGACCTCACGGTGGGGCATGGCCGGATCCTCCTCGCGGCATCCGCGGCACGGAGGCTATGGTCCGTAGGATGGGGTCAGATAAGCGCCCGCAGCCCACCCCTGCTCCCCCGTCCGCGGATCCTCGAGCTGCCACCAGGTTAACCCATCGGCCTCCTGTGGCCCGCCGATCACCCGCATCGTCGTTCCCTCCGGGAGGAACCGGATCCGCTCGGCCTGGAGGCCCGGGGCTTTCCGGAAGCTCAACCCCTGCTCGCCCGCCCCGGTGACTTTCACGAAGATCCCCACCTGCACGGTGGCGGGGAGCGTCGGCGTGGGCGTGGGCGGCGGAGGGGTCGGGGTGGGGCGAGGGGAGGGCGTCCATGTCGGCCGCGGCATGGCGGTGGGGGGGCCGCTCAGGGCGCCCGCCAGGGAGCGCCCGAGCTGCCAGAACCCTCCTCCGCAGATCAGCAACGCCGCGAAGAGGGCGCCGAAAAAAAGCAACCATTCGGAGGCCTGCAACTCGCCCTGCCCCGGGCGGGGACGCACACGGATCGGTCGCTGCATCGATCTTTCCTCAGCAGAGGCGTGGGTTCCCATCCCTAATTCTAAATTCTAATGGGATGTGCGGCGCCTAGGCGCCGCACTCCAGGGCCGATCATCCCGGCCCCACCCCTTCCACCCACTGTCGGGGATCGACCGGGATGCCCCGCACCCGGATCTCCCAGTGCAGGTGGGCGCCGGTGGAGAGGCCGGTGTTCCCCACATAGCCCAGCAGATCCCCCGCCTTCACCCGCTGCCCGGGCTGGACGGCCACCGCGCTGAGATGCCAGTAGCCGCTGCATACCCCCCAGCCATGGCGGAGGATCACCGCGTTGCCCCGCACGATCAACGGCCCGGCGAAGGCCACCACGCCGTCGGCCGGCGCGTAGACCGGCGTCCCGACGGTCCCCCGCAGATCCAGCCCCTCGTGGTAACTGGTGTAAGGCCCCCCATTGTAAGAACGACGGGTGCCGAAGGGAGAGGTCACCTCCGGGTTCTCCACCGGATACCGGAAGGGGCCGCTCCAGCGCCGCTCGGGCTCGAAGGGCGTGCAGGCGGCTAAAACCTTCTCCCGCTCCTCCTGGACCAGCTGGGGATCCAGCAGGCGCTGGCGATCCGGGGGCAGGCGGATCGCCTCCCGCCCGTAAGGCCCGGCGATCACCCGCACCTGGAGATGGACGCTCACCGTCCGGCCGTCGGCGCCGCGGGCGGTGAGGGTCAGGGGATAGACCCCGGGGGCCTGGAGCGCGGGCACGGCCAGCAGCCCCTCGCCGCCCTCCGCCGTCGGCGCCAGGGGATAATTCACCCCCAGGAAGGCGGCCTGCAGCGTCGCCGGCTGGGAGAGGCGAACGCGCACCGGGAACACCCGCCCCTGGACGGCCGGGGCCAGGCCCACCCGGATCTCCTCAAACGGCGAGGGCCACGCGGTGGGGGCGCCGGGGGCCTCCTCCGGGATCCGAAGGGCCTGCCCGACGAAGATCCGGCTGGGGTTGTTCAGGCCGTTGATGGCCATCAGGCGCTCCACCGTGGTGCCATAGCGCAGCGCGATCCGATACAGGGTTTCCCCCGGCTGAACGATATGGATCCGCCCGGAGGCAGGGGCGGAGGCGCTGGTGGGGATGAGGAGAACCTGGCCCACGTAGATCAGGTTGGGGTTCATCAGGCCGTTCGCCTCCACAATCGCCGACACCGTGGTCCCGAAGCGCGCCGCGATGCGGGTGAGGGTGTCGCCGGGTTGCACGGTATAGCGCACGGGTTCCTGAGCCCGGGCGGGCCGGACCAGCGTCAGGGTCAACGCCAGCCCGATCAGAATCCTCCAGCCTCCTCGCGCCATGTCCAGACCTCTCCCATACGGGCGTGGGCCAGCAGACGCACGGGCCCCTCGATCAGATAACGGGCCGGGCACGGCGGGATATACACCCGGAAGGGGCGGGCTTCCACCGCGTGGACGATCCGCCCGGCCTCATCCAGCCAGATGGCGGCGATGGGGAAGAACACGAAGAACATATGGATGGCGGTTTCCCACCGGCCGGTCCGGGGGAACACGAAGAAAAGGCCTTCCTCCCCCATCCGGAGGCGGAACATCCATCCGCGCCCGCGGCACCACCACGAGCGGCAGGGCCGCAGCCGGGCCAGCAGCTGTCCGTCCTGGTCATAGAGAAGGATCCGCGGGGCCATCGGGCGCGCCCGGGGAAGGTTCCTGTTTCACCTGCGCCCACAACGCCTCCATCTCTTCGGGCGAGAGCTCCTGGAGCCGCCGGCCCTGAGCGGCGACGAGGGCTTCCATCTGACGGAACCGGCGCGCGAAGCGGGCGTTGGCCTCCCGGAGAGCGGCCTCCGGGTCGATCCCCCAGTGCCGGGCGAGCTGCGCCAGGGTGAAGAGCAGATCCCCGAACTCCGCCGCCCGATGGGCCGGATCCGCCGCGGCGGCGATCTCCCGGAGCTCCTCCTGGAGCTTCTCGAGAACCCCCTCGGCGTCCAACCAGTCGAACTTCAGTCGGGCGGCCCGCTCGCCGTAGGCCGCCGCCTGGGCCAGCGCGGGCAGGCCCTTCGGCACGCCGTCCAGGGCGGAGGCGGCCTGGCCCCGCTCCGCCTTCTCCTGCTGCTTGATCTGCTCCCAGTTCTCCAGCACCTGCCGGACGCCGGCGACCCGCAGATCCCCGAACACGTGGGGATGCCGGCGGCGGATCTTCTCGTTCACATGGGCGATGACCTCGGCCATCGAGAACTCCCCGCTTTCGACCGCGATCTGGCTGTGGAAAACGATCTGCAGCAGGAGATCCCCCAGCTCCTCCTTCAGACGGTGAGGATCATCGGCGTCCAGGGCCTCCAGGACCTCATAGGCTTCCTCCAGCAGATTGGAGCGCAGGCTCTGATGGTTTTGCTCCCGATCCCACGGACAACCCTCGGGGGAACGGAGGTGCGCGATGGTGTCCTGGAAGGTCTCGAAGGCGCCGGGTCGGGCCAGGGGCGGCACATAAAGGGCGGTCAGCGGGGTGAAATCCGACCGATGGTCCAGCTGATAGAGGGGGAAAGTGGCCTGCCGGGCCTCCGGAAGCCCCGCGGCATCGATCAGCGTCACCGGGTGCTCCGGGGGATACTGATTCATCAGGGTGAGCTTGAGATCCGCCGCCACCGCCCGGCTGTCCAGCTGGGCGATCAGCGCAGGGCGATCCGGGTTCAGGGGCGGATGATACCGCTCGGCCACCTCGAAGGCGTCCGCGATCTGGAGGCCATCCAGCGCGTCCAGGCCCAGGAGCTCCAGGGCGGGTTCGATGAAGCTGAGGCCGTGGACAATCCGGACGGGGATGCCGGCCCCGGCGGCCAGGGCGCGGATCCGGGCCACGGTGGCCTCCCCCACGAAGGGGGACCCGGGCACCGCGTAGCAGACGCCCTCCGGCCGCCGGCCCAGCTCCAGGACGGCACGGGCGATCCGCTCGTAGACCGCCTCCAGGGTTTCCTCTTCCGCGTAGACCGCATCGAAGTCGTGAACCGTCAGGTGGGGCGGCAACGCAGCCACCGCCGGATGCCGCCGGGTCCGCACGTAGATCTCCTGCAGTCCCTCCAGGACCTCCACCGCCTCCCGGGTCCAGTATCGGGGATCCCCGGGGCCCAAACCCAGGATGATGATCACGCTCCCGCCTCCCGGGAGAAAGAGATCGAACGTTCAGGTGAAAGGACCATGCGGCCGGCTCGGGCAACGGCCGGCCGTTGCCCGGCGGGCTTCCCCCCATGCCGACGTGAGCCCAGGACCCGGGCCGCTGCTCGGCCCTTCGGCGGATCGGCTATGCCCGGGGGAGATACCAGCCCACCGTCCGGCTGGCGCGCGTGAGATACGTGCGGGCGACCCGCTGCACATCCTCGGGGGTCACCCGGGCCAGGCGCTCCAGATAGGTTTCGAACCAGGTGTAATCCGCGAAGATCTCGCTCCAGCCATACCAGAAGCCCTGGTTGGTCACCGACTCGCTGCTGTAGGCGAAGTCGGCGCGCGCCTGCTTGAGGGCCTTCTCGAACTCCTCCGGGCGGATGAGCTCCGACTGCAGGCGCTGGATCTCGGCATCGATGATCGCTTCCGCCTCTTCGGGCCGCCGGCCGGGCTGCAGGGTGACCGTGAGGCTATACAGGAAGGGCTCCACGGTGGGGATCAGGCTGCTTCCCACCTCGGCGGCGATCCGCGGCTCCACCAGCGCCCGATAGAGCCGCGAGGTCTTGTTGGACGTGCCGCCGCTGAAGCTGAGGGAGCCCGAACCGGCCAGCACGGCGTTCAGGATCACCAGGGGCATGAAGTCCGGATGGGTCGCCTCCGGGGCGTGATAGGCGATCTCGAGGTAGGCGGTGTTCCCCTCCCCCCCCACGACGACCCGACGTTCCCCCCGCTGGGGGGGCTCCACCGCCCGCAGGCGGGGGATCTCGAGGGCCGGGCGGATCCGGCCGAAGGCCCGCTCGATGGCCCGCAACGCCTCCGGGATGCGGAAATCCCCCACCGCCACCGCGACGGCGTTGTTGGGGGCGTAATAGGTCCGGTAATGGCGGTAGAGATCCTCCCGGGTCATCGTCTGGAGATCCCCCGGCCACCCGATGACGTCGTGGCCGTAAGGATGGGCCTGGAACGCGAGGGCCTGCACCTGCTCGCTCAGCAGGAAAAGGGGGTTGTTCTCGGCCCCGTGCCGTTCGGAGAGGATCACCGTCCGCTCCGCCTCCACCTCCTTCGGGTGGAAGAGGGCCTTCGTCATCCGATCCGCCTCGATCTCCGGCGCGATCGTCCACCGATCCGAGGGCAGGGTCTCGAAATAGGCGGTGAAATCCAGCCAGGTGAACCCGTTCCAGGTCCCTCCCTCCCGGGAGATCAGCCGGTCCAGCGTCCCCTTCGGATAGGTGGGGGTGCCCTTGAAGAGCATGTGTTCCACCCAGTGGGAGATCCCGGTGAGGCCGGTGGGCTCATCCCGGCTCCCCACGCGATACCAGACCCAGAACGTGATCACCGGGGCGTGGTGCTGTTCTTTCAGCACCACCGTCAGCCCGTTATCCAGCGCCGTTTTCAGGAAGCCGTCCCGGCGCACCGGTCGGAAACGCCGGGAGATCCGGGGAACCGATCGCCGCGCCATCATCCTCACCTCAGCAGATGGGGCAGAAGGAAGGCCAGGACGATCTGGCCGCCGAACAGGATCGCCGCCAGCACGCCGATGCGGCGCAGATCCCGCCGCACATAGGAGTAATCATAATTCGCCAGGGCGGATGTCGGCCGCCGAGCGGGGGCCGGCGAAGCCGACACCGGGACCTCCCGGGCCGGAGCCGGAACCGTCCGGGCCGGGGCGGAAGATGTGGATCGCACCCGTCGCTTCTTGGCCATCGGGATCCCACTCCTGAAGGATGTTCTTTCGGGCTGGGGTCGGGTCAACCGCCCTCAGCGGCCGGCCCGACCCCAGGTCGGGGAAGCAGGCTGCGTATGGAATATGGAAATGGAAAGGTCCGGCCATCGCCGGAAGGGCCGTGGGAAGGGGGGAACCGACCATGCCGGAGGCCGGACGGAGAATGAAGCCGTCCGCCGCCTCAGCGGGCGATCTCCACCGCCCGGGTCTCCCGGATCACGGTGACCTTGATCTGCCCGGGATACTGCATGGTCTCCTCGATCTTTCGGGCGATCTCCCGGGCCATCCGGATGACGGCGAGGTCGTCCACCTCCTCCGGCTTCACGATGATGCGGATCTCCCGGCCGGCCTGGATGGCGTAGCATTCGGCGACACCGGGATAGGAGCGGGCCAGGTTCTCCAGATCCTGGATCCGCTTGAGATACATCTCCAGGGTCTCCCGGCGGGCGCCCGGCCGGGCACCGGAGATGGCATCGGCCGCCTCCACGATCACCGCCTCGATGCATTCCTGGGGGACCTCGTGGTGGTGGCTGGCGATGCAGTTCACCACCTTGGGCGGCGCCCCGTAGCGTCGGGCCAGCTCCGCGCCGATCAGGGCGTGGGTGCCCTCCACCTGATGGTCCACCGCCTTCCCGATGTCATGCAGCAGCCCGCCCATCCGGGCGATCCGCACATCGGCGCCCAGCTCCGCCGCGATCATCCCGGCCAGCCAGGCGACCTCGACCGCGTGATGCAGCTGGTTCTGGCCGTAACTGGTCCGGAACTTCAGGCGGCCCAGGAGGCGGATGAGCTCGGGGTGTAGGCCGGTGACCCCGGCCGCGGCCGCGGCCTGCTGACCCTCCTCCCAGATGATCCGCTCCACCTCCTCCCGGGCCTCGGCCACCACCTTCTCGATCCGCGCCGGATGGATCCGCCCATCCTGGATGAGGCGGGTGAGGGCGATCCGGGCGATTTCCCGGCGCACCGGATCATGGGAAGAGAGGGTGATGGCCTCCGGGGTGTCGTCCACGATGATCTCCACCCCGGTGATCTTCTCCAGGGCCCGGATGTTACGGCCGTTCCGTCCGATGATGCGCCCTTTCATCTCATCGTTCGGCAGGGGCACCACCGAGACGGTCAATTCGGCGACCTGCTCGCTGGCGATGCGCTGGATGGCGGTCGCGATGATCTCGCGGGCGCGTTCCTCCGCCTGAATCCGGGCTTCGGCCTCGATCTGCCGGTAGAGGCGCGCCATTTCCTCCCGGGCTTCTTTCTCCACCATCTCCAGGAGGGCCTGGCGGGCCTGCTCGACGGTCATCCCGGCCACCTGCTCCAGGGCGGCCCGGCGCTCCTCCTCGAAGCGGCTGATAGCCGCCTGCAGCTGAGCGCTCTGGCGGTCCAGCTCCGCCTGACGCTCGTTCAGGCGGCGCTCCTGCTTCTCCAGCCGTTCCGCCCGGCGATCCAGTTCCTCCCGTCGATGGCGCAGGCGCTCTTCTTCCTTGCGGAGGTCAGCCCGCCACCGGCGCAGCTCCGATTCGGTAGCCTCCCGAAGGCGGAGGGCTTCATCCTTGGCCTGAAGGAGAAGCTCCGCCGCCTGCTGCTTGGCTTCCTCGACCAGCCGTTGAGATTCCTGCCGTGCGGCTTCGATCTCCCCCCGGAGCTGTTCTCGAATCCGTTGCTGGACCAGTTGCTTTCCCAGGAACCATCCCAGCGCACCGCCGCCGATGACTCCGATTGCGGCCAGCGGGACAACGATCAGCCAGTCCATAGGTGTATCCCGTTTCGATGAAGATGCGAGACAATCTTCTTGCCTCTTTTTTCGTTTACCCCTCCGCCGACAGGCGCTCGTCCTCCTCATGCTCCAGGGTTCGGAGGATCTCCATCACCAGCTCCCCATCGAACCCTCGACGGGCCAGGTATCCGGCCAGACGCCGGCGGAAGGTGAGGGGGTCCAGACCTCGCAACCGTTGGGCCCGTTCGCGGGCCAGGCGCAGGGCGAGGGCACGTTCATCGGGAGGGGATTCCTGGAGGACCTCCCGGATGATGGCGAGGGGGACGCCTTTGCGCCGGAGCTCCGCCTGGAGAGCCCGCCGGCTGCGCGGCCGGAACGCCGTCCGGTTCTCCACCCAGAACCGGGCGAAGGCCCAATCATCCACCAGCCCCACGCGCCGGAGCCGTTCCAGCTCCGCCTCCACCGTCCGGGCATCGAAGCCTTTCCGGCGCAGGTAGTCCGCGACCTCCCGCTCGCTGCGGGGGCGATAGCTCAGGAACCGGAGGGCGATCTCATGGGCCTGTTCCAGGAGATCCCGATCCAGGAGCTGGCGGATTTCCTCATCGGTGAGCACCTGGCCCGGGCGCAGCCGCGCCGCCTCGACCGCCGTCAGCCGGAAGGCCCGGCGGCCATCCAGATAAACGGCCACCCGGCCGCTTTTCAGCGCTCGCAAACCGGTGATCCGACCGCCCATAAGGCCTCTGCGTCCAGGAAAGATCCCTCACCGGCCGGCCTCGCCTTCCCGATCGGCCCCGGGCCGGGTTATTCGGCCTCCAGGATCGGAGCGGCCTCCTCGGGGCCCTCGGCGCTCACCCCGAGGCGCTTGAGGGAGGCCGCACGGGCGGTGTTCTCCCGGATCTGGCGCTCCAGCTCCTCCAGCAATTCCGGATGGGCTTTCAGGAACTCGCGGGCGTTCTCCCGGCCCTGACCCAGACGGGTGTCCCCATACATAAAGAAGGTGCCCCGCTTCGTAACCAGCCCCAGCTCGGTCGCCAGGTCCAGGATATCCCCCGCCTTGCTGATCCCCTCGTTGTAAAGGATATCGAACTCCGCCTCGCGGAAGGGCGGGGCCACCTTGTTCTTCGTGACCCGAACCCGGACCCGGCTGCCGATAATCTCGCCGCCCGCTTTCAGGTTCTGCAGGCGACGGATCTCCAGGCGGACCGAAGCGTAGAACTTGAGGGCCATGCCGCCGGTGGTGGTCTCCGGGTTGCCGAACATCGTGCCGATCTTCATCCGCAGCTGGTTGGTGAAGAGCATCGCCGTGTTGGACTGGCGGATGGCCCCGGCGAGTTTGCGCAGGGCCTGGCTCATCAGGCGCGCCTGGAGCCCCACATGGGCGTCGCCCATCTCCCCCTCGATCTCCGCCCGGGGCACCAGCGCCGCCACCGAGTCCACCACCACCACATCCACCGCCCCGCTGCGGATCAGGGTTTCCGCGATCTCCAGGGCCTGCTCCCCGGTGTCCGGCTGGGCCACATACAGGTTATCGACATCCACGCCGCATCGCTGGGCATAGTGGGGATCGAGGGCATGCTCCATATCGATGAACGCCGCAATCCCACCCCGTTTCTGAGCCTCGGCGATGACGTGGAGACACAGCGTTGTCTTCCCGGAGGCCTCCGGGCCATAGATCTCCGTGATCCGCCCCCGCGGAATCCCTCCCACGCCCAGGGCAAGATCCAGGGCCAGGGAGCCTGTGGGGATCACCTCCACTGGTTGCTGCACCGCCTCCCCCAGGCGCATGATCGTTCCTTCCCCGAATCGTTTCGTCAGCGTTACCACCGCGGTCTCCAGAGCCTTTCGTCGCGCGTCGTTGGCCATCGCCCACCTCTTTTCCTCAAGTCTGGATCCATTCGCAAATCAGGGGATCGCCCGGCGGATACCCTTCGCTTAAACATAGTTTACGTTTGGAAGGTCCAGCATGCAAACCGGTGCCGGCCATTCACCCGGCTCCGGTCGAGAAGGCGGGATGTCCGCCCTCCTCGCTGGCTTCCGGGCTGCAGCTCACTCCAGGCATATGCCGTTGAGCGCGGAGCAGGGCTCTACCATTCGCTGCGGACATCCGCCATTCGGCTCCGACCCGGGTGATGGTATAACCCCCATGCGACGTGGAGCTTCCGGGAAGTTCTCCTTCATGGGGTGAGAGGATTCAGCAACTGAGGATGTTCCCGGGACTCAGGGGGAACTCGGGGAACCCCTCCTTACTGAAAGGGGGTCCATTTCACCGCTCACAGCCAGGCGTAAATCGAAAGGTTCTCCGGGAACCCGGAAACAGAATAGCCCCCTTCAGCGGACGCCCTGCCCCCAAAAGCGTCGGAGGGAATCACCAGCGTTACTCCATGAAGGCGGTTCGGTTCGGCAGGGCTTCCCTGGCGGGATGGTGTTTCATCGTTTGCGCCCCTTCGCTTATAAGGCCACGGCGGCCGCCAGCCTCAGGGCCATGAGGGGCAGGGAGACGAAGTTTGGGATCCGCCCACACGGGGCGTCCCACCGGCGGTCCGTCCAGACCAGGACCCCGGCGGAGAGGACGAGCAGCCCCACCCGGACTCCCATCATGGCGGCGCGTATCCCCCGCAGGTGGGCTCGGCGCACACCACCCCCTGCC
>BEHY01000034.1 GCA_002898735.1 Candidatus Thermoflexus japonica
CCCGGCGCGCCAGCGCCTCTTAAGGTCGATTTCAATCGGCGTGAGGGGCCGACGCGGGATGGGCGCCGAATGAATTCGACCCCGATAGGCCTTCGGCCAGCGGCCGGCCTCCGCCGGCCGAAGGGTTTCCCGCGCCGGCGCAGGCCGACGCCCGGCGCGCCAGCGCCTCTTAAGGTCGATTTCAATCGGCGTGAGGGGCCGACGCGGGATGGGCGCCGAATGAATTCGACCCCGATAGGCCTTCGGCCACCGGCCGGCCTCCGCCGGCCGAAGATTCCCCGCATCGGCGCAGGCCGACGCCAGGCACGCAGCGCCCCGGAAGGCCGATTTGAATCGGCGCGATGGGCCGATGTTAGGCCGCGGAATCCGCCCACTCGGTCAGCCAGGCGGCCGCTTCCTCCGCGTCGCCGGCGGCCTCCATGTGTTGCGCCCAGTCCTGCGCCCGCTCCCGAAAGACAGACTCCCGGAGCAGGGCAGCGATGCGCTCCTGCCATCGATGGGAGGTCGCCTCGGAAGGCCACAGGGTCAGGCCGACCCCCGCTGCCTCCACCCGCCGGGCCTGCAGGTGCTGTTCCCCCGCATGCGGAACCACCAGCTGGGGGACACCGTAAACCAGAGCGGTGTGGGTGGTCCCCATCCCCCCATGGTGGATCACCAGATCCAGTTGCGGGAACAGGGTCGGGTAATCCACCCAGTCCCGGAGGGGGAGATCCGGAAGCGCCCGCGCGACCGTCTCCCGAAGTCCAGGGGCGAAGGGGCTCCTCCCGAGGACCAGAAGGGGCTCGCCGCCCAGGCTCTGCACGGCGCGAGCCGCCCCGATGAAGAAGGCCGGATCCCCGGTGAAGGTGCTCCCCAGGGTGATCATGACCTGGGGACGCGAGCGCGGCGGGGGTGAGAAGGCTGACGCCCTCCGACGTCCCCCGAAGAACTGATTCTGGGGATCCGGGTGCTCCAGATCGATGAACCAGCGGGCGGGGAAGAAAGCGATGTGCGCATATGGAGAAGTAATCTGGGGGAAAGGGTCCGCCCGCCAGAAGCGTCCGGTCAGCTGGAGGCGTGCGGCGATCTCCGCCAGCCGGGATCGGGCGGCTTCCCCCTCGACCCGGGCCTCCGGAGTGGCGGGGGCAGGCCAGCGACCGGCGGGAAACCCCACCACGATCAGGGGAAGGTCATAACGCTCCGCCGCCCAGGCCGCGACGCCGGCGAAGGGCTCCGCCACGATCCAGTCCGGGCGCCACGCTTCGATCAGGGAGCTCAGGGCGCGCAGCGCCCGGGCGTGCTCCTCCGGATGGAGCCAGGCCTCCAGGGCCCGCTCCCGTCGCCGCCGCGCCCGCTCCGCGGGGGGAACCTCCGACGGGAGCGGAGGCAGCCATCGCCAGCCCACCGAGGGCAACGGGGTAAAGGGAAGGCCCCGGCGGACCACCGCCTCCTGCACCAGGGATCCGCTGGCCCAGAGCACCCGATGGCCTCGCCGAGCCAGCGCGACCGCCAGATCCAGGTAGCCCCCATAGTCCAGGTGACCCCATAGGGGGACCGAGATGAAGAGCCAGCGTCGTGGCTTCATGGTCCCATTTGAACGGGCCCCCGGCCGACCTCCCGATGGCAGCGCTCGCAGGCCGGGATCACCACTTCCCGAATTGTGAAGAAAGGCTCCAGGCTCTCCACATGGGAGGGATGGCAATCCACACAGCCCACCGACGTCCGAAGGTCCGGCCGGAGCAGGTCCGTGTGGAAGTGATTCTCGAAGGTCGGGACGGTCACCGGATTCGGTTCTCCCCGGGGCACGCCCCCGCGTTCCGGCTCGCGGATGTGACAGAGCCGGCATCCGGCCTCCGGAAGGGAAACCAGGCGGACCGGATGGCGAGGCGTATCGGGGGAAATGAACGGCGTGCGGGCGGTGTTCCATGCGCCCAGGGCGAGGGCAACGGCGCGGTGGGGCAGGGATTGATCGCCCCGGTGGCATCCCACGCAGGAGATCCCAACGGCCGCGTGGGCGGCAGCGAGGTCGGCCGGCCGCCCCTCCCGGGCCGCCATCGCCCGCCCGACGTAGGTGGTCTCCGGGCGCAGATGGCAGCTTGCGCAGAAGGGATCGCGCTCCTCCGCCCGCGAAACCCAGAGCGCCGCACCGAGAGCGGCGACCAGGGCGCCGCTCAGGACCAGTCCCGCCTCTTTCCAGGAGATCATCGAGCCTCTTCTCCCCGGCCGCTCGACGGGGAAGGCAGGATTCGTTCGCCTGAACTCACCCCGCCAGGCTGGAGGATAGGAGCCGTCGGGCCTCCTTCAGCGCCTCCGGTTCCCCGATCAGAACCGCCTGGTCTCCAGGTTGAAGGATCAGACGACCATCCGGGATCATGGAGAGGGATTTCCGCCGGACCACAGCGATCCGGCATCCGGACGGCCATGGGATTTCTCCCAGCGGCCGTCCGACAGCCGGCGCACCCGCTTCCACAGGGACTTCGATGATCTCCACGCCGCTCAAGGCGCGCAACCGGATCTGGTCCAGGCGATGCTGCAGCAGGCGCTTCCGGGCCAGGGCCAGATCATACGCCCGCACCACTTCCTCCCGCCGCACGATCCCGATCACCCGCTGAGGATCTTCCCGGCTCACCACGGGAACCTGTCCGATGTCCCATGCGCCCATACGCCGGACGGCTTCCGCCATGCTCTCATCGGGGAACACCGTGATCACAGGGCGCCTGGCGATCCGGTCCACCGGCTCCTCGGACCGCCCATCCATCAGGGCCATCTCCAGCTCCCGCAGGGTCACGATCCCCCACAGCTGCCCTTCCGGGGTTTCCACGATCGCCGTCCGTCGCCGATGCTGGGTGAGGATCTCCAGCGCCGCTTCCACGGTTATCCCCTGAGGGATCCGCACGACGCTGGGGTTCATGACCTCTTCCACCCGGATTCCCTCCATGACATCCACATCGCGTCCCCGGGAGAGGCGAAGGCCCCGTCGGCGCAGGGCCTCGGTATACAGGCTGCCCGGCTGCAATGGTTCGCTCAGGATTGTGCTGAGGCCCACGGCGGCCATAAGCGGAAGGATGATCCGGTAATCCCGGGTCATCTCAAAGAGCAGCAGGATGGCGGTGAACGGAGCGCGCACCGCTCCCGCCAGCACCGCCGCCATCGCAACCATGGCATAGGCCGAGGGAGGGGCGACCCAGGCCGGGATCAGATCATTCAGGAACGCCCCATATCCGTAGCCCAGCATGGCCCCGATGAACAGGGCCGGAGCGAACACGCCGCCCACAAATCCGGCGGCCAGCGAGAACGGCGTCAGGATCGTCTTGAGGAGCATCAGCCCCAGGGCCAGCTCCGGGCGCAAAGGCTCGCCCTTTAACACCGCCTCGATGGTGGAATAGCCCACCCCCAACACCTGAGGTGCGACAAGCCCGATGAGGCCCAGGATGAACCCGGCGACAGGCGTTCGGATCCAGTCCGGGAAAGGCAGGCGGCCTGCGGCTTCCCGCATCCCATAAAGCAACCGGATGTAAACCACAGCGATCAGCCCGGCTGCCAGACCAAGGATCAGATACAGCGGAAGCTCGAGGGGATGACGGAATGTGTAGGCCGGCACGTCGAAAGCCGGATGAGGCCCCAGGAAAATCTGGGCAATCAGAGCGGCAGCCACTGCGGCCAGAACCAGGGCCGTGATCGGGGCGGTAGCGAATTCCCCCAGCAGGATCTCGGTGGCGAACAGAACGCCTGCGATCGGCGCGTTGAAAGCGGCGGCGATCCCGCCAGCTGCGCCAGCGGCCACCAGCAGGCGCATGGAATCCTCAGAGATCCGCAATCGCTGGCCCAGGGCCGACCCCAGGTTCGCCCCGATCTGCACGCTGGGATCCTCCGGCCCGACGGAGGCTCCCACGCTGATGGAGAGGATGGCCGCCAGGATCTTCCCGGGGATCTTCCAGTATGGAAGACGCCCCCCTGCAGTGGCGATGGCCAGGATCAGGCCAGCGACTCCGGGCATCTCCTCCCGCTCCCGGGACAGGCGGAGGATCGCCGCGACGGCGAGCCCGCCGAACATGGGGAGAAGGACCCGGATCCATCCTCCGGATGGCCCGAAGGAGGCGAGGGCGTAGAATGCCGGAGATAACCCTTCCACCGCACGGCGGAAGAGGACGACGCCGACCCCCGCTCCGGCGCCCACGGTGGAGGCCAGGATCAGGGTGGAGGCGTTTTCGGAGAGATGAATCCAGGAGCGAGGCCGGCGAAGCCATCCCATCATGCCCTTCACGCCTTCGGGCTCCCCGCCTGGGATTCCGACCAGCCGATCTCCGCTTCGGGGCCGCCCCCGGCTTTCCGGAGACGGGCAGAGAGGCGGTTCCGGATCAGGATCGCCAGCCCGGCCGCCAGGGCGATCAGGGAGAAGACCTGGGCGGCGGCGATGTTCCCCAGTTTCCAGGCATCCGGTCGCAGGGTCTCAATCCAGAGGCGACCCACCGGATACCAGATCAGATAAAGGGCGAAGAGATCGCCCTCCCGCAATCGATGGCCGAGCCGTCGGCTCACGTTGAACAGGATCAGGAACCCGATGGTGTTCCACAGCGACTCATACAGGAACACCGGATGGAAGCGCGTCTCCGGCGGCAGCGTCAGATGCTGGGGCAATCGATGCTCCAGGGCGATCGGGATGCCCCAGGGCAGGGTGGTTGGCGGGCCGTAAAGCTCCTGATTGAAGAAATTCCCCCAGCGGCCGATGGCCTGGCCCACCAGGATCGAGGGCGCCGCGATATCCAGCCAGCGCCAGATCGCCAGCCGATGGCGATAGGCATAAAGGAAGAATCCGATCAGCCCCCCGATGAGAGCGCCGTAAATGGCGAGCCCTCCCTCCCAGATGTAAAGGATCTTGATCGGGTTCTCCCGGTAATACGACCATCCGACGGCGCCCTCGGGGTTGGAGAACACGTGGTAGAGGCGGGCACCGATCAGGCCCAGGACGAAGACAACCAGCAGGCCGTCCCATACATGATCGGGGTTCTCGCCACGCCGGCGGGCCTCTGCGGCGGCGAGCCATGCGCCGAGCAGGATCCCGATCATCAACAGGAGGCCATAGGCCCGGATGGCGAAGTTGCCCACACACAGGATCGCTCCCGTCGTTCCTGGCGGACAGAACATAGAGACCTCCCTGCAGGGATCAGATCCACCGCATCTCCCTCATTATAGCCTCATGGCTTCACAGAATCGCCGGAGGCGCAGCCGTTGTTTTCGGATAGACGTTGCGGCGTTGACTTCCTCCTCCGGGGCGACATGAAGGGACCAGCCAGGCCCACCAACCGGGGGTCGGTTATTTCCGTTCGGGCTAAAATTAGGATATCCGTCGCCTCCCTCATCGGCGCCCAACGGCGGATGCCGTGAGAGCACGGAGAAGCCCGAACACAAATCCCGGCGGGATTTCCAGGACGTGTTGGTGATATGGAAAATCAGAGCCACCACGCTTTCGGATCCTCAGGAGGCATCCATGCTTCGCACCCGATGTCCTTATTGTAGCCGGCCCTTCTCCATCTCCCGGGAGGAGGCCGGGGCGATCCTGGCCCAGGCGCTGGCGGCGAACGCCCGCTATGGCGTCCGCGAGTGTCCCTTCTGCCGCCGGATCGTCAAGATCGGGCTGGCGGAGCTCCGCCGGGCAGCTCCAGTTCTGAGCGAAGCTCCTGCCCGGGCGGAGACGGAGACAGAAGCCCTGGGCGCACCCGCCGTTTCCCTGGAGCCGGCACCCGCTTCCGAGGAGAAAGCAGCTGGGGAGCTCGCCGCTCCAGAACCGCCGGTCCCCTCGATCGCGGAACCCTCCTCGCTGGAGCAATCCACCGAACCCCCTCCCCGGCGGCGCGGAAAGCGGGCGAAAGAGGAAGAGGCCACGCCATCCGCACCCCGGCGGACCCGGGCGCGCCCCGCGGCGACTTCCTCGGAGGAGGAAAAATCCGAACGTCCCCGGCGATCCAGGAAGAAGAACGAGTGATCACAATCCGAAGGAGGCCATCGCATGAGCGAGGGGCGAAGTCTTCTCCAGCACCCGAAGTGGAGCAAAGCCCTGGCCCTGAAGGACAACCGGGTGGAGGTGCGGGATCTCGCCTGGATCCGGCAGGAAGGGATCGATACGCTGGTCCGCCAGGCGGTCTTCGGGAGCCCGGCGGAGAAAGCGGAGGCCCGCGGATGGATCTTCCGCATCGGCGAGGCCCTGGGGATTATGCCGGCATCCATCCATGAGCTCTACGCCGCGCGGGGTCGGGGCGAGGTTCCCCCTGCTTTTACGGTGCCCGCCATGAACCTGCGGGGGATGACCTATGAGATGGCCCGGGCGGCCTTCCGGGCCGCCCTCCGCCTGGATGCCGGCACGATCGTGTTCGAGATCGCCCGCAGCGAGATCGGTTACACCGATCAGCGGCCGGAGGAATACGCCGCGGTGATCACCGCCGCGGCGATCAAGGAGGGGTTCCGCGGGCCGCTCTTCCTCCAGGGCGATCACTTCCAGGTCTCCGCCAAGGCCTACGCCAAAGACCCCGAGCGCGAACTCCAGGCCGTGCGGGATCTCACCGCCGAGGCCGTCGCGGCCGGCTTCCTCAACATTGATATCGACACCTCCACCCTGGTGGACCTCTCAAAGCCCACCCTGGACGAACAGCAGCGGCTGAATTACACCCTGTGCGCCGAGCTGACCCGCTACATCCGCTCCATCGAGCCGCCCGGCGTCACGATCTCCGTGGGCGGGGAGATCGGGGAAGTGGGCGGGAAGAACAGCACGGTGGAAGAGCTGCGGGCCTTCATGGATGGCTACCGCCGACATCTGGGCGATGCGGTGGGGATCAGCAAGATCAGCGTGCAGACCGGCACCACCCACGGCGGGGTGGTGCTGCCGGATGGGCGGCTGGCCCAGGTGGCCATCGACTTCGATACCCTCCGGGCTCTTTCCCGGGCGGCGCGCCTGGAATACGGCCTGGCGGGCGCGGTGCAGCATGGGGCCAGCACCCTGCCGGAGGAGGCTTTCAACAAGTTCGTGGAATGCGAGGCCTGCGAAGTCCACCTGGCGACCGGCTTCCAGAACCTGGTCTTCGATATGCTGCCCGCGGCCTTCCGGGAGGAGATCTACGCCTACCTGCGGGCGCACCACGCGGATGAGTGGAAGCCCGGGGAGACCGAGGAGCAGTTCTATTACAAGGCCCGCAAGCGGGCGTGGGGGCCCTTCAAGCAGGCGTTCTGGGAATTGCCCGAGGAGGTCCGGGGCCCGATCCGCGAGGCGCTCGAAGCCCGCTTCGCGTTGCTTTTTGAACGGCTTGCGGTGGCCGGCACGCGGGAGCTGGTCGCCCAATGGGTGCGGCCGATCCCCTTCCCCCATGCAGCGCCAGCAGCCCCGGAGCCCCGCCCCTCTCAGGAAGAGGTGGAGGGCCTGGCGGATTGATGGGGTTTCCGGGTTGTGGGATGGGCAGCAACGCCACCCATCCCACAACCCCCTTCCTCAGCGACCGGCGCGGGCGGCCCAGAGGCCGGCACCGATGATCAAAGCCCCTCCGATGAAGTGCGAGAGGCCCAGGGATTCCCCCAGCAGGAAGTGCCCTAACAGCGCCCCACAGATCGGCAGGGTATTGTAGAACATCATGGCACCCCCGGGGCCCAGCCGGCGCACGCCCTCGTTCCAGGCGAGAAAGCCCAGCACCGTCGGGGCGACCCCGATGTAGAGCACGGCCAGCGCGACCTCCGGACGCCAGCGGGGTGGAAGGGAGAGCTGCTCCACCAGCGCGGCGGGGATCAACAGCGGCAGGGCCAGGGCCATCGACAGGGCCGTGGTGGAGATCGCAGAGCGCCGCGCCATCACCTTCCGCCCCAGAACCGAGTAGATCCCCCACAGCGTGAGCGCCATCAGCACCAGTAGGTCCCCAGGATTGCCATGGAGGGTTTCCCAGACCTTCCGCTCGCCATGGGAGATCACCAGGAGCACCCCGAGGAGCCCCAGGAGGGCAGCGGTCAGCTGGCGGGGAGTCAGGGGCTCCCGGATCATGAGGGCGGCGAGCAGGCCGGTGATCAGCGGGCCCAGCCCGTTGATCAGGGTGGCGTTCACCGCCGTGGTATAACGCAGGCCCCAATAGAGTGTGGGGGCGAAAAGCGCCACGCCCGTCAGGGCCATCGCGAGCAGCAGGGGCGCATCGGCCCCCGGACGCCGCTCCTCGGGAGGCCGGGACCGGAGCAGCCATCCGAAGCAGAGCACAGCGATCACAAATCGAAGGGCCGATAACGTCAGCGGGCCGATGCTATCGCGCAGCCACCGCCCCAGCGTCATATTCGTGGCCCAGGTGAAGGTGGCCAGATTGACCAGGAGCATGCCGATCCAGACCGACTCTCCTGCATGCAGCGTCCACCGCTTGCGGGAGATCCACACTTTCGCCGGCCCCATCCCGCCCTCCTCATAGGACTTCCCCCCAAGGGTTCTGGGAGCCCGGTGGGCCGCCGAAAGCGGCCTGCCCGGCTCTCAGGCTCTTCCCCTTCCAGGTTGCGGACAAAGGTCACGCCTCCTCCGAAACCGCGGGCAGGGTGAACACGAAGCGGGCCCCCTGCCCGGGCTCGCTGAAGGCCTGGATGCGGCCACCGTGGGCCTCCACCGCATGGCGGGCGATGGCCAGCCCGAGGCCGCTGCCGCCGCCCCCACGATGGCGATCCCGACGGTAGAAACGTTCAAAGATCCGGGGAAGATCCTCCGGCGGGATCCCGGGCCCGGTGTCGGACACCTCGATCGCCACCCATTCTCCCTCCGACCAGGCCCGTACCCGCACCTCACCGCCGGGCGGCGTGAACCGGATGGCATTGTCCAGAAGGTTCCCCAGCGCGCGTCCGGCCCATTCCGAATCCGCCCACACCCGAAGGCCTTCGGGAAGATCCAGCTGAACGGTCAGGCCCCTGGCCTGCCACAGGGGGGCGAGCCGCTCGATCCAGCTCTGAACCCAGGGGCGGATCTCCAGGGCTTCATAAGCCAGGGGCCATTCCCCGGCCTCCAGACGGGCCAGATCCAGCAACGTATTGACCAGCCGGATCAGCCGATCCAGCTCCCCGGTCAGGCGTTCCCAGGAGGCCGGAAGCGGCCCCGCCGGTTTCAACTCGTCCAGCAGCAGGCGGATGGTGGTGAGCGGCGTCCGCAGGTCGTGGGCGACGTTGGCCGTGAGCTCCCGCCGCGCCCGTTCGGCCTCCCGCTGGCGCGTGATATCCACCAGCGCCAGCCCCCAGCCCCCGGGCCACGTCCAGCTGGTGCCCAGCCACCAGCGATCCCTCCACCGGACCTCCATGGCTCCAGGCGCCTTCAGGAGCGCCTCCAGTTCGGGGGAAGGGATCGCCTCCAGCAGGGCGCGGCCTGGCCGGGCGTTCAGCTGCTCCATCGCCGGACGGTTCGCCCACAGGATCCGGCGGTCCCGATCGAGCAGAAGGAGCGCCTCCACCCCGCCCGGCCTCAATCCCTCCAGCCAGGCCGCCATGCGATCGCGCCCGGCTTCCAGTTCCCGGTGCGCTCGCCGCGCTTCCCGCAGCGCTTCCTCCAGCCGGCGTCGCTGACGCTCGAGGAAGACCAGACCGGCCAGCACCCCGAGCAGAAGGATCCCCAGGACAGGCGTTAACCACGACATATCCCTTCACCGTCGCCGGATCGCAAACAGGAAGCCCCGAGATGGGAGGTGAGAGACAAAATCATCCATCCCATCCGGCACCGATCCACGGCCCGAGGATGCATGGTTAACCCTCAAAGCGATAACCGATCCCCCGCACCGTGACGATCCGCCGGGGATGCGCGGGATCCTCCTCGATTTTCTCTCGAAGCCAGCGGATATGGGTATCCACCGTTCGGGTATCCACCGGATGTTCCACCCCCCAGACCCGCTCGAGGAGGAAGGCCCGGCTCAGGACGCGGCCGCGGTTCTGGATCAGAGTGGCCAGGAGGTCGAATTCCTTCAGCGTGAGGCGGAGCTCCTGGTTCCCCTTATACGCTTTTCGGGCCAGCAGATCCAGGGTCAGATCCCCGGCCGTCAGCGTCGTCGGGGGGCGACCCCGAACCCGACGGAGGAGGGCCCGGACGCGGGCGATCAGCTCCCCCACGTGGAAGGGCTTCACCACATAATCGTCGGCCCCCACCTCCAGCCCTACGATCCGATCCACCGGCCCGCTACGAGCCGTGAGCATCAGGATGGGGACATCGCTTTCCTTGCGGAGGATCCGGCAGACCGAAAGGCCATCCAGCGTGGGCAGCATGATGTCGAGGATGATCAGATCGGGATGGAGCGCACGGGCCAGCTCCAGGGCTTCCCCCCCATCCCCGGTGGTGATCACTTCGAAGCCCTCCCGTCGAAGCTGATCCGCCAGGGTCTCCCGCAACGACAGATCGTCCTCCACCAGCAACAGACGCATCTTCACCTCGCTCCAGCATCTCCATGTTCGGTCCGCTTCCAGGAGCAAGAGGGCGTCCCCCCTCTCAGGAGGGGCCGGCCGCATAACGCTTACTGGAACGAATCCAACCGGAAGCGCTCCGCGGCCAGCGCATACAGGCGCCGCCAGACCAGACGGTTGAAAGCGACGACCGTAAGGATCATCGTCAGCGTGGCGGCCAGGAGCATCGGGTAGTCCCCATGTCCGGTCGCCTGGGCGATCAGCGCGCCTAACCCCAGCGTGGCGTGCGCCCGCCCGGCGAACTCCACATACTCCGCCACAATCGTCGCGTTCCAGGCCCCCCCGCTGGCTGTGATCAAACCGGTGACGAGATACGGGAAGATGGCCGGGAGGATCAGCACCCGCCATCGTTCCAGACCCCGAACCCCCAGGATCTCGGTGGTGAAGATGAGATCGCGGGGGATCGCGGAGGCGCCGGCGATGATGTTGAAGAGAAGATACCATTGAGTCCCCATGAGCATGAGGGCAACCGCGGCCAGCTCGAGGCCCATCGGAAGGCGGAGCAGGAAGATCAGGATCACAGGGAACAGGGCCGTCGCCGGAATGGAGGCGACGATCTGGATGAGAGGCTGAACCCGCGCGGCCAGCGACCGGTTCATCCCAATGGCCACCCCAAGGGGGATCGTCCAGGCCAGGGCGATCAGCTGAGCGCTGAAGACGCGCGCCATGGAGGCAAGGGTGGCGAGCCCGAGCAGAGGCAGGCTGGACGGCGGAAGGGCGCTCAGGAGACGGAACGCCGCGTGGACTCCATAGGCGAATCCGATACCGGCGATGGCCGCCAGCGGGAGCAGGAAAACCCAGGAAGGGATCGGGTTCAATGCCGGACGGGCGGCGAGCTGCGCGCTCCAGCGCCCCAGCACAGCGTCCACCCGTTCCATCATGGGGTTCCAGATCCGTTCGATAAACCATTCGGACAGCGTAGCCCGCTGCCACAGGTCGTAAAGCCATGAGGAGGGCGCCTCATCGCTCTCCACCAGCTCCAGCCGGAATTTGTCCGCCCAGGCCAGCAGGGGGCGCCAGAGCAGCTGATCCATCCCCACAATGATCCCCACCAGGACCCCCAGTCCCCAGGCCAGGGCTTGCAGGTCCCCCTGTTCCGCAGCGAGCTGAAGATAAGTCCCCAGGCCGATCAACCGAAAGTCCCGGGCGCCGACGGTGAAGGTCTCGGCAGCCATTAGGAAGAACCAGCCGCCGGCCCAGCTCATCATGCTGTTCCAGATCAGGGGGACGGCAGCATGAGGAAGCTCCAGGTGTCGGAAACGCAACCAGGGGTTCAGCCGGAAGATCCGCGCGGCCTCCCGGAGATCCGTCGGGATGGTGATCATGGATTGATAGAAGCTGAAGGTCATGTTCCAGACCTGGCTGGTGAAAATCAGGACGATGGAGGCCAGCTCGACCGCGATATCCTCGGGCAGGATCGCCGTGAGGGAGAGGGCGACCACCGGCAGGAATGAGAGAATGGGGACGGATTGCAGGACATCCAGCAACGGCAGGATCACGGCCCCCGCCCAGCGTTGCGTGGCCGCCACATATCCTACCGTGAGCGAAAACAGGAGGGATAGCGCGTAGGCGGCCGCCATACGCAAAAGGGAGCGAAGCGCATAGTAAGGAAGGGCCTCCGGGGCCAGCCGGATTGCGGGCCCGGAGATGGCCGCCGGGGCCCGGACAGCCAGGGTCATCCCCAGCACCAGCGTGGCGATCAACAGCAACAGGATCCCCACATCCGCCCCGCTCAGCGCGACACGGATGGGGATGAACGCACCGAAGAAACGCCGCATCGATCATGCTCCATGCCGGAATCATCGGGGGCCTGAGGTCAGGGCGAAGCGCCTTCAGCACCCCGTCCTGACTCTTCCCGGGATCTCCCTTCCATATAGCCCAGCCGCAAAGCCGAACCGGAAGGGAGCCCCTTACGGCCGCCGGCCCTCATCACAACTCCCTCAGGGGGATCCCTGAACCGGGCAGGCCCGAATCATTTTAGCTCAGGGGGGCATTCCCCGTTACAGGGTGGGAAACAGAGGTCGAGCGATCTGCCGGGATCGCAGGTCGAGGGAGCTTGCCTTCCGCCCCGGCGCTTCCTATAATCGAACCGCTTGCCCAGATCCATCTTTGAGGATAAGCGGCCCATGCGGAATCGGAATCTCTGGCTGGCCATCATCGGCCTTCTGGCGGTTTTCGCCCTGTGGGTGGATTTCTCGGAGACTCAGATCGCGATCGATTTCCTGGGCATCCGCCGGGAGATCCGCACGGTGCTCGGGCTGGATCTTCAGGGAGGGATCCAGATCCTCCTGGAAGCAGATGTCCCGCCCAACCAGCCGGTGGATCGCGGGAACCTGGAGGATACCCGGCGTATCATTGAGAACCGGGTCAACGCCCTGGGCGTGAGCGAGCCGGTGGTCCAGATCGCTGGAACTCGACGGATCGTGGTGGAGCTCCCTGGGGTCACGAACCTGGAGCAGGCGGTGAACACCATCAAGCAGACCGGCCTGCTGGAGTTCGTGGACGCCGGGGCTGCCCCGATCCCGGAGGGCACCACCATCCGCACCACCCTGGACGTTTCCCCGACGGAGACGGTCCCCCTGACGGGGACGCCGACGCTGACCCCCACTCCGGCGCTGACGGAAACCGCGCCGATCACCGGAACCACCCCGGTGAGCCCGACCGAGCGGGTGTACCGGACCGTCATGACAGGCCGGAATCTGCGCAGCGCCCGGCCTCAGCTGGATCAGTTCCGCCAGCCGGAAGTGGCTTTCACCCTGGACGCCGAAGGCACGCGGCTCTTCGCGGAATACACGTCCCGGAACGTGGGGCGCTATCTCTGCATCGTGCTCGACAAGAAGGTGATCTCCTGTCCGGTGATCCAGGAGCCGATCACCCAGGGGCAGGGGGTGATCCGGATGGGATCGGGGAGCACCCTGGCGGACGCCGAGGCCCTGGCGGTGACCCTGCGCTATGGCGCCCTGCCGGTGCCGTTGAAGATCGTGGATACCCGGAACATCGGGCCGACCCTGGGCCGGGAATCGATCCACCGTAGCCTGATCGCCGGGATGGTGGGGTTCGCCACCGTCGCCCTCTTCATGATCCTTTATTATCGGGTGCCGGGCATCCTGGCCGTTCTCGCCCTCAGCCTCTACACCGCCCTGGTTTTCGCGATCTTCAAGCTGCTCCCGGTCACCTTAACCCTGCCCGGGATCGCCGGGTTTGTGCTCTCGATCGGGATGGCGGTGGACGCCAACATCCTGATCTTCGAGCGGTTGAAGGAGGAGCTTCGCGCCGGCCGCAACCTCGCCCTGGCCATCGATTACGGCTTTGAGCGCGCCTGGCCCTCGATCCGGGATTCCAACATCTCCACCCTGATCACCTGCGCCATCCTGTATGTGTTCGGGCTGAACTTCGGGGCCAGCATGGTGCGGGGCTTCGCCCTCACCCTGGCCATCGGGGTGGCGGCCAGCCTGTTCACCGGCATCTGGGTCACACGGGCCTTTCTGCACGTGCTGCTGGATCGGATCAGCGTTCAGGCCCACGAGCGCTGGTTTGGCATCTGAAAGGATCGCTGCGGATTTTCGCCCCTCGCGCGGGAAAAGATTCCGGGAGGCAGGGGATGATCGACATCATCGGCAAACGCTACTGGTATTTCGCCCTTTCGCTTCTGGTGATCATTCCGGGCCTGATCGCTCTGGCCCTTTACGGGTTGCCCCTGGCCATCGATTACACCGGCGGCTCGCTGATGGAGATCCGGCTTCCGCCCGGCGCTACCGTCTCCACCGAGGAGGTCACTGGGGTGGTCGGGCAGATCACCGGGTTCAACGTCGCCGATATCCGGGTCCAGCCATCCCTCCAGGGCACCCTGATCATCCGCACCCGGGAGATGGACGCGGCCACCAAGACCCGCCTGGAGGAGGCCCTGCGATCCCGTTACGGGGAGATCACCCTGGAGCGCTTCGAATCGGTCGGGCCCACGGTGGGCGCTGAGGTGACCCGGGGCGCCCTGGTGGCCGTGGCCATGGCCTCCCTGGCGATCATGCTTTACCTCACCTTCGCCTTCCGGCACGTCCCCCATGCGTTCCGCTACGGGGTCGCCGCTGTGCTGGCCCTGCTGCACGACGTGGCCGTGGTGGTGGGGACCGCCTCGATCTTCGGCAAGGTCTTTGGCTGGGAGGTGGATGCCCTCTTCCTCACCGCCGTGCTGACCGTGATCGGCTTCTCTGTTCACGACTCCATTGTGGTGTTCGACCGCATCCGCGAGAACCTCATCCGCTACCGCGGCGAGCCCTACGAACGGATCGTCAACCACAGCATCCTGCAGACCCTGGATCGTTCGATCAACACCCAGCTCACGCTGATCTTCACCCTGGTTGCTCTGCTCCTCTTCGGAGGGACGACCATCCGCCAGTTCGTTGCGACGCTGCTGATCGGGATGATCAGCGGAACCTACTCCTCCATCTTCAATGCAGCGCCCATCCTGGTGGTCTGGGAAAAGCGGGAATGGCGGACCTGGTTCCGCCGGCCGGCCGAGCAGCCCGTCCATTGAAGGGCGAAGCCGCTGACCTTCCGGGACCTCCCAACCGGTGAGCCCATCCAGAAAATCGGCGGCGACTTCAGGTCGCCGCCGATTTTCTCATTCATTCCCCTCCAGAAAACACCGCAACCCCTCCACAATCCCTTCCACCACACGCTCCTGCCCCCGGGTGAGAAGATCCCGATCCAGGTAAAGGAAACCGGTCTCGATGATCGCCGCGGGGGTCTCCGGCGCGATCTCCCGGAACGCGTGGTAGTCCGTCATATCGTAGGTGATGCTGTCCGCATGGAAACGCAGCCCGGTGCTCCGACCGTAGGCGGAGACCAGACAGGCCACCAGGCGATCGCTCTGCGCCGGCACCATATCGGCCTGGGCCCGCGCGACCTTAAACCCGGTGGCCAGCTCATTGATATATTCGCAGGAATCGGCATGGATCGAGAGGAGAGCCGCCGCGCGGTATCCATAAAGTCGCTCATCGAACTCCTCCAGCACATCCACCACGTATCCCAGCGCCTCCAGACGACGGGCCACCTCCCGGGCGATCGCGGTGTTTACCTCCACCTCCGTGAGCCCATCCGCGCAAACCGCCCCGCTGTCGTGTCCCAGATGTCCGGCGACCAGGCCCACCCGGGGCGACCGGGAGGGGGAGGACGGCTGGGCCGCGATATACACCTCATGCCCGGATAGCGCCGTGGAAAGCCTGCGATAGCCCCCCAGTCCGCCGAGAAGCCCCATCAGCAGCAATGCAAGAAACAGGAGCGGGAAGAGGGCTTTCCGGAACAACCCCCGGGATCCCCGGATCCCGCCTCCTGTGCGGGGATAAGCCATCGGAGGCCGGGCCCGCTTTCGAGGCTCCTTCGTGGAACGGGATAAGGTGGCCATTTCTTTCCCCATCCGAGCCCTGGGCCAATTCGCGGAAGGGTGCATCCGGCTATGGTTCCACCAGGGGCTCCTGAGGCCATATCGCCCCCGAATGAAAGCCGAAAGGCGCATACGTGATCCTGGCGATACCGGGCATGCCGCCGATGATCCACGATGCGAAGTTCATCGACGGCGCTGAACGATCAGGGAAAGCAACACAAAAGTCATGGAGGCCCCGAAAAGCAGCGAGGAGATCGCATTCAATTCCGGCGTGATGCCCAGCCGGACTTTGGAATACAGCAGCACCGGAAGCGTGGTGGATTTCGGACCGGTGACGAAGAACGTGATCACGAAATCATCAATGGAAAGGGTGAAGGCCATTAAAGCGCCCCCCAGGATCCCTGGCATCAGCAACGGCAACGTGATCCGCCGGAAGGTTTCCCACTCATTGGCCCCCAGATCCTGAGCGGCCTCCTCAAGGGTGCGATCATAGGTCGCCAGCCGGGCACGGACGATGACGTAAACGAAAGGCACACAGAACGCCACATGGGCGATCAGGATCGTCCATATCCCCAGGGGTGTCTGCGTCAGGACAAAGAACAGCAGAAGACCCACGCCCATCACGATCTCAGGGATGATAATGGGAAGATAGAGCAGGCCCTCGAGGAACGCCCTCCCGGGGAACCGATAGCGATCCAGCCCGAGAGCCAGCATGGTTCCCAAGACCGTGGAGATCGCGGTCGCCAGGAAGGCAATCACCAGGCTTCGCTGCGCCGCGGCCAGGACCGTGGAGTCCTGCAGGACTTGCTTATACCACGCAGTGGAAAAACCCTTCCATACCGTTGCGATAGGAGAGGCATTGAAAGAGAAGGCGATCAAAATGAAGATCGGAATATACAGGAAGAGAAAAGCCAGGCCGATCATCCCGGTGCGCCACTCGGCAGCGAAGCGGAAGGCGGGGACCGGCCATGGTTCTACCCTCAGGAAACGCCTCAACACGTGCTCCCGATGGATATCGAGGAGGACGAGCCCGAGGAAAATCAGGGTCAGCGAGCTCCAGGTCAGGAGATGCCGCAGGATCCTCCCCGTTCGCCCCGGGCGACGCCAGAGCCAGCCGGCAAGGAGCAGCGCCCCATAACATGCCAGCAGGCCGCTGACCAGCCGGAGCCAGCCCGGCCCCTCCGGGCCCGTCCATTGACGGGCGATCTCCAGCAGGTCGCCCAGGACGCCCAGGCCGGTTAACCGGGGGATCGCGGTTCCCAGAGCGCTCCCCAGATGCAACGCGATCAGCCCGCCGACGGTCCATTCCAGGCCTTCTACCCCATACAGCACCAGGGGGGGCATGGCGCGGATCGCAGCCCGCTCCGGTTGCGTGACGACCGGGACGCTCATAGCACGCGCTCCCTTCCGCCGACGCGGAGATAGACCATGGTGGCCGCCAGGACCATCGCCATCAGGATCAGCGAAAGGGCGGAGCCGAAGGGCCAGTGGCGGACGGTGAGGAATTGATACTGGATCACGTTGCCGATCATGATCGTCTTCGCCCCGCCCAGCAGATCGGGGGTGATATAGGCCCCCACCGAAGGGATGAACACCAGGGTGGACCCCGCAAGGACGCCCGGGAGGGTAAGGGGCCAGATCACCCGCCGGAAGGCATGCCATTCATTCGCGCCCAGATCATAGGCCGCCTCCACCAGGGAGAAATCGAAGCGCTCCAGGGTTGCATAAAGCGGGAGGATCATAAAGGGCAGCTCCCCATACACCAGGCCGAGGATCACCGCGTTCTGCGTGAAGAGCAACGACACAGGCTCCTGGATCAAACCCGCTGCCATCAGAAGGCCATTGATGGGGCCATCCGAGCGCAGCACGAACATCAACGCCAGGGTGCGGACCAGGAAGTTGGTCCAGAAGGGGATCATCACGAGGATCAGGAGGGTGTTGCGCCATCGCGCCGGGGCGCGCGCCATCGCGTAAGCGACCGGATAGCCGATGAGGAGACATAACAGGGTGGTCACCAGCGCAATCCACAGGGAAATCAGAATGATCTGCACATACAGGGGGTCCAGAGCACGCTGATAGTTCTCCAGGACAAAGATCCACCGGATCCCTCCGTAAGGCCCCCGTTTCAGGAAGCTGATCACGGCGATGATGCCCACCGCGAAGGCAAAAAAGACCAGAAGATAAAAAGCGCCCGGCAGGATCAGAAGCGCAGGAAGCCGGGCCCGGGGGATGGCGGCGATCCCCAGCGCCATCGCCAGGAGACAAAGGCCCAGGCCGATGGCCAGGCCCAGGGTGAACATCATCCCCAGGCCCAGGACCAGCCCGAGGGCCGCCCGGGCCAGGATCAGGGTGGGGATCCCCGGAAGCCCCAGGATCCACGTGGCGGCGAGGAATCCATCCAGGAGCCCGATCCCGCCCAGGAGGAACCGCCATGGCGGTTCGGCGGTTTGCCCCGCCATAAAAAAGGTCAGCAGGCTGCTGAACACCAGGACCCCAAACACCTCCAGGGCACGTCCCTTCCGGCTCAGGATGCCCATCCCGAACATGCCCTCCTCCTATTCGGTGAGAACGCGCGCGCTTTCCGGAAGCCACGCCACCCAGATCACGGCACCCGGGCGATAATGATGAATGGAGGCGCTGCCATCCCGGTTCTGCATGCGCACCCGCAATCCAAGCCGCTCGCCCACCCGAACCCGAAAGAGCGTATCGGTTCCGATGTAGATAACCTCCTCGATCACCCCGGGATAGCGATTCGGGGTGTCCTCAGGCCCCTCCGCACCCAGGCGGATCCGCTCCGGCCGAACGGCCACGGTGACCCTTTGACCCCGATGGGTCCCCTCTGAGGGCGCAGCGAAGACCGTGAATCCCTCGATCTCCACCCGGGCCATCCCCCTCTCCAGATCCACCACTCGCCCCTCCAGGAAGTTCGTCTCGCCGATGAAGTCCGCCACGAAACGGGTGGCCGGATGCTCATAAATTTCCACGGGGGTCCCGACCTGAAGGACACGCCCCTGGTTCATCACGGCGATGCGATCGGACATGGTCATCGCCTCTTCCTGATCGTGTGTGACATAGATGAAGGTGATGCCGACCTGGTGCTGAAGAGTCTTTAATTCCAGCTGCATCTCCTTGCGAAGCTTCAGGTCCAGAGCGCCCAGGGGCTCGTCGAGCAACAGCACCGCCGGGCGGTTGACCAGGGCACGGGCCAGGGCCACCCGTTGCTGCTGGCCGCCGGAAAGCTGGCGAGGGTAGCGGTTCTCCAACCCGGTCAGGCGCACCAGTCGGAGGGCTTCCTCCACCCGCCGGCGGATTTCATCTCGGGGGAGGCGTTTCATCTCCAGGCCGAAGGCCACGTTCTCGAAAACGGTCATATGGGGGAAAAGGGCATAGTGCTGGAACACCGTGTTCACCGGGCGGTGGAAGGGGGGCACATCGTTCATCCGCTCGCCCTTAATGTAGATCTCTCCCTCCGTAGGGCGTTCGAAGCCGGCGATCATCCGAAGGGTCGTGGTCTTCCCACAACCGGAGGGGCCCAGCAGAGAGAAGAACTCCCCATCCCGGATCTGGAGGCTGACCTGGTGAACCGCTTCCACATCGCCGAAATGCTTGCTGACCTTTCTGAGCTCAACCGCAAACACCATCTCCTGACCCTCCCTTCCAGATCGGATTCCGCCTGGGCTGCAGAGTAAAATGCTGGAATCCCCTTCCTTTTGCAAAAGGGGGGAGCCGCCGAAGGCCCCCAGCCGCTGGAAGCCATTGAGCCCTCGTCAGAGCCCTTCCGTCCGGGCACCCAGAAGCGCAACCCGTGGCAAGCCGTCCCGCCGGCGGGCGGCCAGAAGGGCCAGCCCTTCGTAAACCACATGGGCGGCGAGCAGCGCCGTGATCCCGCCCGGATCATAAGGCGGAAGCACTTCCACCACATCCATCCCCACCAGGGGAAGGCCCACCAGCCCCCGGAGCAGAAAGAGCCCTTCCCAGGAGGTAAATCCCCCCACCTCCGGCGTGCCGGTCCCGGGCGCATACGCCGGATCGAAGAAATCGATATCAAAGGAGAGGAAGGCCGGGTGATCCCCGACACGCTGAAGGATCCGACGGGAGACGCTCTCCAGGCCGATCGCCCGGACCTCCGCGGCGGAAAGGAGCTCCAGGCCCAGGTCCCGCGCAGCCTCCCAATCCCCCGGCCCGTAGATCGGCCCTCGAAGGCCAACCTGAATGGACCGCTCCGGGAGGATCAACCCCTCCTCGATCGCTCGCCGGACCACCGTGCCATGGGTATAGCGATGTCCGAAATAGGCATCCCAGGTATCGGGATGGCTGTCGAACTGAATCAGGGCGACCGGCCCGTAGGCCGCCGCGACGGCCCGCAGCTCCCCCAGGAGCACCGAGTGATCTCCGCCCAGGCCAATCGGGATCACGCCCGCCAGCGTCAACGGGGACAGGAAGTCGGCGATCCGCCGGAGGGAATC
Organism: Candidatus Thermoflexus japonica; assembly: GCA_002898735.1. Lineage (GTDB taxonomy): Bacteria > Chloroflexota > Anaerolineae > Thermoflexales > Thermoflexaceae > Thermoflexus > Thermoflexus japonica. Next base: position 20,266 of record BEHY01000034.1, read on the forward strand.
TTCGATGAAGCCCGGGGCGACCGGCGCGTCCCCATAATCCACGATGGAGAGGTGCTCGAAGAGATTTACCCGGAGAAAAGGATGATAGGGGCGGAGGAGAACGGAGGCGCTGCGGATCGCTTCGGGCCCGAAGCGGGCGCCTACCCGGAAGGTGGCTCCGGTGTCGAAGGGAAGCCCGACAATCGCCACGTCCACACCTTCCGTGGTCTGGACATGAGGCAATCGCATGAACGTGCGGATGCCAGCGAAGCGGGGGAATTCCAGCGCGTCCGGTGGTCGATAGCGATCCATCCCGCCCTCCGTCCCAGGATATCCGGCGCGGCTGGGCTCCGCTCAGGAAGATACGTCCGGATTTCCCGGATTCAGGCCCAACTGCCCGTGAGTCCTGATCTTACGGATGTCCTCGCGCCGAAGCGGAGACCGTGGAAGATGGAACGGGGGCACCCAGCGCGGTGCCACAATACGGGCACAGGCTCCACTCCAGGCGCAGGGGCCTCTGGCAGCGAGGGCAGGGTTGCTTCAGGCGGGTGTGGCAGTAAGGGCAGACGATGAACTCCGCTTTCACCCGCCGGCCGCAACCCGGGCACTGCTCGATCTCCTCCAGGCTCTGCAGGATCAGCTCCTCCTCCAGCGCCCGTTCATATGCCTCCGCCAGGGTTTCCCGGGGGCGCAGGATCAGATAAATCAGCAACCCCGGGATGTTCAGCACGGCCACCAGCAACGTCGCCAGGAACTGGGTGGGCAGATCCCGGGTCCGTGCCCGGATGTCCCGGAAGGTCCAGATCACCATGCTCAGCCAGAAGGCCGCGACCGTCGCGCCCAGGAACGCAACAGGCAGCAGGATCAAATCGGTGAGATCCATGCGTTTCGGATCCTCTCTCAGGATGAGCCATCCGGTTGCCAGAAATTATATCCGAATTCCCGGGCCTCCACACCGCGCCGGGTCCGGATCTCCCGGGGCTTTTCCAGGCCCGGTGGGGAAGCCCGCCGATCCCATCGGACGCCCCACCACGAGGATGGGGGGAGGCCCATAGCTCATGGGAGCACCCGAATCGTCCCCAGCTCCACGGCCCGATGGGGCGGTCGCTGGCCGCTCGCCTCGATGACCTCAGCGCGCTCCCCATCAGGCCGGTAGAGGCCGGCGCGCAGACCGTAGAGGCCGGGGGGCAGATCCGTCGGGATCCGAAGCGGATGCGGATCCGCGAAGCGATCTCCGGGCTCCCACCACACGGCGGGCAGCTCCCCCAGGGCCGGGGGGCCGTCATGTTGAGCCCGGGGCGGACGGTTGGCATCCCCCAGGTGCACGAAGACCCGCCAGTCCTCTCCGGAGGCCGCCTCCACCTCCCAGTAGAGCGTCACCGTGATGGTCTCTCCCGCTCGGGCCGCCGCAGGACGATCCACCCCGATCAGCCGGGCCGGCCCGACCCGGACATCCAGGGGCTCCATCGGGGAAAGGGGCCTTGTCCCCTGCAACTTCCCGGCCTCCAGGATCACATACTGGATCGGCCGACCCTGACCGTCCCGCGCCGGGGCGATCCAGCCGGTCTTCGCCTCGTAGAGGCCGACGTGGATTCGGATCACCGCAGGGGCTTCGTTCTGCGAACCAACAGGAACCCAGTAAGGGTCGGCGAACCGGAAGCCCGGACGGCAATCGGTGGTGGAGAACAGGCCCCTTCCCGGATGGCGATCGACCTGTCGGACATCGTGGACCCGCGGGGTGAGGACCGGATGAAGCAAGACGCTCCATGGTTGTTCGGTGGGCTCCAGGCACTCCCAGAACAGGGTCAGCATAAGGGAGCCGCCGGGCGCTGCGCGCCCGGGGAGATAGCCCACCAAGCGCAGATGATCCCCGAACACCGCTTCCACCCGGTGGGCTCCCGATGGGAGATCGGCGATCGGGATGGGGCCCGCATACGTGGGCAGGATGTAGCGCACCGGGGCGATCCACGCGATCGTCATCCAGATCACCGCGGGAGCCCAGCGACCCACGGCCTGTCCCCGGGGGAGCCACCGCTCCACGAGGTGCTCCCAGCCGGCCCAGAGCATCCAGGCGATGGGGCCGATGGCCGGGAACATCAGCCGCCCCTGAGAGGCGGAGGTCATAGAGGTCCACCGCACCAGCCCGGCGAAGACCAGGCCTGTGTAGCCGAGGGCACCGGCCCAGAGCGCCCGGGCCTCGGGGTCCGGCCTCCTCCATGCCTGGCCCATCGCCAGCATCGCCCCAATCGCCGACAACAACAGCCAGGCTTCGAGGAAGAGATATACCGGTGGGTCCGCCAGGATGTTGAACCAGCCCCAGACCGCCCAGAAGGACCAGATCAGGCCCCGGGCCTCCGCGAGGAGCTGCGCCGGAGAGACCGAGCGGCGACCGAAGATCTCCAGCATCACATTCAGCCCGGTGGGATCTCCATACAGCATCCAGTTGCGCAGGAACCACCACCCGCACAGGAAGATCGCTGTCCCGTAAATCAGACCTCCATATCGGAGCAACTCGCGGAGGCCAACCCGTCCTCTCCATACAAGGACGAGGAGCGTCCCCCCGGTGAAGGCCCAGAGAGCCAGGCCGCTCAGCTTGCTCAGCGCGGCCAGACCCAGCAGGAGCCCGAGGAGGAGGGCGCGAGGGCGGGTTATCCCGTATCGCCAGAGGCGGGCCAGCTGCCAGAGGGTCACCGCAGATAGAGTATTGACGAGCACGTCGTTGTTCATCGCGCCCATGATGAAGGGGAACATCGGGTTCCACGCGGTCAGCGCGGCGGCTCCCAGGGCCCATCGCGGGCGGCCCGGGGCCATCGTCCGGATCGCGGCGTAGATCGCCCCCACCGTAGCCGCTCCAAGGAGCAGCGAGAGGAGCCGCCACATGTGGAGCGTGCCCACCGCCCCACGCCAGGGGAATCGTTCCCACGAGCCGTGCAGGGCCATGTTCTTGTTGTCGGGAAGCGCCGCGTTCCCCGGCGCGGCGTGTCGATTCTCGAGCCGCACCGCCTCCAGATCATCCAGGGGGAGCCGGAGCAGACGCGTGATAGCGGCCAGCAGCGCATAATAAAGCGGCGGCTGGCTGCCCTCCTGCCGCCACGGCGTCTCCTGGCCAGGCCGCTGAATCGGCAGTCCTCCGCCCCGGGCCAGGTGCGCCGCCATCCCGGCATGCCAGATCTCATCCGGCGTCTCAAACAGCGGCGTCGCGATCTGGAAAAGCGCCCCAAGGATCAGGAAAGAGATCAGCAGCCCATACACAGGCCGCATGGCCTTCAGCCTCCACGGATATCAGATCGTCCGGATCCCCCGCCGTCTCGCCCGTTGATATCATCGGCGGATAAACCGCGAGCAAGCCATCCCAAGGGCGGACTCATCGGGTGGCCGGATGGAGGAAAGCGTCTCCCTAATCGATCGGCAAGCGGGCCCGCGCGCCTTCCACTCTATCATCTCATGGGGCGGATGGAGAGCTGGCCGTCCGCACCGCTTCCGTGATAAAATGAGCATATGCCTGTGGGAGGGATGCATGGCGTTCACAGTTCGGGATCTGGACGATCTGATCCGCCTGCTGGACAAGCATCCGCACTGGCTGGAAGCGCTGCGCCAGCGGCTGCTGACGAAAGAGCTCATGCAGTCGCCGAAGACCCTGCGGCGCGTGTCCACCCGGTTGGGGAAGGTGGAAAAGGCCCTGAACAGCCTGACGGAGACCCTGAAGACCCTCACGGAATCGGTCACCGCTCTCACGGAAGCCCAGCAGCGCACCGAGGAGAACCTGGCCACCCTCCGCCGGGAGTTCCTGGAGCACCGCGCCGAAACCGAGCGCCGCTTCGCCGAGCTGGCCGAGGCCCAGCGGCGAACGGATGAACGCGTGGGACGCCTGGAGGAGGCCGTCGCCGCCCTCGCCGAGGCCCAGCGCCGCACCGAGGAGAACCTGGGGCGCCTCAGCGAAGCCTTCGCCGCCCACCGCCAGGAGTTCCTGGAGCACCGCGCCGAGGCCGACCGCCGCTTCGCCGAACTGGCCGAGGCGCAGCGACGGCATTATGAGGAATTCACCGCCTTCCGGGCGGAGGCCGATCGCCGCTTCCTGGCGTTGCAGGAGGAGATCGCCGCTGCCCGCGCCGAGGCCGACCGCCGCTTCGCCGAACTGGCCGAGGCGCAGCGACGAACGGACGAACGCGTGGGACGCCTGGAGGAGGCCGTCGCCGCCCTCGCCGAAGCCCAGCGCCGCACCGATGAGGCGGTCGCCGCCCTCGCCGAAGCCCAGCGCCGCACG
>BEHY01000035.1 GCA_002898735.1 Candidatus Thermoflexus japonica
GGGGTGGTGTTTGATTCTTCGACGGGTTTTCGGCTTCCGGATGGCTCGCTGTTTTCTCCGGACGCCTCGTGGGTGGCCCGGGAGCGGTGGGAGGCGCTGAGCCCGGAGGAGCGGGAGGGGTTTGTTCCCCTCTGTCCGGATGTGGTGTTTGAGGTGCGGTCGGCCTCTCAGGGGGTGGGGGAGCTGCGGGAGAAGATGGGGGTGTATATGGCGAACGGGGCGCGGCTGGGGGTGCTGATCGATCCGTATGGGCGGGTGGTGGAGGTGTATCGGCCGGGGGGTCGGGTGGAGCGGTATGAGGGGGTGGAGCGGATCGCCCTGGATCCGGAGCTTCCGGGCTTCGTGCTGGAGCTGGAATCGATCTTCACATAGGGAGATCAGGCCTGCGGTTGGGCGATAGGATGGCGCATCGTAACTTGACATTGTTCGATTTGCCGTGCCGCCGTGACGTAGCACGGGCTTCCGCCCGTATAAGACGGTGAACGCGGGCTTGCGCCCGCGGCGCAGGCTGAAGGCCTGCGCTACAAGGCCGTCCGTGGCAGTTGGGAGAGATCAAAGAGCCCGAATTTAACAATGTCAAGGTAAGCGGATTCCTTCTCCCGGGGACTTTTGAGGGCTGTGAGGGGCGTCGCCGGCACCTCTCACAGCCCCCGAGGAGAGAGCCTCTTCCATCCTCCCACGGGTCGAAGGGGCCATCCCGCCCCCTTCCCCAAGCCCGGTTCTCAGAGCATCTCGAAGATGCCCGCGGCGCCCATCCCCCCGCCGATGCACATGGTGACCATGCCGTAGCGGCCGTTGCGCCGACGCAGCTCGTTCAGGATCTGGACGGTCAGCTTGGCGCCGGTGCAGCCCAGGGGATGGCCCAGGGCGATGGCCCCCCCGTTGACGTTCACCCGTTCCGGATCCATTTCCAGCTGGCGGATGACCGCCAGCGCCTGGGCGGCGAAGGCTTCGTTCAGCTCGATCAGATCGATATCCTCCAGGCGCAGGCCTGCCATCCGCAGGGCCTTCGGGATGGCTTCCACCGGCCCGATCCCGAACAGATCCGGCGGGACGCCGGCCACGGCGAAGGATACGAAGCGGGCGATCGGCCGGAGGCCCAGGGCTTCCGCCCGCCGGCGCTCCATCACCACCACGGCCGCCGCCCCATCGCTCATCTGGGAGGAGTTCCCGGCAGTCACCACGCCCCCGTTCTTGAAGGCGGGGGGCAGTTTCGCCAGCGCCTCCATCGAGGTGTCCCGCCGCGGCCCCTCGTCGGTATCAAAGATCACCCTGCGCCGCACCGTCCGGCCATCTTCGTCCGGTTCCGCCACCTCCACCTCCAGGGGGACGATCTCCTCCCTGAACTTGCCGGAGTCGATGGCCGCGATGGCCCGCTGATGGCTGCGCAGGGAGAAGGCGTCGGCATCCTCCCGGGAGATGCCGAACTTCTCGGCCAGCCGCTCGGTCCCCAGCCCCATGCTGATGAACACCTCCGGCCAGGCGACCGCGAGCTCCGGGTCCGGCCGCAGGGTGAACCCGGTCATGGGCACCAGGGACATGGACTCCACGCCGCCGGCGATGATGATCTCCGCGCCTCCGGTCATGATGCGCTCCGCGGCGAGGGCGATGGCCTGCAGCCCCGAGGAGCAGAACCGGTTGATGGTCATCGCCGGGACGCTCACAGGGAGCCCGGCTTTGAGGGCGGCGATGCGGGCGATGTTGAGGCCCTGGTGGCCCTCCGGCATCGCGCAACCCAGGATCACATCGTCCACCATCGCGGGCTCCACCCCGGGGGCCCGCCGTAACGCCTCGGCGATCACCGTTGCCGCCAGGACCTCCGGGCGGGTGGTCCGCAGCGTTCCCTTTTTGGCTTTGCCGACCGCTGTCCGCGCGCCGGCCACGATCACCGCTTCCCGCATGGGGATCCTCCTCGTCCTCATCTGGGTAGGGCTTATGAATCTCTTCCCCTGCGGTCCAACGGACCGCAGGGGACCGTTCGGGGTCAGCCCGCCTGCCTTCCCGATCGGAGTTCAACCGCGCCGGCCCTGATGTTAATTCCGCAGGATCTTCCCGGTCTGCAGGAAGTGCCAGATCCGCTCCTGGGTCTTCGGCTCCCCACACAGGGAGAGGAAGGCCTCCCGCTCCAGATCCAGAAAGTGTTCCTCCTCCACCCACATGGGCTCGGGGTGGTCGCCGCCGCAGAGCACGTAGGCCAGCTTCTCCCCGATCTTCGCGTCGTGCTCGCTGATGTAGCGCGCCTCCCGCATCTGCCAGACGCCGATGCGCAACGCCGCCAGGAGATCCCGCCCGGCCGCGTAGAGCCTGGCCTTCAGCGGCGGCCGGTAGCCGGATTCCGCCAGATGAAGCACCTCGCGCTTGGCCTCCGCGATCAGGAAGTCGGGGTTCATCACGATACGGTCGGCCTCGCTCAGGAAGCCCAGGGCCCGTCCCTCCTCAGCGCTGGTGGCCACCTTGGCCATCCCGATGGTCTCGAAGATCCGTCGCAGGAAGGGCAGGGGATCGGCGTTCTCCGTCTGCATCGCGGGGGTGAGCACCCGACGGATCATCTCCTTGCAGCCGCCGCCGGCGGGGATCAGACCCACCCCGACCTCCACTAGGCCGATGTAAGTCTCCGCCGAGGCCACCATGCGGGCGCCGTGCATGGCCACCTCTGCCCCGCCGCCCAGGGTCATCCCGAAGGGGGCGGTGACGATCGGCTTGTGGAAGTAACGGATGGTCATCATCAGGCGCTGCATCGCGCGGACGCCCTGCTCGATGGCCTCGAACATCCCCTGCTGGGCGGAGACGCCGATCACGAAGACGTTGGCCCCGGCGCAGAAGTGCTCCCCCTGGTTGCCGATCACCATCCCGACCCAGTCCTCGCGGTCCAGCCGCTCCAGGGCCCGCTGCATCATCGCGAAAATGTCGGGGTCCAGGGCGTTGGCCTTGGTGTGGAACTCCAGGCACAGGACGCCGTCGCCCAGGTCGATCAGGCTGGCGCTGGGGTTGCGCTCCAGCACGCGGCCCTCGCTCCTGAGCTCCCGCAGGACGATCACCCGGGGGTGCGGCATGAGCCGCCGGTAGGTCCGCCCCTGGAAGTCGTAGTAGCCCACGACCCGGCCGTTCTCATACTGGTAGAACGTCCGGTTCCCGGAAGACAGGAACTCCTTCACCCATTCCGCCAGCGGCCAGCCCCGGGCCTCGATGCGGGCCGCCGTCTCCGCCACCCCCAGGGCATCCCAGGTCTCGAAGGGGCCCAGCTCGTAGTTGAAGCCCCACCTCATCGCGTTGTCCACCGCCGCGATGTCATCGGCCACCTCGGGGGCGACGTAGGCCGCGTAGGCCAGATAGAAATCCAGCACGTCCCGGACGAACTGGCCGGCCCGGTCCTCCTGGCCCACCAGGAAGCGCAGGCGCTCCCGCAGATCCTCCATCTTCAGCGCCTTTCCCACGGACTCCCAGCGCGGCTTCTTCGGCGGCTCGTATTCCAGGGTTTCCAGGTTCAGGGGCCAGTACTGGGCCCCTTCGGGGGCCTCCACCTTCTTGTAGAAGCCCTGGCCGGCCTTGTTCCCCAGCCAGCCCCGCTCGATCATGGCCGCCATCACCCGGTTCATCGGGGAATCCTTCACCAGCGCGACGAAGGGGTCGTGGGCCAGGGCGGCCATGCTGTGCTGCCCCACATAGGCGGCCACGTCCAGGCCTACCAGATCCAGCAGGCGGAAATGAGCGGTCTTGGGCCGGCCGATCAGCGGCCCCATCAGGGCGTCAACTTCTTCAACCGTATAGCCCTGCTCGAGGGCGTATCGGCCGACGAAGGCCCCCGAGAGGAACCCGATGCGGTTGGCGATGAAGTTGGGGGTGTCCTTCGCCCGCACCACCCGCTTGCCCAGACGGACCTCCAGGAGATGCTGCAGGGCGTCCAGGACCTCGGGCTTCGTGGCGGGGCCGGGGATCAGCTCCACCAGCTTCAGGTAACGCGGCGGGTTGAAGAAATGGGTGCCGGCGAAATGGGCCAGGAACTCGGGGGAGCGCCCCGCGCCGATCTCCCGCAGGGGGAGGCCCGAGGTGTTGGTGGTGACGATGGCCTCCGGCTTGCGCACCGCCTCGATCCGGGCCATCACCTCCCGCTTCACCGCCAGATCCTCCACCACCGCCTCGATGATCCAGTCGGCCTCCCGCAGCCGGTCCCAGTGATCCTCGGTGTTCCCGATCCGCACCAGCCGTTCCCGATCCTCCGTGAAGAAGGCGGCCGGCCTGGCCTTCTTCGCCCGCTCCAGGCCCGCCCGGACAATGCGATTGCGCACCGCCGGATGATCCAGGGTCAGGCCCCTGGCCTCCTCCTCCGGCGTCAGGGATTTCGGCGGGATATCCAGCAGGTCCACGACGAATCCCGCGTTGGCCAGATGAGCCGCGATGGCCGCGCCCATCGTCCCCGCGCCGATCACGGCCACCCGTCGGATGATGTAGCCCATCGCAACCTCCTGTCTGGATTCCGGATAGGCGTTACGCCGTTTGATCTCCTCCGGAGGGCTTTCAGGCCATCCCGCAGGGTTCCCCGGTCCGCGGTGGAAACGGGTGCGGTTGGGCTTCCCTTCGAAGGTCAGGATCGCCCTCCCTCTCTTTCCTCTCATCAGAGATCACGCGCTGTGCAGGATCTCCATCAGCCATGCCCGGATCCCATCGGCGGTCTCCCCAGGCCGCTCCATCGGGAAGAGATGGCTCCCGGGGATCACCATGAAGCGGGCGTCGGGCTTCAACCGGCGGAAACGCGCCTCGGAGTCCGCCGTGAAGGTGTCCGTCATCGCACCCCGCATCACCATGGTGGGGACCGGGATGCGGGGGACGAACCGCCAGGCGTCATGGGGGACGCTGACGAAGATATGGACTTCCCACTCCGGCGGATACGCCAGCTCCACCTGCCCGTCCCGGGAAGGGCGCAGGCCCTCCTCCAGATATCCGGCGAAGGCGGCCGGATGCCAGGGGGCGAATAGCGGACGGGATCGGAGGTGGGCGGCGGCGGCCTCCCGGCTGGGCCAGACCCGCCGGCGGCGCCGGGCGCGCCGGGCCAGCGGATGCAACCGCGGCCCCAGGCCCAGCGCCCGCAGGATCCGGAAGAGGGTCAGCACCTTCGGATCCATCAGCACGGGGTCCATCAGGACGATCGCCCGGAAGAGATCCGGACGTCGCGCGGCGGCGACCATGGTGATCACGCCGCCCATCGAGTGGCCGATCCCGATCACCTCCCGCCAGCCCAGGGCATCGAAGGCCTGGATCAGATCCTCCGCCAGGGTATACCAGGTGATCCCCCGCCGGGGCCGCCCCCCATCGGGCCAGAGCGGGCGGGGGAGGACGCTCACCCCATGCCCGACCGGGGTCAGGGCCTCCATCAGCGGCCGATAACAGGCCGGTGGGAACCCATTGGCCACGGCCAGATGGATCAGCGGGCCTTCTCCCCCGAAGTCCCGCACCCGCTCCGCCCAGCTCACCCCAACACCTCCTCCACGAACGCCCGCACGAGGCGATCGCGCTCGGGATGGTATCCCAGCACGATGGTGTAGTGGGTGGTGTCCGGGACCTCCGCGATCCGCGCCTGGGGGACCACCTCCCGCAGCAGGCGCTCTTCGGCCTCGGTGAAAAAGCGATCGTGGGGCCCGAAGGTGCCCACGGGCGCTTTCAGCAAGAGCACCGGGCATCGGATCCGCCCGGCATACCCGCGCAGGCGGTCGTTCCAGAGCGCCCCCAGCTCCATGGCCTCCAGCGTCCCCAGCCGGGAGGGGAACTTCACCCGCACCCGGCCATCGGGCTCGCGGATCAGCCCGGCCTCCAGGATCGGCATCAGGCGCTCGTCGAAGGGTTGCAGGAAGGGCATCGCGCGGGCCAGCTCCCGGAAGGCTTCCAGGGAGGGCAGCTCCTCCACGCGGGCGTTCAGCACCTGGTTCAGGGATTCGGAGAACGCGCGGGAGGGGAGCGGCCCCCCATCGAACAGGACCAGCCCCCGAACCGAATCCGGATGCTCCGCCGCGACGGCCAGGCTGAGCATGGCGCCCAGGGAGTGCCCCATGAGCAGCGCCCCCTCGGGGGCCAGGGCCTTCAGCACGGTGGCGATATCCCGAAGGTGCGCCTCCAGGCCGTAGGCGCGGGGATCCGCCGGCTGCTCGCTCTCCCCCCGGCCCCGCAGATCCATGCTCAGCACCCGGTAGGGCGGATTCAGCGCCGGGATCAGCGGGAGGAAAGTCTCCGCATAGCCCGTCAGGCCGTGGAGGGCCAGGATCGTTCCCCGCTCCCCGGGCCACTCCAGCACCCGAAGCTGCACCTCACCCGACACCTGGTGGATCCGATAGCCCATCGGCGATGCCTCCTGTGATCCTACGAAGCCAGCCCCCCGGCCAGCGAAAGCCCTCCGTCCACGATGTAGACGGCTCCGGTGATGAAATCGGCGGCGGGGGAGACCAGGAACACGGCCAGGCGGGCGACCTCTTCCGGTTCCCCGAAGCGCCCCTGGGGGGTGGCCTGCAGGATGCGCCGGGAGATCTCCGGCGTGCTCCAGAGGAGCTCGCTGAAGCGGGTGCGGATCACCCCCGGCGCGATCGCGTTCACCTGGATGTTGTCCGGCGCCAGCTCCAGGGCCAGCAGCTGGGTGAGCATGATCACCCCGGCCTTGGAGACGCCGTAAAGGCCCATCCCCGGGGATGGGCGCAGCCCGGCCACCGAGGCGATGTTGAGGATCTTGCCCCGCCGCTGGGCCCGCATCACCGGGGCCACCGCTTTGGCCATCCGCCAGTAGCCCAGGAGATTCACCTCCAGGATCTTCTGCCACTGGCCCTCGTCGGCGTCCAGGGTGGGCCCGAAGTGGGGGTTCGTGGCTGCGTTGTTGACCAGGATGTTCACCCGCCCGAACGCTTTCACGGTCTCCTCCACCAGCCGCTCGACCTCCGCCATGCGGCCGGTGTGGGCCGGCACCGTTAGGACCTCCCCGCCCAGGGCGCGGATCTCCTCGGCGACAGGGGTGAGGTTCTCCGCCCTGCGGCTGGAGATCACCACCCGGGCCCCGGCCTCGGCCAGGGCCCGGGCGATGGCCCGCCCGATCCCCCGCGAGGCCCCCGTGACGATGGCCACCTGATCCCGCAGATCGATCCGCATCCGAAGCCAGCCTCCTCAGCGCCTGCGCGATGGAATTCGCCGGATCCCCAACCCGCTCATAAGGATGTGCTCAGCGTCCCGATAGTGGATATCGGTCTCCCGGGCCATCGCGTGGTGGGGATCCCGTGAGTCCACGAGGGCAAACAACGCGCTGGTATCCACCAGGATCCGGCGTCGCATCCATGACCACCTCTACGATCGAGATCGAGAGCGGCGCGGCCGGCGATGAGGAGGGAGAGGATAGACCCAATCGTCAACGTTCTCACTGATCGCCGGACCCTTCTGGTGACTCTTCCCAGCGCCCACCAGCTCCCAGAACGGGCTTTCATCCAGCGGCCGCCAGGCCTGGCGCCCTCGCAGCACCTCAACCGCCTCCCGGATCAGCGCGGAGACCGAAAGGCCCCGGCGCTCGGCCTCGTCGCGCAGCCAGCGGTATTGCTCTTCCTCCAGGATGGCCTGTATCCGGCGCAGCATTGCCCGCCTCCTGGTCATTGGGCTTCCGTGATGATGCACCACCTCAAATCTTCGATGCGCCTTTTCTCGAAATGCGTGACGGCTCCCTGCTTCCCTGAAGGCGGGCTCCGCATGCCGGCGTTCCTACTTCAGCTCACGGCTGGTCAGGCCGAGCACCCGGCGGGCGACGATCAGGGTGTTGATCTGGCCGGTCCCCTCGTAGAGGTCATTGATCTTGGCGTCCCGCATCCACTTCTCCACCAGGTAACGGGTGGAGTAGCCCAGCGGCCCCAGGATCTCCACGGCCTTGTAGGTGATCCAGGTCACGGCCTTGCCGGCCTTCACCTTCGCCATGGAGGCCTCCAGGGCGTTGGGCTTCCCCTGATCCAGCATCCAGCCGGCCCGCAGGGTGAGCAGCCACGCCGCCTTATGCATGGCCTCCATCTCCATCACATCCCGCTCGATCGCCGTCAGCTGATGCCGGGGGAGGCCGTAGCGGATGCGGATCCCTTCCTTCTCCAGGACCTCCTTGGTGAACTCGATGGCGGCGCGGGCGATGCCCAGGGCGCCGGCGGCCACCACCGGCCGGGAGGCGTCGAAGGTCACCATCACCCCCTTGAACCCATCCGTGCGCGCCGTGTCCAGGATCTCCGGGCTGCCCAGGATGTTGTCCAGGGGGATGCGGGCGTTGTCGAAGCGGATGGCCGCCGTGTCGCTCGCCCGGATGCCCAGCTTGTGCTCCCGCTTGGTGATGTTCACCCCCGGGGTGCCCGCCTCCACCACGAAGGGCTTGATCCCGGCCCGCCCGGCCGTCTTATCGATGGTCGCCCAGACCACGACGATCCCATCCGAGGCCTCCAGGGCCAGGTAGCCGTTCGTGATGAAGATTTTCTCCCCGTTCAGCACCCAGTGTCCGTCCTCGCGCTTCGCCGTGGTCTGGATGGCTGAGACATCGGAGCCGGCCCCTGGCTCGGTCACCGCCATGGCGCCCCACTTCGGGCCGCCCTCGGTGTAGCGCTTGAGGAAGCGGACCTTCTGCTCGGGCGTGCCCACGGCGTTGATGGAATAGCCGGCCAGGCCCGGGCCGGGCATGCAGAGATAGAGGCCCGCATCGCCCCAGGTCAGCATCTCCACCAGGAAGATCATGCGCAGGTTATCGTAACGCGGCCCCTCGCGCTTCTTCTCCGTCGGTTGCTCCCCGGCCAGCTGTCGTTCCGCCCGCCGCACGATCCGGATCCAGTCCTGCTGCACGATGGGCCACATGGTGTTCACGAAGTCCCAGGGGATCTCGTGCTCGTGCTCATCGTAATAGCGGGCGTTGGGCCGCATCAGCTGCTCGGCGATCATGCGGGCCATCTCCCGCTGCTGCTGGATTTCCTCCGGGATCTCAAAGCTGATCATGCAGCACCTCCCAGGCGCACAGGTTGAACAGGACCCCCATCCTCTTCACACCATCACCATCCCTTCCAGCATGGGGAGGCCCCGGGCGTTGCGCAGCCACATCTCCACCGGATGGTCCCGGATGTAGCCGTGGCCACCCAGGGTCTGGACGGCGCCATCGGTGACGCGCAGGGCCATGTCGTCCGCGAAGAGCTTGCACAGATAGGCCTCCCGGGCCGCGTCCTCCCCGCGGTCGATCTTCCACGCGGCCTCCCAGGCCATCAGCCGGGCCGCGTCGATGTCGATGGCCATCTCCGCGATCATGAAGGCGATGGCCTGGCGGTGGGCGATGGGTTCACCGAACTGGACCCGCTGCTTGGCGTAATCCCGCGCGTACTCGAAGGCCCCCCGGGCCAGCCCGACCGCCAGGGCGGCCAGCGCTACCCGGGATCGCTCCAGCAGCCGATCCATCGGGATCCCGGCTTCCCCACCGACCCGCTGGCAGAGGGGAACGCGGCATCCTTCCAGAGCGATCTCATAGGTGGGGAGGGCGCGGATCCCGGCGTAGCGATCGCGACCCTTCACCACCAGCCCCGGCGTCCCCTTCTCCACCAGGAAGGCCTGGGTGCGCCCATCCTCGCCGGCGTAGACCAGGAGCAGTTCCGCCTCCGCCCCGAAGGGGACGCCGATCTTGATCCCGTTCAGAACGTATTCCTCCCCCTCCCGATGGGCGGTGGTCTTCAGCTGGAAGGGATCGAACAGGAAGCTGGGCTCGATCAGCGCCGCCGCCGCTTTCACGAAGCGCTCCCCGCAGAAGCGGGGGAGGTAGGTGCGCTTCTGCTCCTCGGTTCCATACAGCAGGATCGGTAAGGCCACCGCGTGGGGCGCCAGCAGGTAGAGGGCGAGGGTGAAATCCCCCCAGCCCAGCTCCTCCAGGGCCAGCACGCTGGTCAGCGCCGACGGCTCGCCGAAGCCCCCATAGGCCTCCGGGATCATGCTGGGGAGCAACCCGATGGACCATCCGCGATCGATCACGTCCTCCGGGACCTGGCCGGTCTCATCGCACTCCCGCGCGACCCGGCGCAGGTGCTCTTCGGCGAAGGCATGGACCGTCTGGATCAGCATCCGCTGCTCATCGGTCGGCTCAAACGAGATCATCGCCATCTCCCTCCAGTAAGGATCCCAAACCGATCGCCACGCTCCCGGCCCCCGCATTCCTTATTCCCTCAATGTGCGCAGGCCGATGAGAAGGGTGAAGTCGCCCTCCCATCGCAGCTTCCCGGTGGCGAAAGCCACCTGGCCGTCCAGCTCCCCGCGCTGCATCGAGCTGTAATCCGTGGTGGTCATGCGCAGAGTGCCCGAGGGCTCCGCTGCCCCGTTATAGATAGCCGTCGCCTGCCAGAGGGTTCCATCGGGCCGTTCCAGCTCCAGGCGCACCGTCCCCTTCAGGCGCTGAAGCGCCTCGAAGCGGCGCCGGGATCGGAAGGCCAGGTAAGGGGGCTCCCCCATGTAGAGGCGGCCGGTGATGACCTCTCGCAGCGCTTCCGGATCGAGGATCAGCTCCACATGGGGCGTCTCCCCCGTCTCCCCCTCGACCACCTTCAGGCGCCGGCCATCCTCGACCCGCAGCGTGAAGATCTCACCATCCACCCGGTAGCGGACAATCAGGGTGGTCCCCTCCATCCCCTCCGGAGGGGCGGCGGCGACGGCCGCCTCGAAGAGCCGGGGAACCCATTCCGTAAAGAACGCCCGGATGGGGACATCCGGCGGCACCGCGGGCGAGGGCGCTGCGATCGCCGGCGCGGCCTCCCGGAGCACCCGCCGGAGCACCTTTCCGACCATCGACTTGGGCAGGGAATCCCGGAACTCCACGCTCCGGGGAACCTTGTAGGGCGCGAGGTTCCGGCGACAGTGCTCCAGGATCTCCTCCTCGGAGGCCTGGGCCCCGGGCCTGAGGACCACGTAGGCCTTCACCGCCTCTCCGCGGTAGGGATCCGGGACGCCGACCACGGCGGCCTCCACGACCGCGGGATGGGCATACAGGACCTCCTCCACCTCCCGCGGGTAGACATTGAAGCCGCCCGTGAGGATCATATCCTTCTTGCGGTCAACAATATAGAAGTAGCCGTCCTCGTCCATCCGGGCGATGTCCCCGGTGTAGAGCCAGCCGTCCCGCAGGGTCTGCGCGGTCTCCTCCGGCCGGTTCCAGTAGCCCTTCATCACCTGCGGGCCCCGGATGATCAGCTCGCCGATCTCGCCCGGCTCCAGCTCGCGCGTCCCGGTCTCCACATCCACGATGCGGGCGTCCGTGTCGGGGATAGGAAGCCCGATGCTTCCCAGCTTCTTGAGGTTCATAATGGGGTTGATGTGAGTGATGGGGGAGGCCTCCGTCAGGCCGTAGCCTTCGATGAAGGTGCCGGAGGAGAAGCGGGCGAACTGCTGGATGACCTCCACCGGCAGCGGGGCGGCGCCGCTGTTGCACAGGCGGATGGAGCCCAGGCCGGACTCGGCGGCCCGCGGATGGTTCAGCAGGGCGATATACATCGTCGGCACGGCGGGCAGGAACGTGGGCTGATAGGTCCGGATCGCGTTCAGCGCCTCCTCCACATCGAAACGGGGCAACAGGATGAAGGTCGCCCCGTTGAACATCCCCACGTTCATCAGCGAGGTCATGCCGAAAGAATGGAAAAGGGGAAGCACCACCAGGTAACGCTCCTCCCCCCTCCGGACGAACTCCCGGGCCCAGACGTAGGCCTGGATCACGTTGGCGAAGAGGTTGAAGTGGGTGAGCATCACCCCCTTGGGCAGGCCGGTGGTGCCGCCCGTGTAGGGGAGGACGGCGACGTCCTCCACCGGGTTCACGGGCGGCTGGAAGAAGCGCTCCCCCGCCCGCTCCATCAGGTCCGTCCAGCGGTAGAGCCCCGGGCCGGCGGGCGTCTCCACGCTCATCCCCTGGGCCTGGATCCGCTGGAGATAGATGGGGCGGACAGCCTCCGGCATGTAGTCCTGGAGGCCGGCGAAGATCACGAGCTCCGGCCCGGCCTGCTCGCGCACGGCCATGACCTTCGGGGCCATCGTGTCCAGGGCGATCAGTGCCCGCATCCCGCTATCTTCCACCACGTAGCGGAGCTCCCGCTCCACGTAGAGGGGGTTCAGCGGGACCACCACGGCGCCCAGGCGAAGGATGGCGTAGAAGGCGATGAAGAACTGGGGGCAGTTCGGGAGCATGAGGCCCACCCGATCCCCGGGCCGGACCCCCAGGGCGTCCAGAGCGGTGGCCAGGCGGATCGAGTGGGCCCGGAGATCCCGATACGTCATCTCCGCCCCATAGAAGATCGTCGCGGTGCGATCCCCATACTGATTGGCCGCGAAATCCATGAGGGCGCTCAGGGGCTGCCGGGGATACGTCAGCGAGCGCGGCACCCAGAAATCATAGAAACGATGCCATCGCCGCTCCTCCATGGCGACCTCCTCCCCTTCGACGGGGTGAGCGATGCCTCGCGCTCGGGTTTTCAGGGGCCTCCACCTTTGAACTCGACTTCAAGGTGGCAGGATGGCCCTTCCCTCCTTATAAAAGCCCCCGGATACGAACCCGATCTACCCCATGCGGAAGAACGAGGTCAGGCGCGTGGCCAGCATCATGTTGCCGCTGACCTTAAGCTTGCCGCTCATGAAAGCCTTCATCGCGTCCAGCTTCCCGGTCGCGATATCCACGAAGTCCCGGGCGTCCATGGTCAGCGTCACATCGGCCTTCTCCGCCCTGCCCTCATGGACGGAGCAGGTGCCCTCGGCGATCACGATATACCAGTCGCCCCCTCCCTCGCCGGTGAGGGAATACTGGATGGTGGCGTTCACCCCCTGCGCCTTGTCGGGCTGGAAGGCCTCCGGCATGCGCATGATCACATCCCGTGCGGTTAACTCGCTCATGTTCCCCTCCCGGATGAATGGGATCGATCGTCTCCGGTTATATAACATCTTAAGCCTTTAAAGTTCAGAAAAAGTTCAGGCCGCCGGCGATGGCCGGATCGATTTGTGATTTCTTGAACTAACCCTCGCAGATCCGGGTGCAGTTTCCCTCGCCCGGGTCAGTGGCCGTGCAGAAATTGACGGAATCCCCCGCGCTCCTTAGAATGAAGAGCAATCCGACCGGCCGCCGGATCGGGCTGGGATCTGGGAAGGGGGGCTTATGGTCGCTTCGATTGAGGAGGTCCGGCAACGACTGGCCGCCCAGCAGTATATCGCCTCCGATGAGAGCGCCACGACGGTTTTCCTCGCCGAACGCCTGGGCAAGCCGGTGCTGATCGAAGGCCCCGCGGGGGTCGGCAAGACGGAGCTCGCCAAAGCATGGGCGGCTGCCACCGGCCGTCCGCTCATCCGTCTCCAGTGCTATGAGGGGCTGGATGAAACCAAGGCGCTCTACGAGTGGGAATACGCCAAGCAGATGCTCTATACCCAGCTGCTGCGGGACAAACTCAACGCGGTGCTGTCCGACGCCGCCACGTTGCGGGAAGCCGCCGATCGCATCGCCCAGGAGGAGGATGTCTTCTTCTCCCTGCGCTTCCTGCTCCCCCGCCCCCTGCTCAAAGCCATCCTCTCCGAGGAGCCGGTGGTCCTCCTCATCGATGAGATCGACCGCGCCGACGCCGAGTTCGAGGCCTTTCTCCTGGAGGTCCTCAGCGACTTCCAGGTGAGCGTCCCGGAGCTGGGGACCCTCCGGGCGAAGCATATCCCCATGGTCTTCCTCACCAGCAACAACACCCGCGAGCTGAGCGAAGCCCTTAAGCGCCGCTGCCTTTACCTGTTCATCGATTACCCTTCGCTGGAGCAGGAGCTGGCCATCGTCCGCCTGAAGGTGCCGGAGCTCGCGCCGCAGCTGGCCCGGCAGGTCGTGGAGCTGGTTCAGCGTCTGCGGCGGCTGGATCTCAAGAAGCAGCCCAGCATCAGCGAGACGCTGGACTGGGCGCGGGCGCTGGTGGCCCTGAACGCTCAGCACCTGGACCGCAGGACCCTGGAGAGCACCCTGGCGGTCCTTCTGAAGCACGAGGCGGATCTGCGGCGGGGACGCCATCTGTTGGAGGGCGGCGAGGAGCCCCGACGGCCCCGATCGTTCCCCCGCTGGACCACCGATTCGTGATCCCCGGTCGCGCAGGGATGGGGGGTCTGGGGAAGCGGGGTCGCCTTCAGCGCCGCCCGGCCTTCGGAAGGTCTCCCTTCCCCCTCGGAGCCCCGGTTCGCTATGTCCCTTCTCTCCCGAACCATCGGAAAAACACCACCGTCAGCGCCCCGAGATAGATCAGCGCTCCCGGCACCCACATGAAAAGCCCCGCCATCCGCTGATCCTCCAGCGAGGCCGGGGCGCAGACCTCAAAGCCCAGCGCGGTCGGGTTGTAGATCCGGGTGTCAGGGAAGGTGAACAGAGCACCCAGCAGGGTGGTCGGCATGGCGAGGAAGAAGAGATACAGCACCTGGCCGGGTTCGGAGAGGCGAGGCCATGCCCGGGTGGGGCTCAGCACCGGCCACCAGGCCAGCATGGAGGCGATCAGGAAGAGGCCCTGCTTGAAGGCCCACAGGCCCACGCTGCGGGAGGCCAGTTCGAAGAGGATCGGGGTGTGCCAGGCGAAGAAGACCAGGTTGGCCGTCAGATACGCCGGGATGGGCCGGGTCAGGCGGAGGCCCAGGTCCCGGAGGGGGCCGGAGCGGAGGAATGGGTCGAAAAAGGGTTCGGGCAAACCCATCAGCATCAGGGGGGCGGCCAGCCCGGTGAGGACGATGAACTGGATCATGTTCACGGTAAAACGATAGGCCGGACCCAGGGGGATCGGCGAAGGGATGAATCCCAGTCCGGCCAGGCTCAGGCCCAGGAGGAACCATCCCAGATGGGCCCGCCGCCGGGCCGCGCTCAGCCGCTCGTATACCGCCCCGATCCCCACCAGATACGCGCCCAGCGCCGCCAGCATGCCAATCCCCAGGATCGCCCCGATCCGCTCGAGGGACATTGGGAAGAAGGCCTCCCGCCGGAGGATCCTCTATATCTTAGCGCAAGCTCTTCCCTTATTTCTGGCGGGGGATTCGCGAGGAAGAAATCCAACAGGGGACAGGCAGCCTCTGCTCCCTGTCCCCTGTCTGGGGCGTTTCTTAAAATTTAAGGAAGAGCCCGCCAGGGATTCACGAACCCGCCCGGGCCCCGGATCTCAAAGTGCAGGTGGGGCCCGGTGGAGCGGCCGGTCGAGCCCACCAGGCCGATGGTCGCCCCTTTGGCCACCTGCTGCCCGCAGCCCACGAAGATGACGCTGAGGTGCGCATAATACGTCTGGTAGCCGTTCCCGTGATCCAGGACGATCAGGTTGCCGTAGCCGACGGTGCTCCAGCCCGCGTAGACAACCGTTCCGGCGTCCGCCGCATACACCGGATCCCCCTGTCGCCCGGCGAAGTCCACCCCCGGGTGGTAAGCGGTGAAATCATAGCCGGAGCGCCAGCGGCTGTTGACCGGCCAGACGAAGCTCCCCGTGCCCAGCGGGGGGACCTGCACGCTGGGGCAGGCGCCGGAGGGCAGCCGTTTGCCGCCCGCAACAATTACATACGCCTGGCGAGGGGGCGTCCATCCCGCGAAGGGACGGGTGCCGCCCGGCACGATCAGCACCTGGCCAACCTGGGGTTCGCCGCCCTCCATCAGGCCGTTCCACTCCGCGTTGCGGATGGCCTCGGGGGTCACGTTGTATTTCTTGGCGATGGCCTCCAGGGTTTCCCCTTCCTTCACCACGTGGAGGACCCCATCCACCGGCGGGATGTTCAGGACCTGGCCGATGTCCAGCAGATGAGGATCGTCCTGAAGGACATCATAGTTTGCCCACAGGATCGTCTCCGGGCGCAGCTTGAACTTCTCGGCGATCCCGAAGAGGGTATCCCCAGGTTGAACCGTGTAGGTGATGATCCCCCGTCGAGGCCGTTCCGGGATCTCGGTGTGGAGATCCACCTGCCGGATTAATAACGCGGGGCCGCTCCGACGGGTGCCCCCCAGATAGGCGGAACGGCGGAGGAGCGCTTGCAGAACCTCCGGAGAGGCGGGTTCATTCCGGGAAGTCTCCGGAAGCTGGATCGGCTGGAGGAGCCATGCAGGGGCCATCCGGCTCTGGGTGAGGGCCAGATGGAGCAATCCCACGACCAGGACCAGGCCGATGTGCACACTGTAATGAGCCCATAGCGCGGCGCCGAACGCCAGGGCTCTCCGAACCGCATCTTGCAGCTTTCTGAGTTGGGCATGAAGCGGAATAGACCAGGAGACCTGCCCATCACGGGCGGAAGGGACCCGCAGCAGGCGCCCCCTTATCCTCCCGGCACGAGAGGATTTCCGAACCGAGGGGTGGTGCTCCATCCCTGCGTTCTCCTCCGCGGGGGAGGGAGAAAATCGGATCCGGGCGGCGGATCCCTCCCCCTCAGGATTTCAAAGCTTCCCCTCTCCCGCCCTGGCCGGGATCCCCGCCAGGGTTGCTCCTATTATAGGGGCCCCCTCGATTCCAGGCAAGTCCTTATTGTGAATAAAATCACAAATAGGCGGCCCGATGTTCAGGGCGAAAGGGGGCGGAATCCGAGCAGATCCCGGATGCTTCCCGACCGCTCGGCCGGCGGCCGGAAGACGGCTTCCACCCGCATGCCGCTGGTCCATTCCTGACCATCGATCAGCTCGTGCACCAGGACCGCATCCGCGCCGTCCAGACGGATCAGCCCGAGGGTCCGTGGGGGAACCTGTCGGGTTCCGTCCGGAGCCACGTGCAGTCGGGTCCACGAAACCAGCGTCCCCGAAGGGCCGACCTCGATCCAGGTGTCTTTCCCCAGGGGGCCCAGGCAGCGCTCGCAGAACCGTCGGGCCGGAACATAAGTATATCGACAGCGGGGGCAACGGGTTCCGTAGATTTTCCCTTCCTGCAACCCGCGCAGCCAGCGCTCCCCCGCCACGCCCGCGGTGTAGACGCCCTCCAGCTGGATGGTTCCCCGCCAGGCCCGGACCTCGTCCAGATGCTGGATGCGTTCGATCAGGGGCATAGGGGCCTCCTCAGTCCTCCAGGGGTCGGAAATAGCGGATGTCCGTAATCGCGCCCTCTCGCTCCCCGGCCGGCTTCCAGACCGCCTGGACGCGCATCCCGATCCGGACCCGATCCAGGATCTCCTCGAGGGTTCGGCCGACCTCCCCCAGCTTGTGCATGATCCCCATCCCCGGGGAGGCCCCATCGATGGCGATCACCGCGGGGACCTCCGGGACTTCCAGGCGGCGCATGTCCCAGGAGATGGTGCAGACCGAGAACGTGATCACGGTGCCGGTATCGGCCAGGGGCACCCACTCATCGGTGGGTCGGAAGCACTGCTCACAGAACATCCGGGGGGGGATCATCACCCGGCCGCAGGCCCGACAGCGACGCCCGATCAGGCGGCCCGCCTTCAACTCCGTTAGGAACCGCCCGACCGCCACCCCAGCGTCCCAGGCGTATTCCCCCCGCAGCGGGGTTCGCGTGGTGCAGACCCGTTTCTGCTCCACATCCTCTGGCCGAAGGCTGGTGACCGGATAGACCCAGCGCTCCATCGACGCGCCTCCTGACTGGAGTGCCCTGCCCGATGACTCAGATCCCCAGGATGATCACTGTGCCCACCTGCATGAGATCGCCCCAGGCCTGGGCCAGGCCGCGCCGGGGCTGGCCGGGCACCTGGCGCTTCCCGGCCTCCCCCCGCAGTTGCCAGAAGATCTCCGCCACCTTCATCAAACCGGCCGCCGCGATCGGGTTGCCGACCCCCAGAAGCCCTCCCGACGGCGTCACCGGCATATCCCCATCCCGGTTGGCGATCCCCAGGGCGATCAGCTCGGCTGCCTTCCCCCGATCCGCCAGGAGCAGCCCCTCCAGGTGGTGGAGCTCCTTGTAATCAAAAGGATCGTAGGGCTCCACGATATGGATCTCCTTGCGGGGCTCCCGGATCCCGGCCATCGCGTAGGCCTTGCGGGCGGCCTCCTCCACATACGTCGGGTAGGAGAGATCCCGGTTCGTCCAGTATTGGGTGTCCAGGGACCAGCCCACTCCCTCCACCCAGACCGGCTTGTTCGTCACCCGCCGGGCGATATGCTCAGCGGCCATCACGATCGCGACCGCCCCATCGCTGGTCGGGGAGACATCCAACCGCTGGACCGGCCATGCCAGCACCTCCGAGTTGAGCACGTCCTCGATCGTGATGTGGGGATCCCCCAGCTGGGCGGCGGGATGGTCGGCGGCGTTCCGTTTGTTCTTCACCGCCACCATCGCGATATCCCGCTTGGTCAGGCCGTATTTGGTCATATAGGCGTTCATTTCCAGGGCGAAGATCCACAGGAGGTTGGGGCCCAGGGGGCGTTCCAGGGTGTGATCGAAGATGTAATTGAAGGCCGCCTGCGGGTGCGGGTGGCAGGAGGACATCTTCTCCTCGCACACCACCAGCACTGTATCGAACATCCCGCTGGCGATGTGATACCAGCCCTGGATGGCCGCGAAGACCCCCGTCCCGCCGCCCACATATCCCCGGATGGTCGGTTTGCCCCAGGCCCCCGCCCCGGGGCTCAGATATTCGACTTTCATATGGACGCCATCGAAGGCGTCCGGAGCGGAGCCCAGGACCACGGCGTCGATCTGATCCAGGGTCATCTCACAGGATTCCAGCGCCTTGCTGGCGGCCTCCCAGGCCAGCTCCTGGCCGGTCTCCAGGGCCCGACGGACGAATTTCGTCATCCCGGCGCCCACAATGGCCACCCGTCGTCCAGCCATGGCGCGTTTCCTCCCTGTTTGGAGATCTGAAAATGGATCCAGTTCCGCGGAGCGGTTCACCAGAGCGTCTCCACCCGCCCGGACTGACGGATGGTCTCGTCGTAGGTCACCAGCACCGCGTTGTAACGCTGCGCGGTGGCGACGATCACCCGATCATGCAGGTCTTCCAGCTCGGGAAGTTCCCGAACCAGGGCCAGCAGGCTGAGATCCAGGGGGACGATTTCGAATCTCCCCTCTCCCAGCAGGGTGGTGATGGCGATCTCCCAGAGCGGTGGGATCAGCTCCTTCTCCTCGATCCGGATCAATTCCAGCAGAACCACGATGGGGATCAGGCCTCGGGCTTCCCCGCGCTCGATCTCCTCCAGCGCACGGCGAGCGGCCGGGCTCAATCGCTCATCCCGGGTGAGATACCAGATCAGGGCGTGGGTGTCCAGAACGTAAGCTCTCACAGGGACCTCGAATTCGAAGTGATCAGATCATGCCACTCCTGATCCCACTGGGCCTGGATCTCCCGCCGCACCTGCCGCACGGTCTCCGGATCCAGCCGCTGGCCGGGAAAAGGGGGGAGATTGCGTCGGTGGGCGGCCAGGATAAGGCGGATCACATGCTTGAGCACGATCACTTCGTTTTCCAGTTGATCCAATCGCGCCCGCAGTTCCTCCGGATGCATGAGCACCTCCGGCCGGTCCCTGAGGATACCCTTCTGGACGGGGCTTCCTCTTCTCCCCCGATGGCGGAAGGACGCGCAGGATCAGACGGTGAGCGCTCTGCGCCGGTGGGCCTGCCCGACAGGGCCCTCATCCCTGCGTCTACCGCCGTGCTCTGACGCGGCCGGATGGCAGAAAGGGGTGCAGGTCGTTTCGCTTCATCTCTTAGGGTTCCCGGCTCAGGATCGCCACCGCTCCGGTGGCGGTGGGCAGCCCTCGCCATGAGGCCACGAGGGCGGTATGGGCATTCGGGATCTGTCGGGGGCCGGCCTCTCCCCGGAGCTGAAGCACGGCCTCCAGCACCCGGGCCAGTCCCGAGGCATCCAGCAGATGCCCTTCGCCCAGGCACCCCCCGGAAGGGTTTACCGGCAGCTCCCCTCCGATCTCCGTGGCCCCCTCGGCGGTCCACCAGCCCGCCTCCCCCGGGCGGCAGAGGCCCAGGGCCTCCAGGTGCTGGAGCTCTTTGTAAGCGAACGTATCGTCCACCTCGACGAAATCGAAAGCCCGGCGGGGAGATCGGATCCCGGCCTGCTGATACGCCAGCTCCGCCGCCCGGCGCAGGTAACGGGCTCCCTCCCAGTCCCGGTTTTCCAGCGTGTAGGAATCCGTCGCCCATCCGATGCCCCGGATCCAGATCGGCCGATCGGTGAGGGATCGGGCGACATCCCCTCGAGCCAGGACCAGAACCACGCATCCATCGGCGGGTTCTGCGGCCATCAGCCGGGTGAGGGGCTCCGCCAGGGGTTCGCTGCTCAGCACGTCTTCAACGGAAAGCTCCGCCGGGAAGGCCGCTCGCGGGTTTCGCATGGCATTGCGCCGGTTCTTGACCACCACCCGGGCCACATGCTCCAACGGGGTGCGGGTGGCTTCCAGATACCGGCGCATCTCCAGCCCGGCGATGAAGAGGGGGTGAGCCTCCAGGGGGCGCTGGAACACCGGATCCAGCGCGAGGGCGGTGATCTGGGGGAGGTTCCGGATGTTGCTGGCCTTGCTGTGGGATTCGACGGCCAGGATGCGGGCAGCGCCGGCGGCGATCTGCATCACCCCGGCGGCCAGCGCTTGAAGCCCATCTCCGGCGATGGTGTGCACGGATTTGAGGACAGCTCCCATCTGGTCGGGGACGTATTCATCGCTGATGGCGATGCCTTCGTGGAAATCCTCCTCCGCGGTGACCAGTCCGTCCAGATCCCGGCGGGGGTGGATCCCGGCATCGGCGTAGGCCATGGCGGCGGCCTCAAACATCATCTCCCGGAACGAGAGATCGGGGGTGATCGAGCGGAAACCGCTCCAGCCGGCGCCGACGATGGCCACCTCGCTCATCAGACGCCCCATCCCGAACCTCCCATGTGAGGATCGAACGACGCGGACTTCTCCAACAGGGACTTTGGGAGCCGGGCAGGCCGCCCGGCCCCCAAACGTTCTTTTCTCCCCGTGGCCTGAAGGGGCGGGGGAGAGGGCATTCGAACCTCTCCAATGGAAGTCCGGGCTGCATAGGTCCGGGTGTTATTGCGTGCCGCGCATGCGCGGATCCAGGGCGTCCCGCAGCCCGTCCCCCAGGAAGTTAAAAGCGAACATCGTGATGGCCAGGGCCAGGGCGGGCGCCAGGGCCTGGTTAGGGTATGTGCGGATGGCCTGGGCGCCCTGGGAGATCATCAGCCCCCAGCTGGGGGTGGGCGGGTTCACCCCGAGGCCGATGAAGCTCAGGAAGGCCTCGGTGGTGATGTAGGAAGGGATGGCCAGGGTTTCCGCCACGATGAGCGGGCCGATGATGTTGGGCAGGATGTGGCGGAACATGATCCGAAGGTGGCCGGCCCCGATGGCCCGGGCGGCCTCGATGAACTCCTTCTCCCGGACGGAGAGGACCTGCCCCCGGGCCAGACGGGCCATGTTCTCCCAGGCGGTCAGGCCGATGCCGACAAAGATAAAGAGCATCCCCCCGAAGGCGGCGTCGATCTTATACATCTGGATGCGGATCGCATCCCAGACGGAGCGGGGCTCCTGGGGCACCTGCCGGAAGAACACCATCAGGAGGATGATGAACAGCAGCCCTGGGAAGGCGTAGAGGACATCCACGAGACGCATCATGATGTTATCCAGCCGGCCGCCGAAGTAGCCGGAGATCAGGCCATAGGTGGTGCCCACGATCAGGCTGATCAATGGCCCCACGAAGGCCACCGTCAGGGATACGCGGGTCCCATAGATGATGCGGCTGAGGAGATCCCGCCCCACGTAGTCGGCCCCCAGCAGATAGCGGTCGCTGATCCGGGCGTAGGGCTCCATGAAGGGAAAGACCTTCACCATCCAGGCGGGGACCTTATCCCGATCGGTCAGCACCTGCTTATCGTAGGGATAGGGGGCGATCACAGGGGCGAAGATGGCTATCAGGATCAGCAGGATAACGATCCCTGCGCCCACCATAGCCGCCCGGTTGCGGGAGAGCCGGTAAAAGGCGTCCTCCCAGAACCCCACGGGCCGGCGGGTGGGAACCGCGAGCGTTTCTGCGCCTCGGCGCATCGCCTGTGTCGCCATCGTCCACCTCGATCCTCAAAAGCTGAAGCGGGGCAATTTCCATATGGAGCGCTGAGCAGGATGTTGAAGGCATCCCGCTCCGTCCCTCCAGCCCGATTCGAGAGATCCGCTTTAAGTATACCGGATCCGCGGATCCAGGAAGGCGTACGTGATATCCACCACCAGATTGGCGATCACCAGGAAGATCGCGTAGATCAGGATCGTCCCCATGATCACCGGATGATCCCGGTTGGTGATGCTGGTGACGAAATATCGGCCCAGTCCGGGGATGCCGAAGATCGTCTCCGTCACGAAGGTCCCGGTCACCAGGGCGGCGAAGAGGGGGCCAAGGACGGTGACCACGGGGATCAGGGAGTTCCGGAGGGCGTGGCGGATGATGATCAGGCGCTCCGCCAGGCCCTTGGCCCGGGCGGTGCGGATGTAGTCCTCCCGGATCACCTGGAGCAGGCTGGCCCGGGTGAGGCGGGCGATGAGGGCGGAGCTGGCCAGCCCCAGGGCGATCGAAGGCATGATCGCGTGCTGGGGGGTCCCCCATCCGGTCGGCGGCAGCCATTTGAGCCATACCCCGAAGATGGAGACCAGGATCGGCCCCAGGACGATGACGGGCACAGAGACCCCGAAGATCGCCAGGCTCATCCCGAAGTAATCCAGGAAGGTGTTCTGATTGAGGGCCGCCAGGATCCCCAGGGGGATCCCGATCCCGACCGCGACCAGCAGGGCATACACCCCCAGTTCGAAGGAAACAGGCAGGTTCTGGCGGATGATGTCGTTCACCGAGCGGCTGCGGGAGGAATACGACGGGCCCAGGTTGATCCAGAGGAAATAGCCCGGCCCGATTTTCCAGCGGATCAGCGCATCTTCCTGCAGGGAGGTCGGGAGGGTGGGCGAATAGCGGGGGACCAGCAGATCGCGCATGTAATAGAAATACTGGACCACCACGGGTTTATCCAGGTGATACTTGGCCTCGATATTGGCCTTGATCTCGGGGGGCAACGGCTTTTCCCGATCAAAAGGTCCCCCGGGGACCGCGTGCATAAGGCCGAAGGTAATGATGGTGATCACCCACAGGACCAGGAGGTTCCACAGCATCCGCCGCACGATGTAGCGAATCATCCCCACGCTCCTTATCCCATAAGGTGCAGGACGGAACTTGCCGGCTCAAATCGGAAAGACGGGATGGCCTCTCCCCGCGATGGGGGCCGAGCGGGGCATCGTCGTGCCTCACCCGGCGTCCGGAGCCTCCCGGGGAATTCCCGTACGAGGCGGGGAGGCCGCCAGAAACCAGGAGAGGCCGGATGGGTCTCCGCCCGCTCCCGGCCTCTCCTGTTATACCCCGGTGCCGAACGGGGAACAAGAAGGGAGGGCAGCCTTTGGGCTGCCCTCCCCCTGCCGAAAGTTACTGCTGGATGTCCCACTTCTCAATGTGCTCCAGGCCGCCCAGGACCGAGAAGGTCCGCTTCACATACGGCTTGGTGACCGTGACGCGGGTGTACCAGTAGATGGGGATGATCGCCGCGTCCTTGGCCACCAGGATCTCCTCGGCCTTGGCGTAGAGCTCGCGGGCCTTGGCCTCGTCGGTCTCCTTCAGGGCCTGGTCCACCAGGGCGTCGAACTCCGGATTCCCCCACTTGGTGTGGTTGTTGTCGGATGTGGAGTAGAACACGTCCTTCAGGAAGTTACTGGCGTGGGGGTAATCCTGGCACCAGCCCAGCCGCCAGACCTGCGGCGGGTCGGTCTGGAGGGTCTTCAGGTAGACCTTCCACTCCTGGGTCTCCAGCTTCACCTCGACGCCCAGGACCTCCTTCCACATCTGCTGGATGGCCTCGGCGATCTTGATATGGCCCTCCACCTGGTTGACCATCAGGGTGATGGGCGGCAGGTTCTTCACATCGCCGCCATACTTCTCCTTCAG